>DASSRO010000093.1:0-3943 GCA_035701745.1 Candidatus Sulfotelmatobacter sp. | reverse complement strand
CAAGAAACGCAGCGGCGATCTGATCTTCAAAGTCGGCGAGAAGGGCGGAGTGAGCGTCTATGGGCTCGGCCGTTTCCCCGTAACGCTTTACTACGAGCAGTGGAACCGGCTGCTGGGAGCGGCTAACGAAATTAAGACCTTCATGGAAGACAACAAGTCTAAGCTAAAGCTGAAAGACCAAGCTTGATTCGGCCCTATCAAACGGGCACCGCATGACGAAGTGCCCCCCTTAGCGGGGCGCCATTTGCGTAGGGTGGGGTTTTGACTGCTAAGTCGGTTGGCAAACCACCGCGACTAAAAGGACACGTTTTTGCTGAACAAAGGTACTCAATTCAGAACGCAGAATTGGAACTCAGAACTGGTTTTCGTTCTATAATCGAAAGATCGTGCCCAAGTATTCCATTGTAGTTCCGCTGCACAACGAGCAGGAGAATGTCACCGACCTCTACGACCGCCTGAAGGCGGTGATGGAGGCTCACGGCGAGACTTTCGAAATCGTCCTGGTGGACGATGGTTCTGCCGACCACACTTTCTCCATGCTGCGCGAAATTGCGGCGGTCGACAGCCGCGTCACCGTGGTCAAGTTGCGCCGCAACTTCGGCCAGACCGCCGGGCTCGCGGCCGGTTTCGACCATGCCCGCGGCGAATACATCATCGCGATGGACGGCGATCTGCAGCACGATCCCAACGACATTCCGCTGTTTCTCGAGAAGATCGCCGCGGGCTACGACATTGTCAGCGGCTGGCGCAAAGTGCGCGTCGATAATTTCTGGATGCGCCGCATTCCCTCGCGCATTGCTAACTGGATGATGGCCAAGATCAGCGGCGTCGACATTCACGACTTCGGCACTACCTTCAAAGCCTATCGCCGCGACATTCTCGAGCAGGTTCCGCTCTACGGCGAACTCCACCGCTTCATCCCGGCGCTCGCATCCTGGCACGGCGCAACCATTTGCGAAGTCGCCATTCGCAATGTGAACCGCGAACGGGGAGTTTCGCATTACGGCATCACGCGGACTTTCCGCGTATTCTTTGACTTGCTGACGATTCGATTCTTGCTACGCTATCTCTCGCGTCCGCTGCACTTTTTCGGTACTTTCGGAATGCTGAGCATCTTCAGTGGGAGCGCGATCGTGCTCTGGCTCGCCGTCGAGAAATTCCTGCGCCACGTTCAGGTCATGGCCGAGCACGGTCCGCTAATGATGGCGTCGATGGGCCTGCTGATTGGCGGTTTGAACCTGCTGGCGATCGGGTTGCTCGGCGAAATGCAAGTCCGCCATTATCACGAGCCCAGCCGCCGCGCGCCTTATTCGGTCGACCGCGTTCTGCGCTCGCAGAACGAAGAGCACAGCGTCTCAGAGTAAAGCGAACTTCCAAACATTTGTCATCCCGAGCAGAGAAGATCGTCCGCGAAGCGGACAATCTTTGGAGTCGCGGGAACCTCGAGTTGGCTTTTTCTCACGCCGGCTAAACGCAAGGTCCCTCCACGCGGACATCGGTCCGCTTCGCGGATCGATGTCCTTGGTCGGGATGACAATGGATTTGTGAGCAGCAGTCCACTCCCATGAGCCGCGGGCTTCGTGCCCTTAGGGGTTTATGCCTTCACCAGCGGGCGTATAATGTGCAGTTTGCCGCTTTGAGGAGTTTTCCCGCCATGGAGAGAGCCATCCAACACGAATTGCAGCTAGCGCGCCGCATGTCGCGGCTCGGCACCGAAACCGCCTTCGAAGTTCTGAACAAGGCGCGCGCCCTTGAACGCCAGGGCAAGAGCATCATTCATCTTGAAATTGGCGAACCCGATTTCGACACGCCTTCGAATGTAATCGAGGCCGGGGTCGATGCGATGCGCAAGGGATGGACGCATTACGGCCCCAGCGCGGGTTTGCCAGAACTAAGGCAGGCGCTGGCGGAATATGTCAGCCGAACTCGCGGGGTGAAAGTTTCGAGCGACGAGGTGGTCGTGGTTCCTGGCGGAAAGCCGATAATTTTCTTCACCATTCTCTCGCTGATCGATGAGGGAGACGAGGTCATCTATCCAAACCCCGGATTCCCGATCTACGAGTCGATGATTCACTACGTCGGCGGACGAGCGGTACCCATCCAACTCCGCGAGGAGCGCGACTTCTCGCTCGACGTCAATGAGTTGGCCTCGCTCATCAATGACCGCACCAGGCTGATTATTTTGAATTCGCCGCAGAATCCGACTGGAGGAGTTTTGGAGCGCCGCGACATCGAGCAGATCGCCAAGATCATTGGCGACCGCAACGTGATGATTCTGTCGGACGAGATTTACAGCCGCCTGCTGTTCGACGGCGGCCAGCATTTCTCCATCATGTCGGTGCCGGGAATGCAGGAGCGCACCATCCTGCTCGACGGATTTTCGAAGACCTACGCGATGACTGGGTGGCGCATGGGTTATGGGGTGATGCGCCCTGATCTGGCCGCGCACATGACTCGATTGATGACGAATTCCAATTCCTGTACCGCCAGCTTCACCCAGGTCGCGGGGATCGAGGCGATCCGCGGCGATCAGAGTTCCGTGGATCATATGCGCGACGAGTTCCAGCGGCGCCGCGATGTGTTCGTGGCGGGGCTGAACAAGATTAAAGGGTTCTCGTGCCGCATGCCCAAAGGCGCCTTCTATGTGTTCCCCAACGTAAAAAAAACGGGGTGGAAGTCAAAGCCACTCGCCGACGCGCTTTTGGAGCAAGCTGGTGTGGCCGCGCTCTCCGGCACGGCGTTCGGCGAGTTCGGCGAAGGCTATCTGCGCTTCAGTGTGGCCAATTCGCTGGAGAATTTGCAGCAGGCGCTTGATCGCCTCGACCAGTGGACGCAGAAGAACTTGTAAGCTAGCACTGACCGCCGGAGGGAGTACTTTATGCCACGGGTAACGCGCTCCGCTCCGAAAGCCAGCCGCCCTCAAGCCCCAGGTTACGGTTTTCCCAAAGGGTCAAAAGGCCTGCTCCCTTGGTCGTGGGCCGAGCAACGGCTGAAGAAATCGCACAACTACTGGATCACGACGGTCAGGTCAGACGGATCTCCTCACACCATGGTCGTCTGGGCTTTGTGGCAGGACGGACGGGTGCTTTTCAGCACCGGCAGCAAGTCGCAAAAGGCGCGCAACCTGGAGCGCAATCCGAAGTGCGTGGTCTGCACGGAGCACGCAAATGAAGCTGTGATCGTCGAGGGATTCGCCGAAATCGCCGATGTAGGGGCTCGGCGCAAATTCCTTTCCCAATACGAACGCAAATATAAGTTCGACATGTCGTCGATGAAGGCTGACATACTGGCGATGAAAGAGCCGGTGTTTGGCGTGCGCCCGCGGATCGTGTTCGGCTTGTGGGAAAAATACTTCCAGAGCAAATCGACCCGCTGGAAATTCGTATGAGTTGCCTGGCTGCTCAGATCACCCGTCCGCGAAAGTTACCTTGGTGACGCAGGGGAGTATGATTCCGGTCATTCGCGGCACGAGAGTCGTCGCCCTATAATTGGTCCGAACGGGCTTGTTGACCCCCGATGAGCCAGTTGACACTGTGGTGATCCTGCTCAACAATTAAGGCATCCCTGCAATTCTTCGATAGCTTCCCAGGAGGAAGAGTGTATGGCCGAGGAAGGCGCTGGACAATACGTACAGGTGGAGCACCAGTCGAATGCCGGCAAGTGGATTCTGATCGTGCTGGCGGTTTTAGTTGTGGCGGGTTTCGGATATGCGCAGTACAGCTCGCACCAGCAAATTCAGGCGCTATCGCAGAACCTGAACGCCAGCCAGGCCCAGGTCAAGGAACTGCAGAACCGGATGCAGACTGCGGAAGCGCAGGAGGAGACGCTGGCCCGCGACGCCGGCATGACCAAGAAGCAACTCGCGCAGCGTGCGGCCGCGCTGCAGGCTGAACAGAGGGCCGCAGAGAGCCGCCTGGAACAGGAACAGAAGGCGCAGATTACC
>DASSRO010000092.1:0-15863 GCA_035701745.1 Candidatus Sulfotelmatobacter sp. | reverse complement strand
CAGATTGCCCAACCCGTTCGCCAGATCGGAGTTATAACGCTGCACCAGCGCATCAAATGAGAACGACCCATCCTGCCCGAACACCACTTCGCGTAGAAGAAAATAGCGCAGAGCGTCCGCGCCCAGCACATCCAGGATCGTCTCCGCCCGCACAATGTTGCCGCGCGACTTCGACATCTTGTTCTCTTCAAACAAGAGCCAGCCGTGCGCCACAATGGCCTTCGGCTCCGCCAGTTTTGCCGCCAGGAGAAATGCGGGCCAATACACACAGTGAAAGCGAACAATTTCCTTGCCGATCATGTGCACGTCGGCGGGCCAATATTTCTTAAATGCTTCCTGCGCCCCGGCGTGAGTGGACCCATAGCCGATGGCGGTGATGTAGTTGGCCAGCGCATCCAGCCATACATAAATCACGTGCTTGGGATCATCCGGCACAGGAATGCCCCACGAGAATGTCGACCGGCTGATCGACAGATCGCGGAGGCCAGAACGCACGAAGGAAATCACTTCATTGCGCCGCGTTTCTGGCCTGACGAATTCGGGATTCGCGTAGAGCTCCAGCAATTTGTCCTGAAAGGCTGAGAGCTTGAAGAAATAATTCTCCTCGTGCACGGTTTCGGTGATGCGGCCGCAGATCGGGCAAGGGTCGCCGGGTTGCGCGCCATCGACATAAAGTTCATCGGAGACGCAGTACTGGCCAGTATAAGTTCCTTTGTAAATGTAGCCGTTGTCGCGAATGCGGCGAAAAAGTTCCTGTACGCGCTTCTTGTGGCGCTCTTCGGTCGTGCGAATGAAGTCGTCGTTGGAGATTCCCATCCGCTTCCAGAGCTTGCGAAACTCGGCGGAAATCTGGTCCGCATACTGCTGCGGAGTCTTGCCTGCAGCCTCCGCCGCGCGCTCAATCTTCTGGCCGTGTTCGTCGGTGCCAGTCAGGAAGAATGTGTCGGCGCCCAGCAGGCGCTGCCGCCGCGCAACGGTGTCGCACGCGATCGTAGTGTAGGCGTGGCCAATGTGGGGCCGCGCATTCACGTAATAAATCGGAGTCGTGATGTAGAACTTTCGGCTCATACGGATGTGGTGGTCGCTCCCGGCTTTCGCGCAAAAATGTAGGCTCGCCGGCTCTGATACTCAACATCGGGTGCGTAAGGTTCACGCTCGACAATTTCTTCGATCTCGAAGCCGGCTTCGCGAACGCAGCCGGCCACGGTTTTCACGCGAAAGAAATAAAATTCGAGCGCGGCTCCGGAATCCCACAGATCTTCGACCTGCGCGTTGTCTTCGCCAATATGGAAACTCAGCACGACGCGACCGCCGGGCGTAAGCGCACGTAGCATCTCTCGCAGCGCCTGAAGTACATCGATGGGAGTCAGGTTTACAATCGCGTAAAAAGCTGCGATTCCAGCCCAGGTATTGTTTTTTACGGGCAGATCACGCATGTCTCCCTGATTGAACTCAATGCCGGGATTCAGTCGCCTGGCTTGCGCAACCATTGCCTCAGACAAGTCCATGCCACAGACCTGTACCCCGCAGTCGCGGAGATGGCGGGCGATCTGCCCTGGCCCGCAGCCGAGGTCGCAAGCAACGCCAGCATTACGGACGCTTTCGGCGAAGCGGTCGAGCAGTTGGCAATCTAGCGGCTTGTTGCGCAATTCGTCGTAAAGACGCCGCGCATACTCCTCCGCAACCAAGTCGTAGCCGGATTGAACGTCGCTGATTTTCTCGCGGATCATCTGCTTGTGTGTTGGTACTATTTCTGGCCGCCGCCGGTATAGGCGCGGGTAGCTTCCTGGATCACCGTTTTTAGCGGCACATGATGTGCGGCGGCGATGCGCCGGCAGTCTTCGTATTCCGGTGCGCAATTCGTGACAGTTCCATTCATGCTGGCAATCTTGATTCGAACCTCGCCCCAGGGCGTGCCGACGCTTTCCCATCGCCGCGCCAGGGTCTGCCGCCGCTCATCCCGGCGTCGCACGCCAAGCGTGGTGGTCTCGGTGAAAATCAACTGCGTCAATTTGCCGGCATCTTCCGGCTTGCAGAGCACCGTGAGCAGAGTGCCGGGACGATTCTTCTTCATCTGCACCGGCATGCCGAATACGTCCAAGGCTCCGTCTTCAAGCAGGCGATCCATCACGTAACCGAACACCTGCGGATTCAAATCATCGAGATTGGCTTCCAGCACAGAAATAATTTCGGAGAACGTCTTTGACTCGAGCGTTGACTGAGTTTCCCCTACGGTTAACCGCACAACGTTCGGTATTCCTGCCAGGTCCCGCGATCCGGCGCCGTAACCAGATTGTTCAATTTTCATTTCGGGGAAGGCGGCGAAGCGCGTGGCCAGCGTTTTCACAATCGCAGCCCCTGTGGGTGTCACGAGTTCCGCCTGGATGCCGGTTGAATACACAGGCGCATCTTTCAAAAGTTCGACAGTCGCCGGGGCCGGCACGGGAAAGGTGCCGTGCGCGCACTTCACCGACCCACCGCCGACATTTAACGGAGAGCAGATAATCTCGTCCACGCCGAGCGCATCTGCACCCACCGAAGCGCAGACGATGTCGACCATCGCGTCCACCGCGCCCACTTCGTGAAAGTGCACCTTCTCAATGGACGTGGCATGAATTTTTGCTTCTGCTCTTCCCAAAGCTTCAAAGATCGTGATCGCCGTCTTCCGGGCGCTGTCGCTGATGCTTGCCTTTCCGATGATCGTGCGAATCTCACTCAATCCCCGCCCATGCTCGTGGCTGTGTGGCGCGGGCGCTCCCGCCCGCGAGTCCTCGTGTTGGCCGTCATGTTGGTGGTCGTGACCGTGTCCATGGTCATGATCGTGCTCATGTTCAGATTTCGCCGGCGAGGACGCCCGCGCCACACCTTGCTTGGCCCAATATTCTTCGCGGGGAAGGTCTTTCTCGCCGTCTACCCAAACGTCCACCTTGGTGGCCGAGATTCCACTGCGCACGACCCGGGAAATTTCCAGGCGCGCACCCACGTTCAGCGCGGCAACCGCATCTTGCAGCAGTCGCGGCGGAACTCCGGCATCAATGAGCGCGCCCAGAAACATGTCGCCGCTCACGCCGGAAAAACATTCAAGGTAGGCAATGCGCATATGAAAAGAGTTGTTAGACTTGTCTTTTCTCGTTGAAGTCAACCACCGAAGACACCGACCAACGACGAAACTTTCATCATAGGGAACGGTTCTATCTGCGTCAAACCCGCGACTGCTAGCGGCTCTGATAAAATCACTGTTCTTCAATGGCTTAGAGGGACTTCTTGTATCGTGAACTGGAACAACGTCTTGCCCAACGGGTGCTGGAGTGTCTGCAGCGTCGTTATCCCGGCTCGACGCTACCTGCTTTAGTCATCGAGCAGCCTCCGAAGGTGGAACTCGGGGATTTCGCCATCCCGATTTTTCCCTATGCCAAGCCTCTGCGCGCGGCTCCGCTGAAGATCGCTGAGGCAATTCGCGCGGACGTCGGTGCAATTGAGGGAATCGCCGAAATGCGCGTGGCGCCACCCGGCTACCTGAACGTAAAGATCGATCGCGCTTGGATGGCCGCCGCTCTTGCCACTGACGCCAAACTGCCTCACGTGATTCCTGGCGGCAAGATTCTGGTCGAGCACTCGAGCATCAATCCCAACAAGGCCGCGCACATTGGACACCTGCGCAACGCGATTCTTGGCGACACATTCGTCCGCTTGTTGCGCCATGCGGGAAGAACGGTGGATGTTCAGAATTACATCGACAACACGGGGGTGCAGGTGGCCGATGTAGTGGTTGGCTTCACCCACATCGAAAATAAATCCCGCGCTGAGATCGAGGCTCTTTCCCGGCAGCCGCGCTTCGACTACTACTGCTGGGATCTGTATGCGCGGGTCTCGCAGTGGTATGCCGAAGATAAGCAGCACTTGCAGATTCGATTGCAGACGTTGCACGCCATCGAAGACGCGACGACAGAAACGGCAGCGATCGCGGACTTGATTTCGATTGCCGTGCTGCGGAGGCATCTTGAGACCATGGACCGGCTCGACATCGAATACGACTTCCTTCCGCGTGAGAGCGAAATCTTGCACTTGCACTTCTGGGACGCGGCGTTCACAAAGCTGAAAGAAAGCGGGGTGCTGGCTTTCGAGACCGAAGGCAAGAATAGAGGTTGCTGGGTGATGCGGCGGGCGGGAACGGGATCAAAAACTTCTGCCGCAGAGGCCACAGAGAGCACAGAGGAAGAAAAGATCACCGAGGAAGACCAGAAAGTAATCGTGCGCTCGAACGGAACGGTCGGTTATGTTGGCAAAGACATCGCTTACCACATGTGGAAGTTTGGCCTGCTGGGGCGCGACTTCGGGTACCGGAAGTTTTACCGCTATCCCGACGGCGACGATTGCTGGATATCCACTAGCGATGGAGAAAAAGATCATCCACACTTCGGCGACGTTGCCGAGATCTACAACGTTATCGATGCCCGCCAGTCCGAGGCGCAAAATACGGTGATTGAAGCTTTGCGTGGACTCGGTCACGGCGACGCCGCCGATCACTACACGCATTTTTCCTACGAAATGGTCGCGCTCACTCCCCGTTGCGCCGCGGAACTCGGTTACACCCTCAGTGACGAGGACAAAACGCGTTCCTATATCGAAGTCAGCGGCCGCAAGGGATTCGGAGTGAAGGCCGACGATCTGCTCGACACGCTGATCGCTTCGGCGCAGAAGGAAGTTGATTCCCGCCACCCGCAGCTCAGCGATCCCGAACGCCGGCAAATTGCGACCCAGATTGCCATCGGCGCTCTGCGATATTTCATGCTGAAATTCACCAAGCAGTCGGTGATCGCTTTCGATTTCAAAGAAGCCCTGAGCTTCGAAGGCGAAACCGGGCCCTACGCACAATATGCCGTCGTGCGCGCTACCAGCATCTTTCGCAAAGCCGGAGTCGATCCAGAAACTTTCGCCAATATAGCTTCCGATAATATCTCGGCCGCCAACCTGGCGACGTATCTGGAGACCGAGGCCGGCAACGAATTCTGGGAGTTGTGGCTCTTGGCTTCAAAAACTTCTTACGTGATCGATAAATGCATTGCTACGACAGAGCCGGCATACCTGGCGAAACATGTTTTTCAGCTGGCGCAGAATTTCAATACGTTCTACCATCGCCATCCCATTCTCACCGAAGCCAACGAAGAACGAAAAAACTTCCTGCTGGCCACCGTAGCAGTCGTGCGCCGCGAACTCATTGGCTGCCTGGCGGTGCTGGGAATCACGGTGCCGCCGGTCATGTAGAATGCGGCCAGTAACGGCCGCCGGAATCACTGCCGCACATGTCGATTTCTTCGCCCGCACCGTCTCACCACTGGCCCCGCCGCATCATTCTCGGTTTGCTAGCATGCGGATTAGCCGCTGCCATCGCCGGGGCGATCTACGAAAGCATCTCCGAGGCCCGCGACCGCCGCGCGAATGCCATGCCCGGAAAACTCTTCGACGCTGGCGGATTCAAGATGCACATCGATTGCGTTGGACAGGGAAGTCCCACGGTGATCCTGGAGTCCGGACTGGGCGACACTTACGTCTCGTGGCGAAAGGTGCAGCCGCAGATCGCGCAGTTCTCGCGCGTGTGTTCCTACGACCGCGCGGGACTTGGCTACAGCGACTCTTCTTCACGGCCACGCACCAGCAAAGTGATGGCCGAGGAGTTGCACACCTTGCTGCAAGCTGCGGGCGTTGCGCCTCCTTACGTGCTGGTTGGCCATTCGCTGGGCGGATTCAATGTGCGGCTCTATGCCAGCCTGTATCGCAATGAAGCCGCAGGCATGGTGCTGGTCGATTCATCCCATCCCGACCAGGAAAATCGCTTTCCCCCTGAACTCAAAAATATGGAAGGCACATGGCTGCGAGAGGCGGAGTTTCTGGAGTTCTCGACACCTTTCGGTATTCCGCGTCTGATGGGTCTGTGCGATGAGGAGCCGGCGCAACGCGCAGCCGAGTGCAACTTTCACACTGCGCGCGAAGGGGTGGCAGAGCTGAAAGGATTCCCGGCGAGTGCGGCCGAAACTGCCGCCACAGCTTCGCTCGGCGACATGCCTCTGGTTGTCCTCTCGCACGATCCGGATAAGCCCTCCAGTGAACTACCTCCCGATCTCGCTGCACCTACGAATGGAGTTTGGGAGAAGATGCAGGAAGAGTTGGCGCATCTCTCCACGCGCGGAACGCAGGTGATTGCCAAAAATAGCGCGCACTATATCCAAATCGATCGCCCCGACGTTGTTGTCGACGCTGTTCGCGGAGTTGTGGAGCAGGCGCGTACGGCGGAGCCTGCCTCATCGAAAACGAACTGACCTTCCGCTGCTGAAGCATGATCGTTCCCGCCCAAACCTGCTAACCTTTTGCACTCATCTTGAAATTCGCTCGTAGATTGTCGTCTTGTTTCCTTATTCAGGAGCACGTAATGCAACCGATGGTCCGGCCCGCTTTTCTAGCAATCACTCTCAACTTGTTTTTTGGCATGACTCCATTCGTTATGGAGGCGCAGGAAAGTTCTGCGGCAGTGCAACCAGCGGCTGCAGCCCATCGCCCGCGAATCGGGTTAGCTCTCAGTGGCGGCGGTGCTTACGGCCTGGCCGAAATCGGCGTCATCCGCTGGATGGAGGAGAATCACATTCCCGTCGACCGGATTGCCGGAACCAGCATGGGCAGCATCATTGGGGCGATGTACGCCACCGGCATGTCGCCCGCAGAGATCCAGGCATTCGCGGAGAAAATTGATTGGGAGCAAGCCTTTCGTCCGGGCCCGGTGTACACACAACTCTCCTACCGCCGCAAGCAGGATCGTCGCGATTTTCTAATCACTACTCCGCTCGGCCTGAAACATGGACTACGCGGGCCCAACGGCTACAACTCTGGCCAGGGAGTGGGATTGTTGCTTGATCGCATCGCCTTCCCCGAATCGGGCATCGCGACTTTTGACGATTTGCCGATTCCATTTCGCTGCGTCGCCACCGACATGATCAGCGGCGATGGGGTGGTATTGCGCGATGGTTCGCTAGCTCAGGCGTTGCGCGCCTCAATGGCGCTGCCCGGAGTATTTACTCCGGTGGAAATGAATGGCCGTGTTCTGGCTGATGGCGGGATGGTGCAAAACATTCCGGTGGAAACCGTTCTTGCGATGGGTGCCGATGACGTCATCGCCGTTGAACTGCGACTGCCGCCTGGAAGCCGCAAGGAACTGGAGACTCTAACGGGAGTGCTTTCGCGCGCCGTCGACGTCATGATTGCGCAGAACGAGCACCACTCCCTGACACTCGCCAAGGCTAAGGTGAGTATTGCGATGAGCGGCTTTTCCGAGACGGATTACACTCGCGTCGCTGAACTTGTCGCACTAGGGTATCGCAGCGCGGCCACCGAGTCTGCCCTGCTTTTGCCCTACGCAATTCAAGATCCCGCAGAGTGGCAACAGTATCTGGCAGCCCGCGCCGCTCGCCGGCACCGGCAGCCCGACAAGATTGAAACCATCGAAGTTACCGGCGCCGATTCCGATACCAACACCAGGCTCCAGCAACGGCTCAGCCAGTCGCTGCAAGGGCCCATCGATCTCTCAAAACTTGAAACTCGGCTGACACGCATCGCGGGGGAGGGGCAATTCGATTGGCTCGGGTACGAAGGCTTCACGCCGAATGGAGTTCCGGGGCTGCGCGTCACTACGCACGATAAAACATATGGGCCACCTTTCGTGGATCTCGCCGTGAATGTGAATGGCTCCGGCGTGGCCGCCTTTGATTTTTCCGCGGGTGCGCGAGTCACTTTCATGGACGTCGCCCATCGAGGCGGCGAATGGCGTAATGATCTGCTCTTCGGTTCCAGTAATTTGGCGGCGAGCGAGTTCTATCAACCGCTCTGGCAGTCTCGATTTTTCGTTGCGCCTTACGCATTCGCGTCGAAATATGCCCGCAACTCATTCAGCGGTTTGACGCGCGTTGCCGTCTTTGGTGACGAGCGCGCCGGAGGCGGTTTCGATCTGGGCTATGATTCCGGACGCCGCAGCGAATTTCGCGTCGGCTACGAGATCTTCGACGGCAAGTTGAGCCCGCTGATTGGCGACGCAGGCCTGCCGATTGTGAAAGGCAGCACCGGAGAATTTCGAGCCCGCTACGTTTGGGACGGCCAGGACAGCCCGTCAGTGCCGAACACCGGAACCCGCGTGGTGGTGACTGCCTCGCGCGTTCTGCAGAGTCCGGATCTGAACAATGCGATCGGGCAATTCGAGGTGCAAACCTCCACCTTAATCCCGCTAGGCTCGAAGACTTCGCTTTTTACCAGTATTTCCGGGGGGACTACGTTTCGGGGCTCTGCCGGTCCCTTCCAGGTCTTCTCGCTCGGCGGTCCATTTCGGTTGGGAGCCTATCTTCCCTTTGAGTTTGTTGGGAACCATTACGCGTACGCTTCTCTCGGCTTCCACCGCGACTTTTATCGCTTGCCGGAATTGGTGGGTGGAAGAGTCTACTGGGGAGGGTGGTATGAAGCCGGCGCTGCGTTCGGGTCGGCAGCCAGTGACCCCGGGCCGATTGCGATCCGCGGTACATTTAACCTCGGCTTCATCGCGGATACCATCGTCGGCCCGATCGTGCTGGCGGGCAGCGTAAGTCCCACCGGTCAGAGCCGCATCAATTTTTCGGTCGGGCGGATTTTCTGAGCCGCGTCTGCGATTGATATACTTCGCGGTTCATCTTGAGCCGACAGCACGGAGGGAAACTGGTGCGCTCTTACATCCTGCATTCGTTATTAAGTGGTTTGATCGTTATATCCGCGGCCGCCCAACAAACCGCGCCGCAGCCAGCGGCGAAACCCGTTTTCAAGCTTCAGGAAGTCATGATCCCGGTGCGCGACGGAGTTCATCTGCAGACCGCGATTCTCACGCCTGTCGATCAGACCGGCCCGCTGCCCATCTTGTTTCGCCGTACGCCTTACGGCGTTCCCGAGAAGCCGCCAGAGCAGATGCCTGCCTCTTTCCAGGAACTCGCGCAAGACGGCTACATTTTCGTCTTCCAGAATCTGCGCGGACGGTTCAAATCGGAGGGCGTCTTCAACCTCTCTTCGTGGGTCGACTTGAACGACCCCAAGGCCACCAACGAAACGACCGACGCTTACGATTCCATCGAGTGGCTGGTGAAGAATGTTCCCAACAACAACGGTAAGGTCGGTATGTTCGGTGTTTCCTACGATGGATTGACCACGGCGCTTGCCCTGCTCCACCCGCATCCGGCGCTGAAGGCCATCAGCGAGCAAGCCTCTCCCGTGGACCAATGGATGAACGACGACGACCACCGCTACGGCGCTCTGCGGGAGAGTTACGACTTTGAGTACGCGGTAATGGAGCAAGCCGACAAAAACAAGAACACACATTTCGACTTCGAAACCTACGACACGTACCAGTGGTATCTCGACCTGGGACCGCTCTCAAACATCAATGCGAAATATCTGCATGGTTCGATTCCGTACTGGAACTCAAGTGTCGAGCATCCCGACTACGACGAATTCTGGAAAAAGGAAGCGTGGGTCAGCCAGCTTCACGCATCCACCGTACCTAATTTGAATGTCGCCGGATTTTGGGATCAGGAAGATCCATGGGGGCCCTGGCAGATTTTCCGCCACGCCGAACTGAGCGATCCCCAGCACACGAATTTTATCGTCGCGGGTCCGTGGTTTCATGGCGAATGGCAAGCGCCGAAAGGCGACAGCATCGGCATCATCCCGTTTGGTGGACACGAGACGGCTCGTGAGTTTCGCGAAAATATCCAAGCCCCGTTCTTTCGCTACTACCTGCATGGGAAAGGCGAGAAGCCGGCATGGCAAGCCAGCACATTTCAGAGTGGATCGAACTCATGGCATACCTACGCGACGTGGCCGCCAAAAGAAGCGCGTCCGAAAAACCTTTATCTGCGCGCGGATGGCACACTGTCATTCACTGCGCCGGATGCTAAGAGCGAACACGCCTACCGTGAATATATTTCCGATCCCGCGAATCCCGTGCCTTACCGCGAGCGTCCCATCTCGCCCACCTATCCGGCGGGCGACTGGCGCACCTGGGAAGTTGCCGACCAGCGTTTCGTGGATCACCGGCCCGACGTGCTGTCTTTTGTGAGTGCAGCGCTCGATCACGACCTGGTCGTAACCGGTCCGCTGGCAGCGAATCTTTTCGCGTCGACCTCCGGCACCGACAGCGACTTCGTAGTTAAATTGATCGATGTGTATCCGGACAACGCGCAGAAAAATGCCTGGGCTCCGGATGAGGGACCAAAGCCCGGACAATACGCGCAATCGCTGAACGGCTACGAATTGCCGGTGGCGATGGAAGTGCGGCGCGGCCGGTACCTCGCCAGCTACGAAAAGCCGTCGGCGCTCATGCCGAATAAACCGACAGAATGGAATATCCCTTTGCGCGATCACGATCACGTGTTCCTGAAAGGCCACCGCATCATGGTGCAAGTGCAGTCAACATGGTTTCCCGTGATCGATCGAAATCCGCAGAAGTTTGTCCCGAGCATTTACCAGGCGGCTGCGTCCGATTTCGTTCCCGCTACGCAAAGGATCTACTGCTCATCCGATATGCCGTCTCATCTCGTATTACCAGTCATGCCTTAAGACAAAAAAGGCCCGGGAAAGTTCCCGGGCCGCGAGTGCGCAGTATCTTCAGTCGCCTCCGCCCGCACTGCCATGTTTTTCCAGCCACGACGCCAGTTGCGGTTGCTGATGCGATTTCAGGTCGACACAGTCGTTGATCCGCTCAATCGACTGCTTGTAGGTTCGCTCTGCGGCTGCCACGTTGTGCTCCGAAAAGAATTGCGTCACCTGGTCCCGGAGTTCGGCATTGCAGAAGACGCCGGTTGCTCCAACGACTTCGGCGCTGGCAAAAGGGCCTCCGGCTGTAGCCACGGCGTCCCAGTGCGATTGAATGAAATCCCACGCCAGTTGACGGCCCGCCGGATTTCTCATCACCGCGGTAATGACTTGCAGCGCGTCCTGCGATCGTACGTCGGGTGAGATCGCGAACTCCAGCGTCCGCTGCAGTAATTTTGGATCGCTGAACCGAGGAAGTGTGAACAGGTATGAGTCGTAAAGCTCGGGCGACTGCGGATTCTTTGTTGCCGCCAGCACACGGTCGTAGAACGCGGAGTCCCCATGCAACGCGGCGAGCGCAAGAGCAATTCCCGCCATATCCCCGCTGACAGAGGAGGGATCGGTCAGAACCTGGTCGGCAATCTTGCGGGCCTGTTGCAGAGTTTCCGGATCGCGAGCATCGTAGCCGAGCGCGCGAAACAGTTCCGGTCGTAACGCCTTCTGTTCATCGCTCTCCGAGGGTTTGGATTCGTATCCGACTTCCTTCATGGTGGGAGCCAAATATTGGCGCAGCCACGCTCGATATTCCTCACGATCGCTGTCGCTAACCAGATACTGGCCAATGTATGACAGTCCGGCCAGCAGGTCTTGGACTACGACGTGATTGTGATCGGACTGCAGACCTTGCGCAAACGCCAGGTAGTCGCCGACCGGTTCGCGGCCAACCCGAACTGCAGCCCAAATGTCGTTCTCCACCGCGATCCGCTCCGCGGGCGTCAGGCGGGTTTCCGCATCGCCGGACAGAGCCCGAACCGCATCGTCGGAGAAGGCTGTCCTGTAGTATCCATTCGCATCAGCGTTCGCCAGAACCCAGGTCGAGCAACCGGGCAGCGTAAAGGTTTCCTCTTTCCTGGTCATGAGTTCACACTTCACAGCTTTTCCGCTAGCCGATCCCCGCAAGCACAGCGGAATCTGCCACAGTTCATCGTTGGCTGCGTCAAACTTCGTGCGATCGAAATAATATCGCCGCTGCTCGAGCGTAACGTTCGTGGATTGGCCCGCGCATTGCGCCTTCACGCTGACTACGGGCGCGCCCGCCTGCTTCACCCACGTGGGCATGATTTTGTCGACGGGTTTTTTCGATGTTTTCGCTTGCGCTTCCCAAAAATCACTTGCCGTTGCATTCGCGTATTGATGTTGCTGCAGATATGCGTTCACTCCGGCGCGAAATGTTTCCTCGCCAAGGTAAGACTCCAGCATGCGCAGGACCGCCGCCGCCTTGCCGTAGGCGATTCCGTCAAATAATTCTTGAATCTGCGCTGGCGTATCCGCGGCCTGGTGAATCGGCCTGGTGTTATCCAGCGAATCCACATTCAGGGTTGTGGCGGCATCGCTCACGTCGTCGAGATTGAACTTCCATTCTGGCTTCCACGCCTCGATTGGCTTGCTTTCCATCCATGTGGCGAAGCCTTCGTTGAGCCAGATGTCGTCCCACCATTTCATGGTAACCAGGTCGCCAAACCACTGGTGCGCCATCTCGTGGGCGATCACGCTGGCAATTTCTTTTTTCATCCGGATGGAACCCCGCTTCTGATCGATCAGAAGGACTACCTCGCGGAAAGTAATGCAGCCGGTATTTTCCATGGCGCCGGCGGAAAAATCGGAAAGCCCGATCAAGTCCAGCTTTCCGTAGGGATATTTGATTCCGAAGTAGTGGTCGTAATATTTGAGAACGTTGCTGGCAACATCCAGCGCGAACGTGCCCATCTCTTTTTTGCCAGGACTGGAGTAAACGCGAATAGGAATGCCGTCAGCCTCGCCCTCAACGTATTCGAAGTTTCCCACCACCAGCGCGGCGAGGTACGACGACATCTTGGCCGTTCGGGCGAAGCGGACGGTGTGTTTATTGCCTGGGCCCGCAGTGTCGGACACGATTTTCTGGTTCGAAATCGCAACCTGGCCCTTGTCGGCAACGGCCGTGATGTCGAATGTGGCTTTGTAATCGGGTTCGTCGAACGACGGGAAAGCGCGGCGCGCGTCGGTGGCCTCGAATTGCGAGGCGGCGTATTTGCGTCCGTGATCGTCTTTGCCTAAATACAAGCCGCGCATTTCATTATTCAAGATGCCGGTGTAGGTGATGTGTACCGTCGCCGGGCCCGCGGGAAGCGGTTTCTCGACGCTCAATACGACCATCTCTTTTTCCTTTTCCGGACTGACTCTCGCTCTTTGCGTGGTGGCGCCGCTGGTTACGCTCACCTCGTGAAAATCAATGTCGGCGGCGTTCAGCGTGATTTCGGAGGATGGTTTCAGAAGGCGAATCGAAATGGTTTCATCGCCCTCAAATTTGGCGTTCTCAAGATCGGGCGTAAAAGTGAGTTTGTAATTCTCTGGCCTTGCGCTCTCCGGCAACCGTTGCGCGGATGCCAGCGAGATTGTGAGCATAAAAAAAGACAGGACTGCAATAATGCGCTTCATATTTCCCTCGGGTTTAATTTAGATCGATTCCTTGAGAAAGCCTGGCAGGAGGGCCCAAAAAACGTAGAATCAGCGCTCCGCTTGTTTTGCAATACAAGTATTATCTCGCGAAAGCTCTCTCCGGTGCAGCGACCATCCCATTTAATACGGTTGCAATGCAATGGTTGTCGCCGAACCAGTATGGAATCTCGCGGTAGTCATCCACCGAAAATATCGCGAGATCGGCGTCTTTGCCGGGCGCGATGCTGCCTTTTTGTCCTGCCAGACGAAGGGCCCATGCCCCATTGATCGTGGCCGCCGCGATCGCTTCCGCCGGCGACATCTTCATATGGGTGCATGCCAGTGACATTGCCATCGGCATGCTCAGGGTGGGCGAAGTGCCGGGATTGTAGTCCGTCGCAAGAGCTACAGGCACGCCGGCATCGATTAATCGGCGGGCGTTCGGATACTCCTTCAAACCCAGAAAATAATTTGCTCCGGGCACGAGGGTGGCCAGCGTGTCACTTTTGGCCAGTTGCGCGATGTCGTCGTCGTTCACGTGATCCATATGGTCAAACGAAGCGGGATTAAATCGCAAGAATCGCGACAGTGCCGTCTCGGATAGTTGGCCCATGTGCGCGCGTACGTTCAACCTATATTCTTTCGCGGCTTGAAAAACTTGCTCCGCTTCATTCGACGTGAATGCCCCTTTGTCACAAAACACGTCGACGAACTGGGCGAGCTTCCGCTCCGCAGCGCGCGGAATCATCTCTTTACAGACGATCTCGACATATTTTTGTGAGCGTCCCTGAAATTCGTTCGGGACGGTGTGAGCGCCCAATAGCGTCGGCACCACGGTTCCGGGCCAGCGCGAAGCCGCTTCGCCAATCGCCTGCAGAGACTTTAATTCCGACTCGATCGTAAGTCCGTAACCAGATTTAGCTTCGACCGTAGTCGTGCCGCGCGCCGCCATTTCTTGCAGAGTCACTTCGATTCTTGCGGCCAGCGCAGTTTTTGAAGCTTTGCGAACACTCTCCAAACTCGATTGAATGCCGCCGCCAGCAGCCGCAATCTGCTCGTAGGACGCGCCTTCGATGCGCTTCTCAAAATCCACCAGCCGCGGTCCCACAAAGGCGGGGTGCGTGTGTGAATCGACAAAGCCGGGAAGGACCACCTTGCCACCGCAATCGATGACGCTAACTTTGCGGCGATTTCGCTTGAGCCAGCCGTCGCGTCGTGCTTCTGCCGTGCTTCCGACCGAGACGATTTTTCCGCCAAGGCAGAACACCGCTCCGCTTTTGATGATGCCGAGGTCTCCAAGGCACGCCCCGCGTCGCGGGCCAGCATTAGCAGAAGAATCCCGAAGCGTGAGAAGTTGGCCGATGTTAACTAGCAAAACGCCGTCGGAAGTTTGAGGTTTTCGGTTAGCGGTCTTCACTTGTCTGGCCGGTTCGAAAAAGGACAAAACTAGTTCATCGGGATTTTCACGTCAGCCTTCTGGGCGAATTCTTTCGCTTCCTCGTATCCCGCGTCCGCGTGGCGAATGATGCCCATGCCGGGATCGGTGGTGAGTACGCGCTCGATGCGCTTTGCCATCTCATCGGTGCCATCGGCGACTGTGACCTGGCCGGCGTGCAAAGAATAACCGATGCCGACGCCGCCGCCGTTGTGGATGGAGACCCAAGAGGCTCCCGCCGCCGTGTTCAGCAGCGCATTGAGCAGCGGCCAGTCTGCCACCGCATCCGATCCGTCTTTCATGCTTTCGGTCTCGCGAAAAGGCGAAGCTACCGAGCCGCAATCGAGATGATCGCGCCCGATCACAATGGGAGCCTTGATCTTGCCTTTCTTCACCAAATCATTCATGGCCAGGCCAAACTGAGCACGCTCGCCATAGCCCAACCAGCAGATGCGCGCGGGCAGGCCCTGGAACTTGATGCGCTTGCGGGCCAGGTCGATCCAGCGCCGCAGGATGCGATTGTCAGGAAATAACTCCAGGACCAGGTCGTCAGTGGCGTGAATATCGGAGGGTTCACCCGACAGCGCAACCCAGCGGAATGGTCCGCGACCTTCGCAAAATAGAGGACGAATATAGGCCGGCACGAATCCCGGAAAGTCGTAGGCGTTCTTAACGCCGCGCTCGAATGCGAACGTCCGAATATTATTTCCGTAATCAAACGTGACCGCACCCATCTTCTGCAAGCGCAGCATGCCTTCTACGTGGCGCGCGATGGAGTCAAGCGATTTTTCCTGATACGCGTTCGGGTCGCGTTGCCGCAACGCCAGCGCTTCCTCGAGCGACATCCCATTGGGCACATACCCATTCAGCGGATCGTGGGACGAGGTCTGATCAGTCAGGATGTCGGGAACGACGCCGCGTTCGGCCAGTTCCGGAATAATGTCGGCGCAATTCCCGACCAGCCCTACCGAAACATTCTCTTTTTTGCGTACCGCGTTTTTCAGGATGCGCAACGCTTCGTCGAGCGTTGTGACCATGAAGTCGCAATAGCCGGTCTTCAGCCGCTTCTTGATGCGCTCGGGATCGACGTCAATTCCCAGGAAGGCCGCGCCCGTCATAGTCGCCGCCAAAGGCTGAGCTC
>DASSRO010000091.1:0-10821 GCA_035701745.1 Candidatus Sulfotelmatobacter sp. | reverse complement strand
GCCCAGAAGCCGTCTCTACGGTCTCGTCACGCGCGATGCCGCAAAAGCTGCGGCGTACGACGCTCGCGCGTTTGCGACGTTAGAGGCGGCTCTCGCGGATCCAGCGGTACATGGGGTTTATGTAGGCACGCCGGTTTTTCTGCATGCGCCGCAGACCATTCAGTCGCTGCGCGCCGGCAAGCATGTGCTGTGCGAAAAGCCGATGGCGATGAACGAGGCCGAGGCGCGCACCATGGTGCAGGCCGCCGAGCGGAGCGGCAAAACTTTCGGCGTCGCTTACTATCGCCGCTCTTATCCCAAGGTGCAGCGCGCGAAACAACTGCTTGCTGCTGGCGCGATCGGCACGCCGGTTGTGGCCGAGCTTACCAGTCACGGGTGGTTTGACGGACAAGGCAGCCGGAGCTGGCTGGTTGACCCCGCCAAGGCGGGAGGTGGGCCGCTGTTAGATATCGCTTCGCACCGCGTCGACGTTCTGAATTTTCTGTTTGGCCAGCCCCTGCGAGTGACCGCGCAACTGTCGAACGTGGTGCATCACTATGCGGTGGAAGACAATGCTACGGTGATGATCGAATATGCGGGCGGCGTTCGCGGCGTAGTCGATGTGCGCTGGCACTCCAGGGTTTCGCGCGACGAATGCCGCATTCGCGGGACCGACGGCGAGATGGAATTATCTCCGCTGAATGGCCCGGACCTCGTCTATCCCGGCGCGCATGAGAGTCTGCCGCCGCATGCCAACCTGCACTATCCCATGCTGGAGAATTTTGTGGATGCGATGGAAGGAAAAGCGCCTTTGCTCGCTAGCGGAGCGTCGTCCTTCTGGACAGACTGGGTTACGGAGCGGGCGCGTTAGCTGGGGAAGGGATCCTTCGACTGCGCTGACCGGCTCGCTTCACTCTCCGGGCAGCTTCGCTCAGGATGACAATCCATTTCTGATTTTCATTTGGTGTAGTCGTTTTTCACCACCTCGCCGCCTTTCATCACGAACTTCACGCGCTCGAGGATAGTGACGTCTTTCAGCGGATCTCCCTCCACGGCGACGATGTCCGCCCAGGCGCCCGGTTCGAGGGTGCCGACCTTGCCCGACCAGCCCAGCAGGTCTGCGGCGTTGACGGTTGCGGCCTGGATCGCCTGTAGCGGCGTGAGACCTAACTTGACCATCACCGCGAATTCGTGGGCGTTCAAGCCGTGCGGATAGACGGCTGCATCCGTGCCGAATGCGACTTTCACTCCGCCCGCGAAGGCGTGCGCGATATTCTTGCGCGCGGCCGGAATTACTTCCTGCGCTTTGGCGAGGAGTGGCGGAGGCAGATGAGTAAGACCGGCGTTATCGATCATCCAATCGCCAAGGTAGAGCGTGGGCACCAGATAGGTGCCGTGCTCTTTCATGGCGGCAATTCCGGCATCGTCGATATATGAGCCGTGCTCAATGGAATCGACTCCGGCCTCCGCAGCCCAGCGAATGCCCTCGGCGCCGTGCGCGTGCGCGGCGACTTTGCGGCCAAGGCGGTGCGCGTCGGCCACAATCGCCTTCATCTCTTCCAGAGTGTATTGCGAGTGCTGGGGATTGTCGCCGAGCGAAAGCACGCCGCCGGTCGCGCAGACCTTAATCAAATCCGCGCCGTACTTGATGTTCTCGCGAACCTTGTGCTGCACTTCCGAGATGCCGTCGGCAACGCCGTCGCTGGTCGCGTGGTAGTCGTAGGGCAGCATGTTGTTGTCGCAATGCCCGCCGGTGATGCTCAGCGGCGGTCCGCTCACAAGCAGGCGCGGGCCAGGCACGTCGCCCGCATTGATCGCATCTCGCAAAGCCACATCGGTATAGCCGCGAGCTCCAACGTTCCGAGCTGTAGTGAATCCCGCCAGTAGAGTGGTGCGAGCGTTCTTGGCGCCGATTAGGGCCTCTCGCGGCACAGAAATCGCCAGCCGCTCGTATCCAAATTTAGGCTCGCTGGTCAGGTGCGTGTGCGCGTCGATCAAGCCGGGCAGCACGGTCGCGTTCGGCAGATCGATGCGAACCGCGTCGGCGGGAACCTTCGCATCGGCTGCGCCGATGCTGGTAATCTTTCCGTCTTCGATCACGATCGTCTGATCGGCCAGCAACTTCCCGGTCTTTACGTCGAGCACGTGTCCCGCATGAACCACGACGTGCCGCGAGGTTTGCGCGCTCCCCAGCGTCCCCAGACAGAACATCACAGCGGCAACCGCCGCAGTACAGATCTTTCTGATAGTCACGCTTTCCCCTTCTCCCAGACTGTTTTTTGACAACAGCGACTACGCGCGACCGGCCTGCCCGCGCCGTCCGTCGAGGCCCCAGACCCGTCCGGCATCAGCCGCGTAAAAGATGATCAATAGTAGCAACAGTGGCAGATGCTCAAGTTCGTTGCCAAAGTAGCGCCAGACCGGAGCTCCGTGGCCTGGTTCCCACCATGTGGCGAGAAGCATGTTGACGAGAAACAGAATACCCAGAACGCACGCGGGACGAACCCAAAACCCGATCAGCAGCGAAATGCCGATCAGCAGCTCGACGACTCCAACCATGTAGCCGAAGAACACCGCATGGGGCAGAACCGCGTCCGCCAAAAACGGGCGATAGAAGCTGACCGCACCGTTTGCAATATAGTCCCGTAGATACGTCTGAAAGGCGCCGTGAGCAAAGCCCGGCCCTGTCACTTTGTACTCACCGAAAAGAAGAAAAAACACCGACGCGGCCATGCGCACGCCAGCGATTGTCCTTGATAAGGAGGGGGAGAGTCCTGTCATTTCAGAATTGAGCGCGCGGGCGAATGGGTTAGCCTCCCGGCCCGTCGTTGGAAACGTATTGTTCCAGCGCGTCCAGTTCGTGGCTCAGGTCGTCCACGCGCCACTCCAGCAGATTACGTATAGAGAGAATGCCGAGGAGTTTGCCGTTGTCGTCGGCTACCGGCAGATGCCGGAAGTGCCGTTCCAGCATGATGCTCAGGGCTTCGCCGGCTCCGGTGGCCGTGGTGGCCATCTCCACCGGGGTAGTCATGAGCTCGCGCACCGAAGTTTGCCTGGGATCGACGTGGCTAAGCGCCATTTTTCGCAGCACGTCGCGCTCGGTAAAAATTCCCGCAACCCGATATTCGCTGTCGACCACGGCGACCGCTCCCACATGGTGATCCAGCATTTTGTGAATGGCGTCAGCGACGGTGGCTTCCAGGTCGACGGCGGCAATTTCCCGATCACAAAGTTCCAGTACGCTCATAAGAACTCCTTCGAAACGACGACTTAGCCGAGATCGTCTCGCACAGCGGATGCAGGCATTATGCTCACGGCGGTAGCGAAGTCAAGGAAATTTGCGAGAAAAATTCGGGACACGCCCGTTTGAAAGACCAGATATCCGAACTCAGGACGACACTATCTCTCGCGGAAGACTTTGCCGTCTTTCATGACGAACTGCACGCTCTCCAGGGACTTAATGTCGCGAAGCGGGTCTCCCGGCACGGCGACGATGTCGGCAAACGCTCCCGGCGCGACAAGTCCAATCTTGCCCTCCATATCGAGCATGACCGCCGCGCGGGAAGTGGCGGACTGGATCGCATCCATCGGCGGCATGCCGAACTCCACCATGCGGGAAAATTCCTGAGCGATCGGCTCTGACCATGGAATTCCGCCCATGTCGGTTCCAAAGGCGATCTTGACCCCGGACTTCATAGCCTTCTTAAACGAAACCTCGTGGGCGGAGGCGCGCAAGCGGTCGCGCTGTCCCGCGGGCGTGCCGGCCGCGGCCCAGTCGGTGTAATAGACGCTGAGCGTGGGCACATACCAGGTTCCCTGTTTCAGCATTTGCGCGATGGCGGCGTCGTCCAGATCGAGGCCGTGCTCAATGGAATCGCATCCGCCATCGAGTGCGCGGTGCAGCCCGATTCCACTGTACGCGTGACATGCGACTTTCTTGCCCCAGCCGTGGGCCTCGTCGACGATGGCGCGCAATTCTTCCACCGTTAGGGTCGGCTGCGAGACCAGTTCACCGTTCTTTCCGACCCACGAGCGGTGCGTCATGTAGACCTTGATCCAGTCGGCGCCGTGGTCGAGCTGCTCGCGGGCGGCCTTGCGCGCCTCCACCGGGCCGTCGACAATCTGCGCACCCTTTGGCATTTCCAACTCGGGTGCATAACCATCCAGTGAATATCCGCCGGTGGTCGAGATGGCGCGAGTAACGACGAACAATCGCGGCCCCGGAATATAGCCGCCTTCAATTGCCTCTTTGATGCCGACATCGCCATAACCTGCGCCCTCGGTTTCGACGTCGCGCAGTGTGGTGAAGCCTTGTTCCAGAGCGCGGCGAGCGGAGACGGTGGCTCGTGCCGCGCGCAGTGCCAATGGAGCCATAAGAATGTTGGCGTCGTAGCCGCCCTGCGCCGGGTCTTCTCCTTGCAGAAAAATGTGGGTGTGAGAATCGATCAAGCCGGGAAGGACAGTCTGTTTCGACAGGTCGATGACCTCGGCGCCGTCGGGGATTTTCGCGTTGGCTGCATCCGAGACACTCTCGATCTTGTTGCCTCGAATGACGATCACCTGGTCGTGGCGAACCTTGTCAGACTTGCCGTCGATCAAGGTGCCGGCCCGTAAAACCGTGACTTGCGGTAATGATGAACCTGAGGACTGTTGCGCGATTGCGCAGGTGCTGAACAGAAGAGAGAAAACAAAAAAGATGACGCGCTTCATGCGATCTCCAGAGCTGCCGGTTCAAATTCCCAAGACAGCGTTCTCCCCAGTCTCGTAGGATGTTTGGGGCGGGAAGGATTCTATACCCTTTTCGCGATTTCCGGCCGCTTGCACGAGCCAGCCCGGAAGCAGATCAGGTTGGAGGAAAAAGTCTTGCGGTTGCGGGTCGCGGAGATGCGGGACGCAGAAGCCATCGCGGCGGTGATTAATGCTGCTTTTCGGCAGGCCGAAAGCTTTCTCATCGATCACGACCGCATTGACTTGGCGGCGGTGCACGAGTTGCTTCAGTCCGGCAGCTTTCTGGTAGCGGATGACCTGGGCGTTGTATGCGGCTGCGTCTATGTGGAGCGGCGTGGCGATCGCTCTTACCTGGGCTTGCTGTCGGTGGATCCGCAACTTCAAAAGTCGGGACTTGGATCGAAGCTGATGGTCGCCGCCGAAGATCACTGCGCGAAAGCAGGCAGCCGCTACATGGATTTGCGAGTTGTGAATGTGCGCAAGGAACTGCCCAGCTTTTACCGAAATCGGGGATATGTTGAATGCGGCTCCGAAGCGTTCCCTCCCGGCTTGAGCCCGAAGGTGCCGTGTCATTTCGTGAAGATGTCGAAGCCGTTGGTCTGAGCCGTTTCGGCAGATCAGGACACTATCGCGTCTGCTTCAATCTCCACCAGAATTTCCGGCGAAATGAGAGCGCTCACCTGCACCATTGACGTTGCGGGTCGAATGTCGCGGAAGAATTCGCCGTGGGCTTTGCCAACTTTTTCCCATTCAGCGATGTTCGTGACATACATGCGAGTGCGCACGACGTCTTTCATGCCGGCGCCCGCTTTCTTGAGTGCGCTCTCAATGTTTTTTAACGTCTGCACGGCCTGCGCGTAGACGTCTCCCACGCCGACGATCTTTCCATCCGGGCCAGTGGCCGTGGTCCCCGACACGTGGACATGGGAACCGATCTTCACCGCACGAGAGTAACCAACGATGGGCTCCCACGATGTGCCGCTGGAAAAGTTCTGGCGCTCGTCTCGCTGTGGCTGCATTCTGCCGCCTCCCGCTCGAGCCTCATTCTAACAAGGCGAAGCGCAGATCGGAGCAGAATTGGCAGCCGCCATCTTCGACTGCCAGCAAACTACTACAGGGAAATCCGAAGGCATTTCATTCTCCAACCACCGCGGTTCTAACGGAAACTGTGCACAACTCGCCAACCTTTCGTCACTTCTAATTAATTGAAAAAACGAATCATGCCGATAAACAAAAGTCACTTGCGTTTCGGCATCAAAGTAATGTATCTAGTGCGCAGGTGGCTGAAACTCCGCGTGCCGTGCGGAGTTCAGGGGGTTCGAAAATGATTCCGGAATCGCATCCGTTGCAGGAGTTGTTTCAGGATCTGGTAGGGCGACACTACGCCGAACAAATCGGAATTCGCGATCCGCAAATCGTCGCCTACGTCTCCCATCTGCTGGCGGAATTCTGCGAAGCCAATCAGCTTTACAAAATTCAAGATGCCGCCAATCGGCCGCTGGCCGATGTAGGTGAAATGCTGCTCGAGTCCGATCCGGTTTACGGCCCAGCGCCGTCCTTTGACCGCGAGCGGCAGGTGCGCAAACATATTGGCGACTACACCTTATTTTTTGCGGGCATGTTCCCCGAGAGCATCAATCATTTCCGCCTGCGTCGCCAGCGGCTGGAAAATTTTGTCGATTGGGTAAAGGCCGGGAAGGAAAGTTATTACATCGTTTCCAAGTTCGAGCACTTCGAGTACGCCAAGGTAGCTCCCTTGTTCGCCAGCCTCTCCAAAAACTTTGAAGAGTGCGTTTACGGCCTGAACATGGTAAAGAACGATCTGGAGGAGATGCAGCATCCGATCGTTCGACGCACCGACGACCTGATTATGTAAGCGGATGCCTACGGGGAGCAAAACTGTGCGGGGGGCTGCCTACACCCGCAGATCTCGCCCACTCGCCATACGATAAAAACTCAAGGCCGCACTGCCCTGCGCCAGATGGCGGAACCGGCGCAAATGCCCGAACTCCTCGCCCGGATCGAATTTCTTTTCGTGCTCGGCAATCACGACTGACATCGCCCATACCAGCGAAGAATCCGCCAGGGCTCTCAAAGTCTTCGCGTAGGCGTCGGTCATGCGGTAAGGCGGATCTATGAACACTACGTCGGCGGCCACATGTTTTCGCTCCATGCGCCAAAAAGACCGCGGTAATTCCTCCTGAAAAATCTTGAAACCGCTGTTGACGCCGAGACTGTGGAGATTGGCTCGGATCGCATCCGCGGCCGCAGCTGAGTGCTCTACGAAATAAACTTCCTTAGCGCCGCGGCTCAGAGCTTCAATGCCGACCGCGCCCGTGCCCGCAAACAGGTCCAGCCAGATGCTGCCTTCGAGCGCAGCAGGATTGCCCGCGGTCAGCACGTTAAACAGCGTTTCGCGCAGACGGTCCGAGGTGGGACGAACGTCCATTCCGCGCAACGCACGCAGCGGCCGGCTTCGATATTTACCCGCGATTACTCGCATGCTCCTGTACTCTCGGGTGCCGCAATCAATATATCCATCCATGTAGAATAAAAGTAGCAAAGCCTTATGCGGAGCTGGTCCATCCCGGTGGGACGGTTGTTCGGCGTGGAAGTGCGCATCCACCTGACGTTCTTTATCCTGCCGGTGTTCATTTTCTGGACGCAGTACGCGGCGAATCAGGGCTCGGCCAACGGGCCTCGAGATCTGGCGCTGGTCGGTCTGATTCTGGCATGCGTTGCGGCCCATGAATGCGGACACATGCTCGCTGCCCGCCGCTATGGCCTGATTCCAAAGGCGGTCATCCTGCTGCCCTTGACTGGCGTCGCACTTTACGACGAATCGCGGGTGGATAAATCGCAGCCAGCCGGTTCGGCATGGAAGCGCGACATTCGCCTGGCGATGATCGGGCCGCTGGTGAGCCTCGCGCTCGCCGGACTGTCGGCCGGGGTGATTAGCCTCGTTGGGGGCATTGAGCTTTGGAAGTGGCCCTTTCTGCAAGCTGCCAACCTGCCGCGCAGCCTGGTATGGGCGAATCTTTATCTGGCGCTGTTCAACCTGATGCCTGCCTATCCGCTGGATGGCGGGCGCGTTTTGCGGGCATTCCTGACTCGCACGCTCGACGCCTCTTCCGCGACAAGACGCGCGGTTTCGATCAGCAACGCCATCGCCATGGTTCTGATGCTCGCCGGCCTGTTCAGCGATAGCTGGCTGACCATGGTTGGCGTCATCGTGTTCTCGGCCGCCCAGCTCGAAGAGCGTGCGCTGGTTTTCCAGTCCGTGCTCGATAACGTCCGCCTGGAAGAAGTGATGCTCACCGACTTCGCCACGCTCTCGCCCGCCGACACGCTGGAAGACGCGCTGGAGAAGGCTGTCCACTCGCTGCAGGATGATTTTCCGGTAGTCCGCGGCAGCGATATGGTGGGGGTGATTTCGAAGCAGCGCATTCTCGATGCATTGCGCGCCGAAGGAAACGGCTACGTGCAGGCGGTGATGAATAAGATTTTCGAAGTCTCTCTGCGCCAGGACTCGCTGAGTTCTGCCTTTCGCAAATTAACAGCCCGCAACTCGAGTATCATTCCTGTGGTCGAAGATCAGCGCCTGATCGGCATTGTCACGTTGCAGAACCTGATGCACTCCATGGCGCTGCTGGCGGAAAGCCGCAAGCTGCAAAGAGACGAAGCCGAATCGTAAATCATGTGGCGACAGCCGCCCCGACTGTCGGGCCGAGCCGGGCAGCGATGTTCATCCCTTCAATTCCACCCGCACGAACAAATTCAGCATTTCCTCTTCCGACGGCGGATGCAGCAAGTTGCGCGCAATAAATTCTTCCGCCTGCGGATATGTCGTCTTCCGAATACGCTCAGCCGCGCCGGCAAGATCGTAAGCAGTATGCCGTAATTCAAGCGTTGGTCCGAGCACAAGCCAATCGGCTCCCGGCTTTCCGAAAGGCATACCCACGCTGCCTGCATTCACCACTCGAGTCTTGCCGACTATGCGATCGAACTGCATATGAGTATGACCGCAAACGACTACGGCGGCGTCGACTCCGTCAAAGACCGGCAGCAGAACCTTCTCCGGCGTCAAACGGGTGAATATCTCATTTTCGTTTCGCGGCGTGCCGTGGCAAAACAGCACATCGCCCAGGCCGTCAATCGCAACGCGAATCGTCGTCGGCCAACTCCGGATTTCTCGCAGGTGCTCAGCCGAGAGCTGTCGCGCCGTCCAACGTATGACTTCGCGCGCCTGCTCGGGCAGCGGATAGGCATCGATGCCCGCGATCTCCGCAAGCACCGCGACCTCACCGTTGCCTTGAATGAATTGAGTGGGAATTTCGAGACCGGCGAGCCGCGCAAGCGTTTCCAGCGGCATGGGCCCGGGAAGCACATCGCCGCCCACGACGATCCGCTCGACGCCGGCCACACGAATTTCGTCGATCACCGCATCGAGCGCGGGCAGATTTCCGTGAATGTCGTAGATTGCCGCAGCCCGCAAGATTCACCTGCCCGGCCTATCAGAGCAACTGCACAGCCTTCGCCTGCTGCACTGCCGGAATCTGCCGCAACTTCGCCAGCACTTCCTCCGGCACGCGCCCGTCGACGTGAACCACGGCAATTGCCTCGCGCGGCTGGTCCGATTCTTTCTGCACTTCCTTCTCGATGGCGCGCCGCCCCAGCGAGAAATCGGCAATGTTGATCGACTCTTCCCCGAGGATGGTGCCCACCTTGCCGATCACGCCCGGCACGTCGCGGTTCCGCAGATAAATCAGGCTGCGCTCCAGCGGCGCTTCCACGTCGATGCCGTCCACATGCAGCAGTCGCGGCTCGTGCCCGTGCAGCACCGCGCCTTTCACCATATGTTCCTCCGTCGAAGTCTTCAGAAAAATCGAGAGCACGCTCCCCGCGCCTCCGGTCGACGCTTTCGCCTTGTGCGATTCCAGCACGCGCAGGCCGCGCTCATCCGCGATGGTCGCCGCATTCACCAGGTTCGCCTTCTCCTCCAGCGCCTGGTTCAGGATGCCCTTGATTGCGCCGTTGCGAATCAGTTCAGTCTTCCACTCCGCAATGTGCCCGCTATAGCGAATGGAAATTTCCTCGATGCTTCCCTCCGACACCTGCGACAAAAATCCTCCGAGCCGTTCGGCGAGCACGATGTAGGGCTGCATCATCGCGTACTCTTCGGCCGACACCGACGGCACATTCACCGCGTTCTGGATTACTCCGTGCTTCAGATATTCCTTCACCTGCTGCGCGATCTGCACGCCCACGGCCTCCTGCGCCTCGAACGTGGAACCGCCCACATGCGGCGTGAGCACAACATTTTCCAGCGCAAGCAACGGCGAATTCTTCGGAGGCTCTTCGGCAAACACATCGATCGCCGCGGCCGCAACTTGCTTGTTCTTGAGTGCGGCCGCGAGATCGGCCTCATTCACTAGTTCGCCGCGGGCGCAGTTCACCAGCCGCACACCTTTTTTCATCTTCGCGATCGATGCCGCATTGATCATTCCGGTAGTCTGCGGCGTCAACCCGACATGCAGCGTGATGTAATCGGCCGCGCCATAAAGTTCGTCGAGTCCAGCCAGCCGGATGCCTTGCTCTTTGGCCACGGCCACCGAAACAAAGGGATCGTGCGCCACCACGTCCATGCCAAAGGCGCGCGCCCGCCGCGCCACTTCCATGCCAATTCGTCCCAGGCCGATGATCCCAAGCGTTTTGGCGCGCAGTTCGGTTCCTTGCAAGGATTTCTTTTCCCACTTCCCGGCGTGCATGAGTGCGTCGGCGCGGCATAGATGGCGGGCCATGGCCAGCATCATCCCCAGGGTCTGCTCGGCGACCGCAACCGCGTTGCCGCCCGGCGTATTCATGACCGCGATTCCACGGTGGGTGGCGGCGTCGAGATCGATGTTGTCCACGCCCACCCCGGCCCGCCCGATCACCCGCAGTTTCTTAGCGTGCTCCAGCAGTTTTGCGTCAGCCTGCACCGCCGACCGCACGATCAGCGCGTCGGCGGACTCCAGTTGTTGTTCGAGCTTGCCATCCAGTTGCTCCGCCGTAAGCACGGTCCAGCCGGGCTCCTGCAACTGCGCTACGGCCGACGGCGAAATCTTTTCCGCT
>DASSRO010000090.1:0-2083 GCA_035701745.1 Candidatus Sulfotelmatobacter sp. | reverse complement strand
TGTTTCGGTTTGACCCTCCCCAAACCCCTCCCATAAACTGAAGTATTCACTCCACCTGCAAGGCCCAACAATATGCCAGATAGCATTCATATAAAGCTTCCTGACGGAAGCGTGAAGGATGTCCCTAAAGGCACCACCGCGCTCGATATTGCAAAGTCGATCAGCCCGCGTTTGGCGGATGCGGCGCTGGCGGCGAAAATATCTTCCAACGGCGAACAGGCGGGCGAGGGCGCCCGCCCCACACTGATTGACCTGACTCGTCCGCTGGAAAAAGATACCGACCTGCGCCTGCTGACTGACAAGGATCCTGAGGCGCTTGAGGTCTACCGGCACTCGTCCGCGCACTTGCTGGCTGCGGCGGTGCTGGAGCTTTTCCCCGAGACCAAACTCGGACACGGCCCGGCGACCGAGAGTGGATTTTTCTACGACTTCTACCGTCCGACTCCGTTTACGCCCGAGGACTTGGAAAAGATCGAGAAGAAGATGCAGGAACTGGTGCAGCAGAACATTCCCTACGCGCGCGAATTTCTGCCACGCGACCAGGGCTTGGCAGAGTTCAAAAAAGAAGGCGATTTTATGAAGTGTCATTTCATCGAGCAATTCACCAAGCCCGATGAAAAGATTTCCATTTATCGCACCGGCAAGTTCACGGATTTCTGCCGCGGACCTCACATTCCTTCGACCGGGAAGATCAAGGCGTTCAAGCTGTTCAACATCGCGGGCGCCTACTGGCTGGGAGATGAGAAAAATCAGCAGCTGCAGCGCATTTACGGAACTTCCTTCTTCTCGAAGAAAGATCTCGACGATTATCTGAAGCACGTTGAAGAGACCAAGAAGCGCGACCACCGCGTGTTGGGCAAGCAACTCGATTTGTTTTCCATCCAGGAACTCGCGGGACCGGGGCTGATTTTCTGGCATCCGAAGGGCGGCATTATCCGCAAAGAGATGGAAGACTGGATGCGCGATCAGTACCTGAAGCGCGGCTATTCCCTGGTCTATACGCCGCATGTGGCACGCCGGCAACTGTTCTTCACCTCGGGGCATGAGGGCTATTACTCGCAGAACATGTTCGACGCCATGGAGCTTGATGACGCCGAATATCGGCTGAAGCCGATGAATTGCCCGGGACACATTCTGATCTATCGGGATTCGCTGAAGTCGTATCGCGATCTGCCAGTGAGGTTGGGCGAACTGGGCACCGTGTATCGCTACGAGCGTTCCGGCGTGATGCACGGACTGTTGCGGGTGCGCGGCTTTACCCAGGACGACGCGCACATTTTCTGCATGCCGGAGCAGATCGAGGAAGAGATTGCCAGCTGCCTGGAATTTGCGTTGGACGTGCTGAAAGATTTTGGGTTCGAGAAGTTTCAGACCGAGCTGTCGACCTGGAATCCCGACGACCGCAAAAACTTTGTGGGCAGCGAAGAGCAGTGGATCCACGCCACCCAGTCGCTCGAAAAAGTGCTGAAAGAGCGGAAGATTGAGTACAAGACGATCCCCGGCGAGGCTGCATTCTACGGGCCGAAGATCGACATTAAGTTGGTGGATGCGATCGGGCGGCTTTGGCAGCTTTCGACGGTGCAATTCGACTTCAACTTGCCGCAGCGGTTTGGGCTGGAATATGTCGCGGAAGACGGGTCGCGCAAGCAGCCGGTGATGGTGCATCGCGCGCTGTATGGATCAGTGGAGCGCTTCTTCGGCGTGTTGATCGAACATTATGCGGGCGCGTTCCCGGTATGGCTGTCGCCGGTGCAGGCAGTGATGATTCCAATTAGCGAACGCCACGCGGAGTACGCGAACAAAGTTGCGGACCAGCTCAAAGCTGTCGGCGTGCGCGTCGAGGTCGATGCGCGCAACGAGAAGATGAACGCCAAGATCCGTGAGCATGCCATGCAGAAAGTGCCGTTCCTGCTGGTGGTCGGAGATAAAGAGGCCGAGGCCGGGAAGGTGAACGTCCGCACCCGCGGCAAAGAAAAGACCGAAGACATGCCGGCAGCGGAGTTCGTGGAGAAGATCAGGAAGCTGATTGCGGACAAAAGCGCGGGAGTGTAATCCGCTCACGTAGAGACAGCCGCCTCGGCTG
>DASSRO010000089.1:0-12000 GCA_035701745.1 Candidatus Sulfotelmatobacter sp. | reverse complement strand
CGGAATCGCAATTCGCAAAGATATTGTGGAACTTACCGAGGACGAATGGGACCGGGCACTCGACGTGACTCTGAAGGGAATTTATCTTCTGTCGAAGGAAGTCGTGCCGCACATGGTGAGCGGCGGTGGAGGCAGTATTGTGAACATCGGTTCGGGATGGTCGCTGAAGGGAGGGCCGCGGGCTGCCGCCTATTGCGCGGCGAAGGGCGGGACGGTCAACCTCACACGGGCGATGGCCATCGACCACGGAAAAGACAATATTCGAGTGAACTGCGTCTGCCCAGGCGATGTGGATACGCCGATGTTGCGGAGCGAGTGTGCGCAACTGGGTGAGGATGCGAAGGCGTTCATGCAAGAGGCTGCGAATCGTCCGCTAGGGCGAGTTGGGACGGCTGACGATGTGGCGAATGCGGTTTTGTTTCTGGTGAGTCCGATGGCGAATTGGATTACAGGGGCTGCGTTGGTGGTGGATGGTGGCGGGTTGGCATAGGAATTCCAACGGCACCGGGCTTACAGCCCCGTTTTCCCTGGCCGCGCATTGCCGTGCCTGACGCCGTGCCCCTCCCAACATCTTAGCCCGTGCGGCGCTGGCGGGCCGACTCGTAGAGTGCGATGCTGCCTGCCACTCCGGCGTTCAAGGATTCGACCTGGGGCGTGTGCGGGATTGCTACCAGTTCATCGGCCTGCGCCAGCACGGCGCGCGGCAGGCCTGCGCCCTCGCTGCCAATGAAAATTGCCATCGGTCCGGTGAGGTTGGCCTGATCGAGCGGCGCGCCTCTGTGCGACGAGGTCGCGATCAAACGCACATTCTGCGCCCGCAGCTTGGCCGAAAGTTCTTCCAGGCCTGCAGCGGTTTTCGCAATGATTACGGGTAAGCGGAAGATTGATCCTGCCGAGGCGCGAATCACTTTCGAATTCAACGGACTGACCGTTCCCTCGCCCAGCACCACGCCCGCGCTGCCGAAGGCTTCGGCCGAGCGGAGGATTGTTCCGAGATTGCCAGGATCCTGTACGCCTGCGAGAACCACGATGGGGCCGAGTTGCAGGCGCTCCAGAATGTTGGCCAAAGAAAATTCTTTCGGCCGGACCAGGGCCGCCACTCCCTGAGGAGACTCGCTGGGAACGGCGGTATCGAAGAGTTTGTCGGGTAACAGCAGCGTGTCGACGTGAGCCCCGATTTGGGGCAGGAGGCGCTCGGCAAGATTCTGTGCGGATTCCTTGAAAAAGATTGCATGAAAGCGCAGGCCGCTGCGAATCGCCTCTTCCACAATACGCAGGCCTTCAATGGCACAGTCGCCGTCGGCGGTGCGTTCGGAGTGTGCGAAGGCCTGCCGCAGCTCCTTCACCAGCGCATTGTGACGGCCTTCGATGCGGCGCAGGCGGTGCGCGAGGCGGGGCGAGGATTCGGACGTGCGTGTCATAGCAGGTGTCTGCATGATACGCTGCCAGTTCCGGTTGCGGCGTTTTGCCGTATTATGGTAGGTTTCGCGGTCAAACTAAATCGAACCTGCAGCTGAAGAGAAGGGAACGCCCGTGCGCGTCGAAATCGTAAAAATTAATAGCGAAACTCCTGAAATGTCCCTGGTGAAATATGCCGCCGACCAGATCCGGTCTGGGGAAGTGCTGGGCATGCCTACCGATACTTTTTACGGACTGGCGGCGGATCCGTTTAACCTGCGCGCGGTGGAGCGCGTTTACGACATCAAGACGCGTTCAAGGCACAAGCCGCTGTCGCTGCTGATCGAAAGCACAGACCAGGCGGAGGAACTGGCCAAGCCGTTGCCGGAGGAGTTTTATGCGCTGGCCCGGAAGTTCTGGCCGGGGCCGCTGACCATCATCGTGAAAGCGGGTTCACGGTTGCCGTTGAAAGTCACGGCCAACACGGGCAACGTGGCGTTGCGCGTTCCCAACGCGAAAATTCCGCGGGCCGTCGTGACCGCGGCAGCAATTCCAATCACGGCTACGTCCGCGAACCTCAGCGGAGCGACGGAGTGCACCAGCGCGGAGCAAGTGCGCGACCAGCTGAAGGGGCGTATTAACATTATTGTCGATGGCGGCGATTCTCCGCGGGATGTGGCCTCGACCATCATTGATCTCAGCGACGAAAACGCGCGCTGGCGCATTATTCGTGAAGGCGCGATTCCCTCCGACGAGATTTCCAGCTTCTTTGCCCAGGGATGAAGGCGCCTGAATGAAGGCCGCAAAATGACCGCTGAAGTGGCCAACCAGCATTCGCCAGCGAAGTGGTGGCTTCGTCTGCTGGTTTTAGCGGTGGCAGCGGTCGTACTGTTCCTCGCGGCAACGGCGATACAGATCGTGCACTCGGCTTCGCTCGAGGAAATCCATACCGCGGATGCGATTGTGGTCTTTGGCGCCGCGGAATATGCAGGCCGCCCGTCGCCCGTGCTGCGGGCACGTCTCGATCATGCTCTCGATTTGTATCATCGGGGCGTGGCTGCCGTAATTATCACTACGGGCGGTGCTGCGGCGGATCCGCATTTCAGCGAGGGTGGAGTGGGCCAGGATTACCTGATGCACCGCGGAGTTCCAGAGCGCAACCTGATCGCGGAGACGCAGGGCCGGGATACTTCGGAATCGGCTATGCGCGTAGCCGTGATCATGCGTGCCAATGGCCTGCGCAGTTGCGTCGCGGTCAGCGACGCTTACCACGTCTTCCGTATCCGAAAACTTCTACAGCATGAGGGCATCGGGCCGGTCTACGTGGCACCGCGCCCAGAGTCGCGGCCGCGAACGACGTGGCAACGCGAAGTCGCGGTCCTGCGCGAGGCGACCAGTTTTTTGTTCTGGCGAGTGGGAATTACCTGAAGGTGACGTCGAAACTCCGGCACTCAAAAGACATCGATGCCATTGGTGGTTCTAACTCGGAACCAATCGTAGCGAACGCCATTCTTCGCCAGTCCATTGCGGACTTTCAAGAAAGCATGTTGAATACGCACTTCGAGGTTGCTGTTTTTCGTCATTTCCATCTGGTCAATACGCGCCCCTCGAAGTTCAGCCATTTGTCGAGCATGACACTGTTCGGAATCCTGGCTCTCCTGGCACAGTTCATATCCATTGCGGTAGTTGGTCTCGCGTAGACTCTTAGTGTCGAGATTCTGCCTGATGGCGGCTGCGAGCATTTCATCGTAACGGTCGTACCAGATGCGGACTGCGCTCTCGGTTTGTTCGGGGGTGTGTGTTATTCGGAAGGCGTTAATCGCGGCGACCACCTCATCTCCGTTTTCCGCTCCGTCCATTTTCAAGCCAGGCAAAGGCCCGGCTTTAATGGCCATATCTTCGTCGGTAACAATCCTCTTGGCACGTGTCGTGTTCCGGGCCTTCTTGTCGCGTGCGGCCTGGGCCGGCGATGCGTCATCCTCCGACACCGTTGGCGACGCCAGCGCGCTTGCGGGATGCTGCGCCTGAGCGGAACTTCGGGTGGAGGACGCGAGGACGACAGCCCCCGCAAGCAGACAGGACAACTTTGAGAGATACGGCCGCATTCTTGGTTAGGCTATCGACGGGGCCGTGAAGGCGAAAGATGACGTTAGTTTCGCCTGCGCCGGCACGAAAGTGTCGCCTGCCGCACTACCACCCTTCACGGGAACTCAATGCAGTGATGTGCGCGACGTGGTGACGCCCGTGCCACGCATAGAGCGCCAGCGTCTTCTCCAGGGTCATGGGGCCCATCTCGGGATGGCGAAACGTGCGCTTCCAGTCTTCAGGAGTGAGCGACCGCAGCAGCCGCAACCAGCGATCGTGCAGCGAGTCCAGGAGCGCGAGCGAGACATCCACGGGCGTGGCTTTCGTGTCGGGGAGTTCAGCCCAGCGATCCTCCGCATAGGGCTTGATGGTCGGTTCGTCTTCAGTCAGCGCAAGTTTGAAGCGCACGTAAGAGTTGAGGTGGCTGTCGGGCACATGATGAACGACCTGGCGGACCGTCCATCCGCCCGGACGGTACGGCGTGTCGAGTTGGGCCTCGGACAGGCCTTTTACCGCCGCGCGAAGGTTGGCGGGAGTCTGGGCGACATCGTCCAGGAAGGCGCGCTTCTGGTCTTCGGTCAGACTTCTGTCGTAAGTGAATTTGCCGATGGGATAACGCAGGTCAGTCACTGGTCCTCCGTTCGAACGTTTGTCATAGAGATGAGCGAGGTAGGAGGAGCGCTTCAAGATCTGCGCGCATACCAGATTTGGCGCCTCCCGGGGAGGGAACCGGCTGAGTTAACCCCAAAGGCTAGTGTCTCAAAAGGACGGACCACATTCCCTCCGGCTTGGAATTTCGGTTCTCCTTAACTCGATGGGGTGCATCCAAGATGAGTTCTAGGCTAAACTCTCCCTGCCGTTGAGTTTAGCTACTTCGTTCCCGGTCTGGCCGGACCTTGCCAGTTCGGGAGTTGCTTGCGAGGATACTATGCCATCGTCGGTTTGGTCTGGCCATTTAACTTTCGGACTCATTTCCATGCCGGTACGTCTCTTCTCCGGCGCACGCAGCAGCGGGATCTCGTTCAACATGCTGCACCGGCCCGACAAGCAGCGGGTGAAGCAGCAGTACATTTGCCCGGCGGAGAACGTTGTGGTCGATCGCAGCGAAATCGTGAAGGGCTACGAATTTCGCAAGGATGAATACATCGTTATCGAGCCTGAGGAGATTAAGAAGATCGAACCGCAGACCGCCAAGACGATGGAGATTCTGGAATTTGTGAAGAAATCCGAAGTTGATCCCGTATATTTCGAGTCGTCCTATTACATGATGCCGGAGGAAGCAGGACGTCGTCCGTATGCTTTGCTGACGAAGGCGCTGGAAGAGAGCGAGTATGTCGCGATTGCCAAGATCACCATGCACAATCGCGAGTACACCGTATTCTTGCGCCCGCACGAAGGCGGACTCATGCTGCACACCATGTACTACGCCGAGGAAGTGCGCAAGGTGGAAGGCTTTGGAGCGCCGGACGTGGAATTGAAGGAAGCAGAAGTGAAGGTGGCGCACCAGTTGATTGAGGCGCTGGCGGACGAATGGGATCCGGAGAAATATAAAGATACTTTTCAGGAAAACTTGAAGCAGTTAATCGAAGCCAAGCTTGAGGGTGGAGAAGTCGCGGCTGTGGAAAAGCCGAAGAAGCTGGCTCCCGTCGTGGATCTGATGGCGGCGCTGAAGCAGAGCCTGGCGCAGATGGAAGGGAAGAAGAAGCCGGCCGCGACGGCGAAGACGGAAGAAGCTCCGGCGGTGGCGACTGCAAAAGGTCGGCGGCGGAGAGTCTAAAAACGAACCGCGGCGCAGGAAATTCGCGCGGGTGCTTGTCCGGCTACGGGTTCTTATTCTGCGCAGTTTCGTTCTATACCCGCACTTCAGGCATCCCCATATACTCATAGCCGCATCCCTAGCTGAGAACCAGCGCCGGTCTCTGGCGCGGATGACGCGCAATCGTTACAATAATCGCTTCTGTCGTAATCATTTGAAACACAACTTCTTCTTCGGGGTGCCGATGAGTTCTCGACGTGTGGGCTGGGTAGCAGTGGTGGCGCTAGCTGCCTGGCTCGAAGTTTCTTGTGGTCAAGTCTATCGCCCGGTGGTCATCCCCGTTGGTATTGTTCCGCCGAGTCCACAAAACTACCACGCGGTGTTTGGGATCAGCACAAACGTGCCCTTCAATCCTGGCACGGCGCTGCAGATCGACGTATCAGGGGATAGCGACATCGGGCAGGCCAACATGGGAGTGAATCCCACGCATGGGGCCGTTTTGCCGAATAATTCGAGGGTTTTTGTGGCCAGCGCCGGAAGCTTATTTCCAGGGGAAACCGACGTGGTGACGTCGTTTTTTCCGGCTGGGAGCGGTCCATTCGCGACGGGCCTCGGCTCAACGACTTCTGTGACGTTTCCAAACATCGGGGCGATCAATCCCAGCACGAATCAACCCTACCTTTGCTCCTACCTTCCTGATTTTGTCGCGACCACGCAACTTACCAGCGTTTTTGTGGCGAATTATGGAGTGGAAAGCGATCCCAATTGCAATTTTGGCAGCACCGACTCGGTCGCAGTCATTAGCACTTCTCAGAACAGCATCAGCAACATCGCGTATTTGGGCGCGGGCAGTCATCCGGTTGCGATGGCTGAGACTACCGACGGGCTCAATCTCTACGTGCTCAATCAAGGCTTGAATTCGGTCACCGATCTTTCCCCACAAGATTTGACGACTCTGGCCAGCATTCCTGTCGGCAACACGCCGGCGTGGGCAACGGTTCGGCCGGATAACCAGCGAGTCTACGTGGTAACCCAGGGAGACGGGCAGCTATACACGATTCGCACGGATACGAACGTTGTGGTGGGGTCTCCGCAGTCGGTGGGAGGCGCTGGCGCCAACTATGTGTTTTACGATAAGAATCTGAGCCGGTTGTATGTGACAAATCCGACGGCCGGGTCTGTCTACGTTTTCGACGCGACCACCGACCCACCCAGACCGCTGGGTAACGCAACCGGGGCGATTAGCATTCCGGCTCCGCCGATCCCTTCCGCGACCTGCGGCGGCGCCGCATGCTCTTACAGCACGGTAATGCCTGTATCGGTGGCGGCATTGCAGGACGGTACGCGCTTTTATGTGGCGAGTTACGTCACGTCCGGCGGGGCGTGCCCTGATCCGAATGTTGCGGCTAGCCTTTGCGTGATTCCACAGATTACCGTGTACGACGCGGGGAGTTTGGCGGTGAAGACCACTGTGTTTCCGCTGCTGCCGCCGGTTGCGACTCCGGCAGGCGGGGTCCAGCCATATGCATTGGCGCCGGCTGCGTTCTGTGTGCCGATGTTTCCATATACCCCGGCTTCGGCGCGATTCCGCATGTCAGCAGTGGCCTCGACGGACAACACGCGCGTCTATGCCAGCATGTGCGACGGCGGTTCAGTGGCCGTAGTTGCGACCGTGCCGAACACGATCGCTGTGGGGGGCAATGCGGCTGATGTCTTGGTTAACGATCTGCCAGCTCCCTTTAGCGGGGCGCCGGCCGGAGCCAACGGCGAACCGCCGCTGCAGAATCCGCTGTTCTTATTCGCGGGACAATAGGTGAAGAGAATTGTGGATGGTGATTGAATGACTGAGGATTGCGCGATTCGCCGGGTTTTCAATCAGCAATTCAAAATCATCAACCAGAAATTCTGCTAGACCTTGGCTGGAACTTCTTCCTTTACTGCTTCTCTTGCGGCGTAGTGCGAGTCGACGTAGTCGTCGAGAATCTCAATGAACTCGGGCACGATGCGATCACCCTTGAGCGTGGTGAACAGGCGTCCGTCGACGTAAACCGGGGCCTTAGGTTCCTCAAAGGTTCCCGGCAGGGAAATGCCAATATTGGCGTGCTTGGATTCCCCAGGCCCATTGACTACGCAACCCATTACAGCGAGCTTCATTTCTTCGACGCCGACGTAGCGGCCCTTCCACGTGGGCATCTGCTCGCGGAGATACGTCTGGATCTGCTCGGCCATTTCCTGGAAGAAGGTGCTGGTGGTGCGTCCGCAACCGGGGCATGCAGTGACCTGTGGCGTGAAACTACGAATGCCCATGGATTGCAGAATCTGCTGCGCCACTCGGACTTCTTCGGTGCGGTCGCCACCGGGAGCAGGGGTGAGTGAAACCCGGATCGTGTCGCCTATGCCTTCCTGCAGAACTACACCCATGGCGGCACTGGAAGCGACTACACCTTTGGCGCCCATTCCGGCTTCGGTCAGCCCAAGATGCAGCGGGTATTCGCATCGGGCGGCCAACGCGCGGTAGACGTCGATCAGATCCTGTACCCCGCTAACCTTCGCGCTCAAAATAATCTGGTCGGGGCGAAGGCCGAATTGCTCGGCCAGTTTCGCCGAATTCAGGGCGCTTACCACCATGGCCTCCATCGTCACTTCACGAGCGTCTTTCGGTTCCTCCAGGCGGGAGTTCTCGTCCATCATGCGTGTCAGCAATACCTGGTCGAGCGATCCCCAGTTCACGCCGATGCGGACCGGCTTCTGATATTTCACCGCTACTTCGATCATGGTGCGGAAATTGGAGTCTCCCGTCTTTCCAATGCTGGCATTGCCGGGATTGATGCGGTACTTGGCGAGATCGCGCGCGCACTCCGGATACTTCGTCAGCAGAACGTGGCCGTTGTAGTGAAAGTCGCCGATGATAGGAACGCGGATGCCCTGCTTGGCGAGTTGTTCAACAATGCGGGGAACGGCGGCGGCAGCCTCGTCGTTATTGACGGTGACGCGCACCAGTTCGGACCCCGCGCGGGCGAGGGCCGCCACCTGCTGGACGGTCGAAGGAATGTCAGCGGTGTCGGTGTTGGTCATCGACTGCACCACTATCGGTGCATCGGACCCGACGCGCACGCCGCCAACGACGGCCGTGGCGGTCTTTCTACGTTGAATATGAGCCATATGGGAAGCTTTATTTTAACACGGAGCTGGGTCTAGAGCTCTAAAGCGGGCCGCGGCAAGGTGCCAACCCCTTAACCGATTGCCGTACAGTTAACGGTGTGAAATCATTGTTCTGCACTTCCATTCCGCAATAGTCCTGGCCCGCCTCTGGCCGAAACTCTCGGGCTGCAACGCGCTGCCGCGATTCGTCACAACTACTGAGTACGGGAGGTTATCGCATGAGTCCGAGTCACCGCATTAAGGCGACGGGTGGTAAGAAGAAGGCGGCTGAGATCAATGCGGCTGGCGGGTCCGCGCCCGCATGGCCAAGTTACAAAGGCACGCCGCAGTTGGTAGGGACCAGTCCAAGCGGGCGGGTGACAGTATACGTGGACCCGTCACTGGGGCAGCAGGGGTCGCAAAATGCCCAGGATCTGTTGAACGACGCCGATCGGGTAGTCGCCGCTAATGACACGATCTTCGGGACCACCGGCGGCGACGTTAGCGTGATCGTGTTTGCGCTGGGAAATGCGACCGACGGAACGGGCGGCGCCGATCATATGGGCTGCGATTACACCACGGGCGCGGCCATTGAAGTCGACGCGGCATTCGGCAACTCGGCTCGTGTCTCGGCACTGTTTGAGGCCGAACTGAGCGAGTGCTCGATGAATGGAAACCTGTGCGGGGAGAGCACGGGCGAGGCCCTATCGAGGTGGTGCGCCGCGTCCGTCAGCAACAATGCGCTGTCGGATTTTGCAACCGCTCCGCAGTGGGTGCAGGACGGCGAACCTGACTTCGTCAATAAGACGGACCCGACCGACCAGAACGCGGACAGCACCGGATGCGGCATGGCGTTTCTTTCGTGGCTGATGAGCCAAGGCTACACGCTGGATAAGATTGCTCCGGCGATGGTGGCCTTGGGTGACGCCGGAACGTTAGCTCAGCTTTATGCGAACCTGACTTCGGATGCGGCCTCAAACGCGTGGACGAAATTTCAGAGAGCGATTCAAGCCTTGCCGAACGGTGTTAATAGCGATGATCCTTTCGGCGGAGGGCAAGCGGTCCAGATTAGTCGGGTGCAAAGCGCGAAGCCTCCGGCTGCGGCGGCGAAGGCAATTAAACCGGGGGCGGTGTGCCAGCCCAAATCCAAGCGCTTGCTGCCGCCAAATAAAAAAGTGGCATAAACGGAAAAGCCGACGGCCCGCAATGGCCGTCGGCTGGTTCCTTTGCGAAGAAGTTCTAAGGCAGCTTGTCCGCCAACCCCGGAATCGTCTTCATCAGGTCGTTGTAGATCACCATGACCGCAAAGAGCACCAGGAAAACGAACGCTGCCTGGTAGACGCGTTCCTTAATGTTCATGCTGATGTCGCGGCGCATGAGGCCTTCAATCAGCAGGAAGAGGATTACGCCGCCGTCAAGGATGGGGATGGGCAGCAGGTTGAAGATGCCGAGATTCAGGCTGATGGCCGCAGTCAAGCCCATAAGAGGAGTCCAGCCCTTGCGGCGGGCCGCTTCGCCTGCGGCCTGGCCAATGCGGATAGGCCCCTCAATAGAGCGCATCGAGATCTTGCGCTGCGCCATTTTCTTGACGAGTTCGAGAATCAGCAGAGCGTTCTGCCGGTTCTCATGCAGCGAAAGATTGAAAGCCTCGGCGAAAGGCAAAGTCTTCACTTTCATCTGTTCACTGCCGATGCCGATGCGGTACCACTTGTCCTTTAGAACCGGTTGAACGTTAAAGGTTTTCTGCTCACCGTCCCGCATCACGGTAATCGCGATCGGTTTATCTTTTGTGACTTTCAGGCTCTCGATCATGGCGGCCAGCGCGGGAACAGGCTGGCCATCGACGGAGAGGATTTGGTCGCCTTCTTTCAGTCCTGCTTTTTGGGCGGGCATGCCATCGACCAGGTCGACGATTGTGACGATGCCTTCTTTCGGCGCCCAGCCCGCATAGCCGATCTGATCAATGCCCATGGCTTCTGGCACGATGGTTTTTTCCAGCGTGCGCCCGCCGCGTTCGATCGTGACGTTCAAAGGCTGGCTCGGACTCAGTGCTTCTTTGAGATCGACTTGCTCCCAGGTGGGATTTTGTACGTCGTCGATGCGGGTGATGCGGTCGCCGATCTGGAACCCGGCTTTGGCCGCAGCGGTATCTTTGAGGACCCATCCGATAACCGGGGGCTCATCGTAAACGGCCGGGTATTCGTAGTGCACCATGTAGACGGTTGTGAGGAGGATGATTGCCAGCAGGATATTCATGGTCGGGCCGGCAATCGCTATGAGGAAGCGGTGCCAGCGGGGATGATTCATGAACTCGCGCGGATCGTCGGAACGCTCGTCCATGGGATTTTCACCGCTCATCTTGACGTAGCCGCCGAGAGGGATGGCGTTGATTCGATAGTCTGTGTCGCCCTTACGGAAGCCAACGAGGCGTTTGCCAAATCCGATGGCGAATTGCTCCACCCGCACTCCCAGCCACTTGGCCACGATGTAATGGCCGAACTCGTGGATCAAGATCATGAAGCCAAGAACTGCAACCACCGCGACGAGCGAAGTTAAGAAATCAGACATAATCGAGATGACTACTCCCCAACTGTTAGATTCGTGAAACTACGCGAAAGATGTTGCCCGGGGACGTTCTTTCTGGTTTGCGATCCTTTTTTGGGCCTGCCTGCGAGCTTCGGCATCAGCCTGCAATACCTGGGCAATCGAGTCGAGCTTGCCGGAATCGGTTGCCTGCAGAACTTCTTCGATAATCCTGGGAATTTCGTCAAAGCGGATGCTGCCTTCCAAAAATGCGGCGACCGCTACTTCGTCGGCCGCGTTGAGGGCCACGGTCTTGGCTCCGCCGGCTTCTGCTGCCTCGTAGGCGAGACGAAGACAAGGGAATTTTTTCAGGTCCGGAGGGGAGAAGTCCAGATGACGCAAGTCACTGACCGCGAAGCGCATATCCGAAGCGATACGATCCGGATAGGTCAGGGCGTAAAGGATTGGCAACCGCATATCGGTCACCGAGAATTGAGCAAGTATGCTGCCATCGACAAATTCAACCATGGAATGAATAGTCGACTGGGGATGGACTATTACTTCCACTTTTGCCGGGGGCAGATGAAATAGTCTGCATGCTTCGATCACTTCGAAGCCCTTGTTCATCAGGGTCGCGGAGTCGACGGTAATACGGCGTCCCATCTTCCAAGTGGGATGATTCAAGGCTTGCTCCACGGTAATGGAGGAAAACTGGGAGTGGGGAGTGTGTAGGAACGGGCCGCCGGAAGCCGTAAGCCAAATGCGTTCCACTTCATCCATGCGGCCGCCACGAAGGCACTGATGAACCGCGTTATGCTCGCTGTCGATGGGAAGCAGAGGTTTGCCTTGCCGGCGAGCTTCGGCGGTAATGAGTTCTCCAGCAGCTACCAGGCATTCTTTATTTGCTAATCCGAGAAACTTTCCGGCGCGGACCGCCTCGTAAGTTGCTTCCAGCCCGGCGACGCCGACAATGGCGCTGACCACAAAGTCGACCTCGGGATGGGTCGCAACCTGCACCGTTCCCGGTGCGCCGTGCACGACTTCGATGGCGCTCAGACCCTCTTTTTTAAGGCGGGCGCGAAGGTCGTCGGCATCGG
>DASSRO010000088.1:0-63667 GCA_035701745.1 Candidatus Sulfotelmatobacter sp. | reverse complement strand
CGTCCGCAGCACCCAGCGATCAACAGCACCCGAGCCCATGAACGCATCGGTAAAGAAAACCTGCTCGCGTCCCGCTTCGGTGAGCGAGACCTCGTGCTGGTGCGCGACTACGCCAATTACTTCAACCCACTCCGGCTCCGGAGTTCGCGCTCGAATCAAGATGCGGCCACCGACTGCGGGCTGTCCGTGAAACGCTTTGTTCGCCAGCATGTCGTCAATCACTACCACATTGCGCCCAGGCAGGTTATCGTCCCAGGTAAAGAAGCGGCCTGCCAGCAAGCGCATACGCATGGTTTCGAAGTAGCCGGGAAGAACAGCTTCGACATCGGTTGCTTGGAACTTGCTGGCGTCCGCTAGTGCTTCCCCGGTGCCCCATCTGATTGGACTAAAGCCACCCGCCAGCGGAAACGGACTCGACGCAGTTACTGCCTCCACGCCCGGAATCCTGCGCAACCGGTCCTGTATTTGCCGAATGACAACAGCGCGCTTTTCCGGCGGATCTTGACCTTGATTGGCGCCCAGCAGCTGAAACGTCAGGAGCCGCTGCGGGTCGAAGCCCGGATCGGTATGCTGCAGTTCAATAAAACTGCGGAACATCAGTCCTGCTCCCGCCAGAAGAACAAAGGAGAGGGCAACCTCCACCATCACCACCGCATTCCGCAAAGTACTGGCGCCCAGCAGACCTGCATTTCGGCTGCTCCCTCTCAGCAATTTCGCGACTCCCGGTTTCGAAGCCCGCCAAGCCGGCAGCATCCCGAAAATCGCGGTCGCCGCCAGGCAGGTGAACGCGGTCACTCCCAGGACCACTGAATTAAGCCGGATCGTGTCGAGCCGCGGCAAATTCTCGGGGGCAAGGCCGTGCAGTTCGCGAATTCCGATCCATGCCAGCCCCAGCGCGATCGCCGCGCCCATCGCGGTAATCAGGCCGGCCTCGGTCAGCAAGGAAACAATCAGGCGCCAGCGGTTCGCACCCAAAGCTGCGCGCACCGCCAGTTCCCGCTCGCGCAGCGAAGCCCGTACCAGCAGAAGATTGGCCACGTTTGCGCAGGCGATCAGCAGCAGAAAAACAGCCGATCCCATCAGCGCCAGAATTGCCGGCCGCACTTCGGAAACTAGATGCTTCCGCATGGACTCGATGTGAATGTAATATCCCGCGGTTCTCGCGATCAGGAAATTCTTGCGCGCCTCCGCGGCTACGTTATCGGCCGCCGCTTGCGCTTGTTCTACGGATACACCCGGCCTCAACCTGCCTACCGGCAGAATCGAAAACTGATTTCGTTCCGCCGCATCGTAGCCCAGCCGATTGGCGATCCATATGTCCGGCGCGGATTCCTGGTCCGCCTCCGGAGGAAAGTAGAGCCGAAAGCGCGGAGCCAGCACACCAACAATGATTGGGCTGGGCCGGCCACCGCTCCCAGGCATGGGATGTCCAAGCGCAGCCGCGTTGCCGCCAAAGCGCCGCTGAAAATATTCGTAGCTGATGACCGCCGCTATCGGCAGCCGCGCCGGAACCGGCTGCCCAGCCTGCGGCCGCGGCGGCTGCGGAAGGCCGTCTTCATCGGTTAGGTCGCGGCCAAGCACAATCCGCCCGCCCAGCACGCGGAAGAAATTCGTAGTGACGATGGCAAAACGCGTTTGCTCCGGCGTGCCATCGTCCATCGGAGTGACGTCTCGAAAGGTAAACACTCCGGCCATATCCTCGAAAGCATCTTTTGTGCCGTCGCGCAGATCGATAAAATCTGCGTTGGAAAACGGCAGGTTCCGAACGTGCCGCTGCCGCAAGTCAGTTCCCGCGATCACTATTCGATCCGGATCTTTATATGGAAGCGACTCCAGCAGCACACCGTTCGTCACGCTGAAGATCGCTGTGGTCGCGCCCAGTCCCAGGGCGATCGTGACCACGGCCGTCAATGTAAACACCGGATTCTTGCGCAGCACCCGCATTGCAATGACAACCGTCTGCAGCGCCATGCTTGTACCTCCGGGAAAGGGGGCAGTCAATGCCTCACATTTATATATGAAAACGGTGCTTTTCCAGCGAGCATTCGCTTCGCTGTCCGGGCGTTCATTGACGGACTTCCGAAACGCAGCCTACCATTGGGCCTTTGAGGAGCCATTGTGATCGGTCAGGTACTCGGTCATTGCCGAGTGATAGCTAAGCTCGGAGAAGGAGGCATGGGGGTTGTTTATCGCGCTTATGATGAAGTGCTGCACCGCGATGTCGCCCTGAAAGTCGTAAAAAAAGACACCCGCCTGGATTCTTCTTCAAGCCAACGCCTCCTCCACGAAGCCCGTGCGTCTTCCGCCCTTGCCCATCCCAATATTTGCACCATTTACGAAGTCGCCGAAAATGAGGGCGAACTCTATATCGTGATGGAGTTGGTCGAGGGCAAGTCCCTGGCCGAAATGTGTGCGGCCGGAGGACTGCCCCCGGAATCGGTTCTCCGCTACGGCGTGCAGATCGCAAGTGCACTCGCCCGTGCACACGATCGCGGCATTATTCATCGCGACCTCAAAACCGCAAATATCGTCATCACGAATGAAGGATTGGTCAAGGTTCTCGACTTCGGTCTTGCCAAGCAGGTTGGCGGCGGCATCCTGGAAGGCCCCACCCGATCTTTCGCCACGGTAGGAGAGACCTCCGGCGTCAGCGGCACCCTCCCCTACATGGCGCCGGAAATCTTGCGTGGCGAGGTCGCCGACCATCGCAGCGATTTGTGGGCACTTGGCGTTGTCCTCTATGAAGCTGTTTCTGGACATTTGCCATTTGCAGGCCGCACCGGCTTCGAGATCAGTTCCGCGATCATGCGTGAGACTCCCGCAACCCTCGGCCCCCCCGTACCGCCCGGACTCTGGGCCATCATTCAACGCTGCCTGACCAAGGAACCGATGCAACGGTACCAGCGCGCCGGCGAGGTTCAGGCGGCGATGGAGGCAATTCAGTCCGCAGCAATGACTTCAGCCCCCGAACCCGGCCCGGACCCGGCTTCCGATCGCCCGACCGTCTTCCACAGCGTGCAACACGTGCATGTCAAAAAAGGCGCGTTCCTCGTGCTCGTCGGAACGACCAAAGGAGCCTTCATCCTGCGCTCCAACGCCCAGCGCAACCGATGGGAAGTTGGCGGTCCTTATTTCCACGGGCAGAGTGTTTATGCCATGGCCTTCGACGGCCGCGGCGATCAGCGCCGGATTTGGGCTTCGACCTCCAGCTATTGGGGCACAATTCTTCGCTCCAGCGACGACTTTGGAAAGAGCTGGACCAATCCGCAGCAAGCCCCCATTCGCTTTCCGTCTGACACTGGACTTTCCTTGAAAAATATCTGGCAGATCACGCCCGGCCCAGACGAGGAACCAAACGTGCTTTACTGCGGCGTCGAACCCGCTGCGTTGTTTGAAACCGGCGACGGCGGTAAAAGCTGGTCGATGGTTCGCGGATTGTTCGATCATCCGCATCGTCCCCGTTGGATGCCTGGAAACGGCGGCCTCGCTTTGCACACGGTTGTGCTCGACCCGGCGGATAAGCGGCGCATGTATGTCGCAATCTCTGCCGGCGGCGTGTACCGCACCGTCGATGGCGGAGCTTCATGGACCGCCCAGAACCGCGGGATTCGCGCCATGTTCATGCCCGACAAATTTCCCGAGTTCGGGCAATGCGTACACAAAATCGCCATGCATCCCGCCCGCCCCGGCCGTCTCTTCCTGCAAAATCATTGGGGCTTGTATCGATCCGATGATGGCGCCGAAAGCTGGACCGACATCGCCAATGGCGTGCCCTCCGATTTCGGCTTTCCCGTGTTGATGCACCCCAGAAATCCCGACTGCGTTTATGTCGCTCCGGTCGAGTCCGATGAATTCCGCTGCGCTTGCGACGGACGCCTGCGGATTTATCGCTCCCGTAACGCCGGCGAGTCCTGGGAGCCCTTGATGCGCGGCCTGCCGCAAAAGCGCGCTTACGAAACCGTCTTGCGGGATGCCATGGCGGCTGACTCATTCGACCCCGCGGGCATTTACTTCGGAACCAGAAGCGGACAACTGTTTGGCTCGCGCGACGAAGGCAAGTCTTGGCAAAAAATACTGGAAGGGCTCCCGTCAGTTGTCTGCGTGCGAGCCGCTCTGCTGGAGGACGGCCCTCCGCAATCGCTCATGCCCAAGCCGGCGACCACCACTTCCCGTCGCGCGACGCCTATGGCAAAGTCCAAAACACGCCGGTCGAAGAGGTGATCTCATGCCGGTGACCTTTCACATTCCCGGATCGTTGCGAGAATTCACCGCTGGCCGCAGTCGAGTCTCGATCGAATCTTCGCCCGCAAATGTGGGCGAAGCTTTGTCTCAGCTCTGGGCACTCTACCCCGGCGTTCGCGACCGCATCACCACCGAGCAGGGACAAGTGCGCGAGCATATCAATATCTTCATCGGCGACGAAAACATTCGCTATACCGGCGGGCTGACAAGCCCCGTTCCCGCAGGTTCTGAGATTTCAATTGTGCCCGCCGTGAGCGGCGGCCGATAAAGCAACAAAAGCCAGTCCAAATCGAACTGGCCTTTGTGATTGAACCGCACGTCAGTAGCTCAGAACGCTGCTCTTTGGCCTACTCCTCTTTCCCGAACTGCTTGATATCGTCCGCGACTTCAGCGACGACCACCGGTTCTTTGCCCTGCACCAACTCCCGCACCTTCTCCACCACGTCGGGATTCGCCAGCGTCGTAATGTCGCCGGTATTCATCCGGTTGGAGATGGAAGCCAGAACGCGCCGCATGAGTTTGCCCGACCGCGTCTTCGGCATGTCCGGCACGATATGGATATTTCGCGGCCGCGCGATCTTACCAATCATGGTTTCAATCGCCTTGTTAACTTTATCAATCACCGCCTGGCTCGGCTGCAGTCCCGGTTGCAACGCGATATAAACTTCCGGCACTCGGCCCTTGATCTCGTCCACCACCGGCACGACCGCCGCCTCCGCCACCTCCGAAACCGTCAGGCATGCAGACTCAATTTCCTTCGTCCCCAGCCGGTGTCCGGCCACGTTGATAACGTCGTCCACACGTCCGAGAATTCGGAAGTATCCGTCCACCGCCTCCACCGCGCCATCGGCCGCGAAATACGGCCAGTCCCGCCAGTTCTTGCTGTTCACATCTTTACAATATTTGCGGTAGTACTGGTTCACGAAACGCTCGCGATCTCCCCAGATCGTCTGCATGATCCCAGGCCATGGATTACGAATACAAATGTTTCCCGCCTTTCCTGACCCCGCAGCCACGATCTCGCCCATTTCGTCCCGGATCTCCGGAAAAATTCCCGGCATTCCCGGCCCCGCGCTTCCGGGCTTCATCGGATCGATTGCCGGCTTTGTGCTGCATAAGAAACCGCCGTTCTCGGTTTGCCACCACGTATCGACTATCACCGCCTCCCTCTTGCCCACGGTCTCGTAATACCAGCGCCAGACCTCGGGTTCAATCGGCTCGCCCACAGTGGTCATGTGCTTGAAGTGATAGTTGTACTTGGTGGGTTCGTCGTGACCGGCCTTGCGCAACATACGAATCGCAGTCGGCGACGTGTGGAAAATGTTCACCCCCAGTCGTTCTGCAATCCGCCAGACGCGACCCGCGTCCGGGAAGGTCGGTACTCCTTCATAGATCACGCTGGTCGCCGCCAGTGCCAGCGGACCATAGACGATATAAGAGTGTCCCGTGATCCACCCGATGTCGGCCATGCACCAGTAAACGTCCTCGGGATGAATGTCCTGAATGTACTTCGAAGTTCCCGCAACGTACGACAAGTACCCGCCGGTGCGGTGTTGGCATCCCTTGGGCTTGCCCGTGCTGCCGCTGGTGTACATCAGGAACAGCGGCGCCTCCGCGTCCATCGGCAGCGGAGCCACAATCTCCCCCGAATAATTTGGCAGAATTTCATCGACAAAAACGTCGCGTCCTTTCACGAATGGAGAAGCGGAAGCGTTCTGGCCCGGATGACGTCTCCATACCAGTACCTTCTCAACCTTATGGCCTTCTTTGCCGGCCACATCGAGCGCAATGTCGGCGCCCGCCTTGTGATCGAGCAACTTGCCGTTCCGGTAATATCCGTCCATCGTAATCAGGACATGGCTGCTGGAATCGGCGACGCGCAATCCGCAAGCCTCTCCGCTGAACCCGCCAAACACGACCGAATGAATTACCCCCAGTCGCGCGCATGCCAGCATGGTGACCGGCAACTCCGGAACCATCGGCATATGTATGGTGACGCGATCCCCAGCCTTCAGCCCGCAGTAATCGCGCAACAGCGCTGCAAACTCGTTCACCCGCACGTAGAGTTCGCGATACGTCACCGATACCGGCTTCTCGCTCTCCGGCTCCGGAACAAAAATCAAGGCCGCTTTGTTTCCATACTTGGCAAGATGGCGGTCCACGCAGTTATACGACGCATTCAGTTTGCCGCCGACAAACCACTTCCAGAACGGCGGATCATTGGTATCGAGCGTCGTGTGCCAATATTGGTCCCAACTCAACAGATCCGCATACTCCCGGAAACATTCCGGGAACTTGTCCTCGCTGAATCGGTTGAGAATATCCGGGTCGCTCAAATTCGCCTGTCCAATAAACTTCGACGAGGGATAGTAATATTCCTCTTCCCTCCAATGCACGGCGATCTGAGCTTCGCTGGTCTCGATCACACCTTGTGGTTTCGTGCGTAGTTCAGCCATGTCATTTGCCCCTTGTCTCGCTGAATTTTAATCGCTCCTGGCTCGCCTTATCACCACCCGCGCGAAAGACGGGGCGCAAGTTACCCGGCGCCCGTCGGCTCTCGTCGCGAAAAACTATGCCGCTGCCGTCGCCCGCACGCCAGCCAGATCTCCCGCCGGCACGGTTGGGCGCTTGGCCGCCAATTCGCAAATCAGCGCCACTGCCGCCAAACCCGCCGCGGAGTAGAACGCCATCTGGTAGTTCTTATACTTATCGAAAAGCACTCCGGCAATTCTCGGCCCAATAATGCCCGCAACACCCCACGCAGAAAACAGCATTCCGTAATTGATGCCGGCGTTCTTGGTTCCCCAGAAATCTGCCGCAGTAACTCCATTCACCGAAAGCTGCGTTCCATAGCACCAGTACACGACAAACACGGTTGCGTACAGCAGCGCCACATTGCCGCCCACCTGGTAGAGAATCGGCATGGCCACCATCGAGATGGCGATCATCAGACGCAATGTGTTCAGCCTGCCGAGCGTATCCGACATCCAGCCGGATAATATTCGGCCCGAGGCGTTACCCACCGCGCCCACAACCAGGCCCATTGTCGCGAGTGCTGTGCTTGGAATCCCCACGCTCTTCGCAAACGGAACCAGTTGGCTGATCACCATCAGCCCCGCCGAGCAACCCAGCGCATAGGCGACCCACATGAAGTAAAACGCAGGTGTGCGCAAAACTTCGCTGGGACTGAACTCGTGGGTCGACGCCGCAGCCTTGGCCGCCGCTGTCGGCACCCAACCTGCCGGCCTGTACCCGGCCGGAGGATTGTGCAGCAGGAACGAACCAAAAACTGTCATCACCAGAAAAATCCCGCCCAGGATCATGAATGTAGTGTGCACACCATACGCTGGAATCAGTTTTAGGTTCGCCAGCGGTCCGAAGATCGCCGATCCCGCTCCGTATCCGCCCACCGCCAGTCCTACAGCCAATCCGCGCTTATCGGGAAACCATTTAGCCATCACCGGAATCGGCGTGGCATAGCCAAACCCATTTCCCAGCCCGCCGATTACTCCGAAGCAAACATACAAATAGGTCAAGCTGTGCGTGAAGGAGCACAGGAAAAATCCCAGGCTGACCAGAATTCCGCCGGTTAAAGAAACCCAGAACGGGCCAAACTTATCCTGCAGCCGTCCCGCCACAATAAACGTCAGGGCAAACACTACCACCGCGATGGTAAACACGTTCGAGGTTTCCGCTCGCTTCCAGCCAAATTCTTTTTCCAGCGGCGCAACAAACACACTCCAGCCATACAGTGTGCCCAGCGCCAGGTTCATCGACATCCCGCCAACCACCCGCCACCAACGACTGATTCCAGAGCTTGACGACTCATCTGCAGTAGCCACATTTTTCTCCTTTGAGAATGAATCGAACAGCCGCGAAACCCCTTCCCTTGAAGCACTAGGGGATCCCGGCCACTTCTTCGCGCCAAATCTCAGCCCCTAATTCACTTCCCTACTTCTCTGTTTTCAAAATTGCATTCACCGTAACTGCCGATTCCGCCGAAACCGTTAGATTCCGTTTCCACTCCGCAAAACCGGGGAGCGCAACCAGAACAGCGTGACTACCAGGCTGAATGTTTACCACTGACGGCGTGCTCCCAATGTATCTTCCGTCGAGTGCAACTTCAGCCCCTGACGGGATCGAGCGGAAAATGCATTTCACGGTGTCACCCGGGCTCACGCTGGCCTTTATGGGAGCCCGCGCGTTATTCTCGGCGGCGGAAACCGCAACTGGCATTGGTGTCGCTGCCAGTGCCTCGCTTCCATCAGCCGCGATCAGAGAGTACAGGTGCTTTCGCACCTTGCCCTTGACGTCCTCGTAGTACACCACCACGCCGCGCTTTTCGCGGGTGTACTCGAAGCTTCTTCCCGTTGGCAACTGCACACACCTCGACCATTTCGTATCGACCGTGCACGCGATGCGGAATGGAGGTTGCTCGCCTTCCTGCACTAGCAACGTGTTCGTAAGTTGGGTCGTCTTGCTGTTATGGCAATAGGCATCGAAATTCACCGCGTCGCAATTTCGGGGCACGCCGCTATCGTCGAGAATTACCCATTCGGCTTGCGACTCCAGAACTGTAATCCTTCCGGTCTGCTTCGTAACTGCGTTTGCGAACACGGCAATCAACAGCAGGCTGGGCAGGACGATTTGTTTGTGCAGATTCATCAGAACCTCAAAACCCGGCCAGCCATTGTAGTCCCGGCCTTCAACAATCATCCGCAGGTTTCGATCCATGTGACGCCTAAAATGTGAAGATCGGTCCGAACTCGCTGCGATGATCCTGCCACTCGTTGCTGGGCTTACCCGCGATCGTGTAGGTAGCGCCGGGCACAAGGCGCGTAGCATAGATCGATTCCTCGAAGCCGAATGTGACATACGGATTGACTTTGTAATAGAGCGTCGCCGCCGTCAGCTTGCCCATCAACAGCGGCAGCGGAGAAAGAACATTGGCCGCCGCTCCGGCATTCGGATTGGTCAGTTCGTTGTGCACCACCTGATCCTTGCCCATGTGCAGGTAGAGTTGCCAGCCCGCATTGTGGCCCTTGGGATCAGCCTTGAACCACCGCGACAGCGGCAGGCCCAGGTTGACGAATCCCCCAAACGCACGAATCGGTTTTTCTGGAGCTACCACGACCTGTCCCGCCGCGTTCGTTGCCAGAGTGGGCGCGCCAGCCGCAGCCAGCGGGCCTCCATCGACCGACTTGAACGTGATTGGATTCGTCAGACCACCGATGTCGGTGTAAAACGAGTTGACTTGCCCGCCAAAGAAGAAGCGCAAATCCCCGCCGAAGTATGCGCTCGCTACCAGGGTCGCCCATCGCGTGGGCAACTGCAGGCCGACCTGGTTCCCATACATTGGGCTGGAAGCGGTAAAGCCATTGGGAAACGCAGCCGCATAAGCACCTGGTGCGGTGCCCATCTGATCGCTGGTCACGATCGAGGTGCGCTTCGCTCGAAACCCGCTCCAGAATATTTGTGCCGGCGCTACTCCAGGCGCTTTGTCCAGCTGAAATTGCGCCATCAGTCGGCCTTCGAACTCCGGACGCCCCGAGTCTGCCCCTTCCCGCTCGGCCTGTGCGATTTGCCCCTGCAGCCCCAGAGTCCCGAGCTTCTCAATTTGCCCGGTGCTCGGCATCATGATTGCAAATGTCGGAGCCAGCTTCAGATTGCGAGAACCACCCAGCTTCTGCACCAATCCAAACTGGAATTGCGGAGACCGCTCATAGATGTCACCGTACCAATACCCCAGGGCCGTCGTCTCCAGAAGATTCGGCAATGCGCTGGAGCCGAACAGCGTCCAGTCCTGCCCGCCCTCGAAGTAGATATCCGTCCTCTCGCCGGCTGCATAGTCCAAACGGGCCCATGCCTGGCGGAACGAGAACATGCTGCTGCGAATCGACGAGACGTCCCGGTTGTCCACTTCGCTGAAGTTGCCCTCATAATCGCCTTCGATTCGCCCGGTTAGCGTGAGTCTTGACGCCATGTCGGGAAATTCAAAGTTCGCTCCAATGCGCGCCGACCGCGCCTTCAAGTGGAATTCGGGATTCTTCGTCGGCCCCGTGTTCAAGATCGACGTCGACGACAGGAACAAGCCCGGAAACGGCATGTCGTCGCCATTCGGATTGCTGGTGTCGTAAACCGCCGTCGCCTTTAGAAATCCGTACGGCGTCATCTTAACTGGGCCCAGCGTGAAAGCCGCTCTCAGGCCATCTTTCACGGGCGGATCGATCGGCAGCACTCGCAGCGGAACTATCGCCGCCACCACCGCGGGTCCGGACGGCTTAGTTTCTTTTGGAGTTGTTGCTTGGGCTGCACTCGCTGCCGCCGGAACTGCCACTGCGACCGCTGCATTCACTTGCGGGCTGGGAGTCCTCACCGCCGGCATATCTGCCGCGCTCACCACTCCCTTGCGTGCTAGCGCCTCCACAAGCAATTGAAGCTCCGCCTCGGGAGCCGCGTTGCGTATTGCGTTCCCCTCACTCGCCGAGAGCACCCCCTTCATAACCAACACGCCCAACAGAGCTGTAATGTTCGGATTGCCCCCCGAACCTATTGTCGGGTTCGCACCACCTGCGGGCGGCGCGGCCGGCTCGGAAGCACTTTCTGCGGGCGCTTTAATGTCGCTGGCGGTCTTGGTCCCTGCCAGGGCGGGTGCAACGGTTACGACTACGAGTAGGGCGCTACAAATGCATCGCTTCACCTTCAGCATGATTGATTTTTCCTCCTTCGCGGGAGCAGTTCTCTTGCGAGTGCCATCGGGGGCCTGATGACGCGTCAGCAAGTTCCATCATCGTGAGGCTCACGCGTCTTGTGCCTCGCGACCGCGTTTCCCAGTTTGGGACCGATCTTTTCTCCCAAGTTTTTGGGTGCAACGGGATGCGACAGTAGGATGGAAACTCATGTCGCGCCGTGCGGACGCGCACGGACTGTTGTGATTCGCATCACTCCGAGCCCGTTTGCGAGCTGTGAGCGAACTTGCTAGATCTACCGCGCCATCTGCCCGGGCCCGCACAATTGGCGCGTCCAGCGTGGCACTTGCTGGTTACCCATATCCCCGGCGTTTCTTTCTCTTCTCGCGCAGAAACACATCGGTTTGTGATCGTGATCACTGTCCGTCAACCGCTACGGCAGCAGAATCCCCCTCGTCCCCCGGGTCGTCACCTTCGCTCTCAGGAGGTTTTCGCATGAGCGCCATTCCCCTCGCCAAGCCAGAAAATATTTCCAACCTGCTTGCCCTCGACCAGGAATACGCGGCGCCTGCCATCGTCGCCGACAACGTTTTGCAAAAAGATTGGACCGGGGAACGCGAGCGCTCGCTGAAGAATCCGGAAGGGTTCTGGGCGGACTATGCGCGCCGTTTTGAGTGGTCGCAACCCTGGAACAAAGTTCTCGAATGGGACGGTGTCCATCACCAATGGTTTCCAGGCGCGAAAACCAACATCACCACGAACGCACTCGACCGCCATGCCAACTCCGACCGCTGCAATCGCGCCGCCTTCATCTGGCTGGGCGAGGACGGCTCGGAGCGCATCGTCACCTACGGCCAGCTCTACCGTCTGGTCTGCCGTTTCGCCAACGGATTGAAATCCTTGGGTGTCGTCAAGGGCGACCGCGTCGTCATTTACATGCCGCTCACCATCGAAGGCGTCATAGCTATGCTGGCCTGCGCCCGCATCGGTGCAATTCATTCGGTGGTCTATGCCGGCCTCGGACACACCGCGCTCCGCGACCGCATCACCGATGCGCAAGCAAGAATCGTCATCGCCGGCGACGTCGGCTATCGCCGTGGCAAAGCCATCGCCCTCAAGGCCATCGTCGACGAAGCTTTGGATTCGCTCGACTGCGTCCAGAAAGTCGTCATCCATTCGCGCGCCAAAATCCGGATTACCGCCCCGCGCGAAATTGATTTCAACGACCTGCTCAACTTCCCGCCCGATTGTCCTGCGGAGGAAATGGACGCCGAAGATCCGCTCTTCCTGCTCTACACTTCCGGCTCCACCGGAAAACCGAAAGGCGTTTTGCACGTCCATGGTGGATACATGGTCGGAACCACCTACCATCTGGAAAGTTTCTTCGACGTGGGCGAGCGCGACATTTTCTGGTGCACTTCCGACATTGGATGGGTCGTCGGCCATTCCTACATCGTCTACGCCCCGCTCTGCGCCGGCGTCACCACGCTGTTTCGCGAAGGCGCCATCGACTTCCCCAATCCCGGCACCGCCTGGGAAATCGTCGAGCGTTATGGCGTTACGAAAATGTTTACCGCGCCCACGGCCTTGCGCATGTTTATGCGCTACGGCGAAAGTTACCCCGCCGCCCACGATTTGAGCACGCTTCGTGTGATCGCATGCGCCGGCGAACCTCTGAATCCCGAAGCCTGGCGCTGGGCACAAACTCATCTCGCCGGCGACGGCAAGTGGGGATATGTCATCGACAACTGGTGGCAAACCGAGCTAGGCGGACCTGCGCTCGGAACCGCTCCCTCCATGGCGATGCGTCCGGGCAAAGTGGGAGTCGCCTTACCCGGTGCCGAAGCCGATGTGCTCGATGAGGACGGCCACCCCGTGCCTCCAGGAGTTGGCGGACGTCTCGTCCTCAAGCGCCCCTTCCCCTGTATGCTGCGCACCGTGTGGCGCGATCCTGCCCGCTACGAACGCGACTGGAACTTTTTCCCCGGCTTCTACGTTACCGGCGACGTCGCCATGAAAGACAAGGACGGATACATCGCCGTACTCGGCCGCTCCGACGACGTGCTCAACGTCGCCGGACACCGCATCGGTACCGCTGAAGTCGAGAGCGCCCTGGTCTCGCATCCCGCCGTCGCCGAAGCCGCCGCCATCGGCATCCCCGACCCGCTCAAGGGCGAGTGCATCAAGGCTTTCGTGCAAGTCCGCTCCGATCACACTGCCTCCGATGCGCTGGCGGCAACTCTCATCGAACATGTCCGTCGCGAACTGGGCCCTATCGCAACTCCATCATCGTTGGAGTTTGTAACGTCATTGCCAAAAACTCGGTCCGGCAAAATTCTTCGCCGTTTCCTGAAAGCCAAAGAAGCCGGAACTGATGCTGGAGACACTTCAACGATGGAAGGCTGAACTCGCGGGCTCATTTTTTCGGAGGCTAAGACGGTGGCGGACTAGAGTCCCGCCTCGATCCGCGAACGCGGGTCGAGATAGTCCCGCAGGGCGTCGCCGATGAAGTTGAAACTTAACACCGCCAGCATTACAGCGAGCGCGGGAAACAGCACCAGATAAGGCGCGTCGAACAGGTGGGCGCGGCCGTCATTCAGCATGGCTCCCCAACTGGCGGTCGGCGGAGGCACGCCCAGACCCAAGAAACTCATAGTGGCCTCGGCGAGGATGGCTCCAGCCATGCCAATCGCCGCTTGGACAACCACGGGTTGAATGATGTTCGGAAGGATGTGCCTGACGATGATGCGCAGGTCGCTCGCCCCCAGGGCGCGCGCGGCTTCGACGAATTCGCGCTCGCGGGCGGCGAGGACTTGTCCGCGAACCAACCGCGCGTATCCCACCCAACCGCCCAGCGAAAGTGCGAGTACCAGATTAAAGATCCCGGGGCCTCGAAATGCGATGAACGCAATCGCCAGCAGGATTCCTGGAAAAGATAGGAACGCGTTCATCAGCACAACGTTAACGAAGCGGTCTATGCCGCCGCCGTAATATCCGGCGATCGAGCCAATAATCAACCCCAGCGCGAGCGACGTCAGCACAACGCAACTCCCCACCACCATGGAGATGCGGGCGCCATAGACAACGCGCGAGAAAATGTCGCGCCCCAATTCGTCGGTACCAAACCAGTGGCCGCGCGACGGAGAATCGAGGCGAGCGGGTAGATGAATGGAAGCGGGATCCTGCGGCGCGATCCAGGGTGCGAACAGGGCGAAGATAACAAAGATTACGACCAGCACCACACCGATGGCCGCCAGCGGATTGTGGCGGGCGTTTCCGGCAACACGGCGGCGAAAGGAGATGCCAGCAGTTGACATGAACTCAATACAACTACCACATCTCGAGATGAAAATGACGGTTATGATTTCAACTTCCCCCCCGACGACCCCTACGCACGTGCTTGTGAATGTAAGGATCCGCTCCGCTCAGGACGACAACGCCGGTGAGGTCCGCAGGTGAGATCGTTACAGAAACAGCCCCTGCAGAAGATTCCAAGGTTGTCGGTTCGAACCTTGAGGTTCGGCCACCAGATGTGTTCTCATAAAGAGAAGCGCCGGACCGCCGGGCCCGGTCGGCATACGCGCCTTAACCTCCAACCCTAGCCAACATTCAAAATAGGAGGAAAATCATGAGTAACGTCTCGTATATTCCCAAAGACTACAACACCATCACCCCTTACCTCATCATCAAGGGCGCAGCCCAGGCCATTGACTACTACAAGAAAGTCTTTGGCGCGACCGAACTGTTTCGCATGAATGGGCCCGACGGCAAGGTGGGCCACGCGGAACTAAAGATCGGGAACTCGCACCTCATGCTCGCCGACGAAAATCCCAGCATGGGGCAGGGACACACCAGCGCGGCTACCATCGGCCAAAGCCCGGTGAGCTTGTATGTTTACCTTCCTGACGTGGACAGCGTGGTAAAGCGCGCAGCCGCCGAGGGCGCGAGAATCCTGAAGCCGGTGGAGGATCAGTTCTACGGCGACCGCTCCGGATTTATTCAAGATCCGTTCGGACACCTGTGGGGCGTCGCCACTCACGTGGAAGATGTGTCACCCAAGGACATGGAAGAGCGGATGAAGAAACTGAGACCCGCAGCAGCGTAGTTTGATTCAGGGCGGGGCGGCCACGCCCCGCTTTTCTCAATCTTTCTCACTTGGTAAACGGGTTCTCGATCCGTACACCCGCAATTTTTTGCTCGTTCAGATCCTCCGAGAGAATTCGCGTTGCCCCGCATTTGACCGCGGATGCGACCATCAACACCTCCCAAAAGCTGATACGCGATTCGTCTTCGATGCGAAAAGCCTCTACGGTTTCTGTCGGTGTAGTTTCGGTGCACCAAATGGAATAGATGTTGACTACGAGTCTCGCTGCGTCTCTTGGCAGTGGGGATGGAATCTTGCGGGTAACGTTCACATAAAATTCCTGCAACACCTGCACGCTCAGAACGCCGGAGCGCTGACGCCAGAGTTCGCGCAGGATTTCTTTAGCAATAGCGTGTTTGGCTTTGGCGTCAACATCGTGGGCATAAATCAGGACGTTTGTGTCGACGAAAGTCTTAGCGTTCATGCCACTCGTCCCGGAAAGCGCGAATTACGCCCCCAAGGTGAAAACCTTGATCAAGCAGCACATTGGCCTGACGCTGAGCGCGATCATAGGCTTCTTCTTCGCCAGCGAGAATCCTCAATCTGTTGAGCCACAAGCCCGCTGATAGAGGAACCACGGCGCGCAGCCAGGATTTTGGCCTTGCGAATCGTATGCTGCGGGAGGCTAAGTGTAAGATTCTGCTTTGCCATTTCGCTTGTCCACGTATTTTACGTGGATCACGTTTATACGTGGAGTCAAGAGCACACGAGTTAGGCACGCCGGCTATTGGCGGATTCTGGGGTTGGCCACTGAATAGAGCACGTCCGTCAGGAAGTTCACGGCCACGTACGTCAGTCCAATCGCGAGGATGCAGCCTTGCACCAGGAAATAGTCGCGGGCGGAGATGGCATCGACGGTGAGGCGGCCGATGCCGGGCCAGGAGAAGATTTTTTCGGTGACGATCGCGCCCGCCAGGAGCGCGCCGAACTGCAGCCCCAGCACGGTAAGCACCGGAATCATCGCATTGCGCAGGGCATGACGATAAACCACCATGCGTTCGGAAAGACCTTTGGCGCGGGCGGTGCGAATGTAGTCCTGGCTGAGTTCTTCGAGCATGGAGGTGCGCACCATGCGGGTGAGAATGGCAGCGAGCGCGCCGCCCATGGTCAGGGCCGGCAGCACGAGATTAGCGAACGATCCGGCGCCGGAAACCGGCAGCCATCCCGCTTTGATAGCGAACAGCAAAATGAGAATGGGGCCGAGTGCGAAGTTGGGAAATGACAACCCGAACAGGCTGACGACGGAGAGCAGGCGATCGTCCCAGCGATTGCGCCGTGTGGCGGACCGCACCCCCGCGGGGATGGACAGGATGATTGCAACGAACAGCGACGCCAGCGTGAGCCGCAACGTGTAGGGATAACGCTGGGCGATCAGGCCGGTGACGGTTTGGTTGTAGCGGATGGAGCGGCCGAGATCGCCGTGCAGCACCCCCTTCCAATAACGCCAGTATTGCTCGCCAAGAGGAGCGTCGAGACCGTAGGCGTGGCGGGTGGCCGCGATGTCGGCCGGGGGAGCGCCTTCGCCGAGCATTTGCGCGATGGGGTCCCCGGGGACCAGATGGATGAGCAGGAATACGAGACTGACTACCAGCCAGATGACCGGGAGCGTGTAGAGGACGCGTTGGAGGAGGGGTTTCAGTTCTCAGTTCTCAGTTCTCAGTTCTCAGTTCTCGCGCGGAATTCGTTTTTTGTCATCCTGAGCGGAGCGAGCGCGAATGCGCTCGCGTAGTCGAAGGACCTTGTGTTCCCGGGATGCGCTGGCAGCGAGGCGCCGCCGAGCACAAGGTCCTTCGACTGCGCGCGAAGGCTCGCTTTGCTCGCCCTCGTGCTTCGCTCAGGATGACATGCCATAGGGTGCTAATACGGAGCGCGCATCTTCGCAGTCTCCTACTCCCTTCGCAGCCTCCGTCTCCTGCTCCCTTCGCAGCGTCCGTCTCCTGCTCCCTTCGCGGCTTCCGTCTCCTGCGCCCTTTGCGGCTTCAGTCTCCTGCTCCCTTCGCCGCTTCGGCTTCGCCTTCTACTTTGGCGGTCTTTTCTATGCGAACCCTGGCGATGCGGTGGCCTTCCAGGTCTTCCACCGTATAGCGGCGGCCGTCGTATTCGAAAGAATCACGCAGCACTGGAATCCTCTGCAGGCGAGCGAGGATAAATCCGGCCAACGTCTCAAAACCAGCGTCGCGCGGAAGCGTCAGCCCATACTCGGTTTCAAGGTCGCGAATGTTAACCGAACCCTCGAGCGCGAGAACCGATTCGTTCGCGAGCGCGGGCTCAGTAGGAGAAACGTCGAACTCGTCTTCGATGTTGCCAACCAGTTGTTCGAGGATGTCCTCGACCGTGATCACGCCGGCAGTCGAGCCGAATTCGTCGACCACGACCGCAAGATGGCGGCGGCGATCCTTGAACTCAGACAGCAGTTCCGCCAGAACCTTGGTTTCGGGAACGACCAGCACGTCGTGCATGATCTGCCCGATTTGCATTGCCGAAATCCGAATCGCGACCGACTGGCCAAGGTTGCTGAGGCGCAGGCGCATCCAGCGCATGAGATCTTTGTAGTAGAGCACCCCGACTATGTGCTCCGGGCCGCGCTGCGGGTCGTATACAGGAATGCGCGAGTGCTGGCCCTCGACCACGCGCGCCAGGGCATCGTCGAGCGTCAGGTCGGAGGGTAGAGAAAAAATGTCAGGGCGGGCCACCATGACTTCTCGAACCGTAATGCTGTCGAGTTCAATGGCGCTGTGGATCATTTCTTCCTGAAATTCGGGAATCTGCCCGAACTGGCGGCTGGCGGTGACGATGAGCTTGAGTTCGTCGGGGGAGTGGACGGCGCCGCCTCGGCGCGTCGGCTGTGCGCCAAACAGCCGCAACACCAGGCCTCCCGAACGCCGCATGAAGAAAAGAACCGGGCGCGTAAGGGTGAGGAAGGCCTCCATGGGCGCTGCCACCGCGAGCGCAACATGCTCCGCGCGTTGCAGCGCCAGAGTTTTTGGGACCAGCTCGCCGAGGATCACGTGCATGTAAGTGATCAGGCTGAAGGCGACCGCGATAGCTATCGCGTGAGCGTAGACGGCGGCATGGGGAACTTCATGGACGAAGCGCGTCCCTTCCACCAGGCGGGCGACGATGGGCTCGCCGATCCAGCCCAGGGTGAGGCTGACCATGGTGACGCCCAACTGCACCCCGTTGACGACCTCGTCAAGATTCTGGTGAAGCCGCTGCACGATGCGCGCGCCAATGCGCCCCGCGGAAATGAGCTGCTGGATGCGCGTATCGCGCACGCTCACCAGGGCGAATTCGGCTGCTGCGAAGAAGGCATTGGCCGCCACCAGGAGGAGGATCAGAATGACCCGGAGCAGCACAAAAGCGATCATGGATGGGTAATTCTAACATTTTAAAGGGCATGGATTGAGGTGGGAGGAATTTCGTCTCACTATGAGCGCAGCCGCCCCAAAGCTAATTGAAGCAGCCACATGCCGCAGTTCAGCCCTCCCCGCGTTGACGATAACTTCCGTGTTAACCGGCCATCCACCAACTGACTGTCGAATGCAACATTCAGAATTGTGCAACAACGGCAAAGGCGCTCGCATCAATCGCCCCAGGAGGATGCTTTTATGCAAGCTGCTATAGTTCCCGCCGTGAGCAGTTCGTGGCAGGTCAAAGATGTTCCCCAACCTCAGCCCGGACCGAATCAAGTTCTCGTGAAGATGCATGCCAGCGGCATCTGCTATACCGATGTACATCAAACCCTCGGACACTTACCCGGACCATTCCCGCGAATCCTCGGCCACGAGCCCGTTGGCGAGATCGTTGCAGTGGCTCCCGACGTGACCACGCGAAAGGTCGGCGACCGGGTGGGCACTCCCTGGATTCAATCCACTTGCGGGCGCTGCGAATGGTGCCAGCGCGGCCGCAAAATGTTCTGCCCCTATCTGAAGGGTACGGGGGTTGAGGCGCAGGGCGGCCATGCCGAGTACATGCTGATGTATGCCGACGCAACCTATCTGATTCCCGACAAGGTTTCATACGAGCAGGCCGCTCCGATCTTTTGCGCCGGTTATACGGTCTACAGCGGGCTCCGCTGGGCCGACCCTCAGCCCCATGAGCGGGTCGCGGTCCTCGGGATCGGCGGCCTGGGGCACTTGGCCGTGCAATACGCCAAGGCCGCAGGCTTCGAAACCATTGCCGTTTCGCATTCCCCCGATAAAGACAAGATGATCCGCGATCTGGGCGCCGACGAACTCGTCCGCGACGGAAAAAGCCTTGCCGCGGCGGGAGGCGCGGATGTAATCCTCAGTACCTCGAATTCAACCAAGTCGATGGTGGACAGCATCCAGGGATTACGGCCGGACGGCCGCCTCATCACCATGGGCGCCGACGCCGAGCCGCTTTCCATCTCGCTGCTTGATCTCATCTCGAAGCGCATTCGAATTATTGGCAGCCAGCAAAACGGCCCCGAATATCTTTACGAAGCGCTCGATTTCGTAGCCCAAGAAAAAGTTAAAACGATTGTCGAGACGTACGCGTTGGCAGAGGCGCCAAAGGCCTACGACCGCGTGGCGCAGGGCAAAGCCCGCTTCCGCGCAGTCCTCACCATGTAAGCGCCTATCCGAGCACTCAATGCCGTTCGCCGGCAGATCACCGGCAAACTCGATGCCATCCTCAAATCAGCGCCTCAGGGCCAGCCGCCACGGGCTGTCCCTGGGGCCGAAGGCCCGCTCTGGCAAGCTGAAGTAAGTCTGTGCCGCCCTCGACCGACGGCCGGGGCCTTGACCACATGAACTCCGATCCGGTGCTCGTGATCACAAAATTCCGCCGTGGAATGCGCTATCCTTTTAGCGGGTCGCTGGTCTAACTGGCAGGCTGGCGGCACGGCTTACTTCGTGCCCTTCCCGAGACCCGTTCTTGGCAAAACACAGAAATCGCATTTTCAAGGCGCGTTTCACTTCTTGCAGTCGAAAATTACGGGAACAAAAGCAACTCAAGCCGCGTACATGGAATTGAGGGCAGCGGAATGGCTCCCAATCTCCACTTGGCGGTATCTACAGGAGGCGTTGTGAACGGCAACGGAAATAATAAGAAAAAGCGTCGCAAACTGATCATCTGGGGAATCGTGGTCGCGGTCATCGTGCTGGTGATCGCAGGCGGAGTCATAGCTGCGACGCGTGGCGGCACCAAAATTGATCCGTCGAAACTTGCCAAAGTGGAAAAAGGCGACTTAGCTAAAAGCGTCGTCGCAACCGGCAAGGTCACGCCCATCACAAAGGTCGAAGTCAAATCGAAAGCCAGCGGCATTGTGAAAAAGCTGCTGGTGGACTATGGCGATCGCGTGAAGAAAGGCCAATTGCTGGCCCAACTCGACAAGATCGAGATTGAGGCGCAGGTGGAGCAATCGAAGGCCGCACTGGAAGCCGCGCAAGCCAACCTCAAGAGTTCGCAGGCTGATTTCGAACGCGCCAAGGTCGACGCGGAGGGTCCCGATGTGCCGCTCCTAAAGCGCGCCTATGAGCGCAACGTCAGCATGGCCAAGGACGGCGTGGTTTCAACTTCCTCTCTCGAAGATTCGCAGAAAAATTACGAGATGGCGTTGAACAAGCAGAACGTGTCGAAGGCGCAGGTAACTGTGCTGAAGGCGAAGATTGCGCAATCCCAGGCCCAGGTAGCCCAGGATGAAGCCAATCTCAAGCAACTGGAAGAGCAGCTCAGCTACACCGACATCATCTCGCCGATTGACGGCATCGTGCTCTCGCGCGACGTGCAGATGGGCGACGCAGTGAGCTCGATCCTGGTGTTAGGCTCGTCCGCCACGCTGGTCATGACGCTGGGCGATACCAGCGAAGTGTACGTAAAGGGCAAGGTCGACGAGAGCGACATCGGCAAGGTGTACCTGGGACAACGGGCGCGCATCAAGGTCGAGTCTTTCAAGGACAAAACCTTTGACGGCAAAGTGACGAAAATTTCTCCCATGGGTGTCGAGAAAGATAACGTCACAACCTTTGAAGTGCGCGTGTCGATCCAGAATCCCGGCGGCGAACTCAAGGCCGAGATGACCGCCAACGCGGAAATCATCCTGGAAGAACACAAGAACGTGCTGCAGATTCCCGAAGGCGCAATCCTCTACGACAAGGACAAAAAGGCTTCGGTGGAAATTCCCAATCCCAAGGGCAAAGACGGCAAGGATAAAGTGGCCGTCAACATTGGGATCTCGAACGGCGCCAAGACCGAGGTGCTTAGCGGGTTGAAGGAAGGCGATCAAGTAGTCCTGCAGTAAAGAATGGCTTCAGGCGTCATGCCACCGGCTTCCGGTTCAAGCGCTATCCGTACCACCGGAAGCCGAGAGCCGGAAGCCGGTTGCTTTAGGGATTGTTATGACTCTCTCTGAAATTCTCCGCCAGGCTTTCGCGACCTTCCGGACTCACAAGATGCGAACCTTTCTCACGATGTTCGGGATCGTGTGGGGCATCGCGTCGGTGATCATCCTGGTGGGCCTCGGACGCGGCTTCAGCGTCGACCAGAAGAAACACATGGCCACGCTCGGCAAAGACCTGGTCATCATGTGGGGCGGCCGCACCAGTTCGCAGGTGGGCGGACGAGCCGCCGGCCGCGAGATCCACTTGAGCGTCGACGACGCCGACCTGATTCGCGACGAGTGCTACATGGTAAAGAATGTCAGCCCGGAGTTGCGGCGAACCATTCCGGAAGTGAGCCAGTACAACCTGGCGAGCCGCGGCGTGGTCGGCATGTGGCCGTCGTATCAGGATTTCCGCGCCCTGCAAATCTCCGAGGGACGGCTGATTACCGACGACGACCAACGCGAAGGCCGCCGCGTGCTGGTGCTGGGATCGAAAGCCTACCGGCAGCTCTTCCCCGGGCAGCCCGCCATCGGCGCCAGCGTGCTGGTGCAGAGTGTTCCCTACCTTGTAGTCGGTGTCCTGCAGGAGAAAAAACAGAACTCGAATTACAGCGGTCCCGACAACGATTACCTCTTCGCCCCGTACTCGGCGGTGTCGCGCGATTTTCCTCCGCCCACCAAGCCCGGGGCTGGAATCACGCGCGGCTATCTGGATGACATTGTTTTTGAAGTGAGCGATCCGGAAGAGCATGAATCCGCCGTCCTACAGGTACGCCGCAGTCTGGCGCGAGTGCACCACTTCGACCCGCTCGACAAAGACGCGTTATTTATTTGGGACACCATGGAGGGCGCGAAGATGCTGGACAAGATTTTCGGTGTGGTGACCATCTTCTTCGGGTGCGTTGCGATTGTGACGCTGTGCCTGGGCGGAATCGGCGTCATGAACATCATGCTGGTATCGGTCACCGAGCGCACCCGCGAGATCGGCACGCGCAAGGCCATGGGCGCAACCAAGCGCGACATCCTGCGCCAGTTTTTTGCCGAGTCCGCAATGCTTACTGTGGTCAGCGGTATTCTCGGCCTCGCGGTTGGCATGGGCACATGCGCGGCCATGGAACAGTTGCCGCTCCCAGACTTCGTCCCTCACCCCATCGTTTCCTGGATTTCGATTGTCGCGTCAATCTTGACCCTTTCGTTAATCACCGTGACCGCAGGCATGTATCCCGCCCAGCGCGCCGCGGATATGACACCCGTGGAGTCTCTACGCTATGAATAAACACGCTTCTCAGTTCCGCACGCATGCCGCTCCAGTGTCCAGCCGGTTGAGCTTTGCCATCGCGCTGGTCGTGCTTTTCGCCTCCACCGCAGTTTTCGCCTCCAACCCGCAGGGCTCGTTTGAGCGAACGCTGACGGTGAACGGCCCAGTCAATCTTGAGGTGCTCACGCATTCCGGCGACATCACTGTCCGCGCCGGGTCATCGGGATCGGTGCTTATCCGCGGAAAGATTTTTGTCGGCAACAACTGGTTCAGCGGCAATCGCGAGAGCGACGTGCACCAGATCGAACAGAATCCCCCCATCCGGCAAGAAGGTAACAACGTTCACATTGATTACGTGGACATGCACAACATCTCGGTGGATTACGAGATCACAGTCCCTGCCGATACCGTCGTGCGCACGCGGAGCGGTTCGGGCGATCAGACCATCGAGGGCACGCATGGCAACGTCGACACGCAAACTGGCTCCGGCGACCTGAAGCTCAGCAACCTCAACGGCGAGATTCGTTTGCAGACCGGTTCGGGCAACGTGCGCGCGCACCAGATCGCGGGCTCGGTGAAAGGCGGGACCGGAAGCGGCGACGTAGAAGTCGAAGAAACCAGTGCGGGTGAGGTGGACTTGCGCACTGGTTCGGGCAACCTGACCGCCCGCGGCATCAACGGCGGCTTCCACGGCGAGACTGGCAGCGGCGACGTTACAGCCGAAGGGACCATGGGTGGCGCGTGGGAAATTCGCACTGGCTCGGGCAACGTGCGGTTGAAGCTGCCGGGTGATGCCGGTTTTGACGCGGATATTTCCACCAGCTCGGGGAGCATCGACGTAGGCTCGCCAATCGAGATGACGGTGCAAGGCCGAGTCGACGACACACACCACCAGATCCATGGCAAAGTGCATGGCGGCGGCCAATTGCTGAAGGTGCGCACCGGGTCCGGAGACATTCATATTGGATAGCGAAATCAGTGGCCAGTGGTCGGTGGCCGCAGACAAAACGCGGCTCTGGACTTGATCGCTGGCCACTGAACACTGGCCACTGGCCACTTTCTTATGTACCTGAAGGAACTCATCTCGCAAGGCTGGCAGTCGCTGATGCGCGACCGCATGCGGTCGTCGCTGACCATGCTGGGCATCGTGTGGGGATTGGTATCGGTGGTGCTGTTGCTGGCCTACGGCCAGGGGCTGGGCGGATGCGTGCTGCATGCCTTCCTCAACATGGGCAACAACGTAATCGTGATGTGGCCCGGGCAGACGAGCATGCAGGCTGGCGGGCAGCGTGCAGGAAAGAAAGTTGCCTATGAACTAGAGGATGTGGAGGCAATTCGCGACGAAGTTCCCATCGTGCGCGCGGTGAGCGGCGAAATCGACCGCGACCTCGGCTTCAAGATCGGCACGCGCGTGGTGTCAATCATGGTGCGCGGCGTGGACATGCCCTACGGGCAGATGCGCAAGCTGGACCTGGCAGACGGCCGCTACTTCAACGAGAGCGATTTCGCCGATCACCATCGCGTGGTGATTCTCGGCTACGAGGCAGCTAAGAAAGTGTTCCAGGGTGCTCCCGGCGCGGGCCAGCACGTGGAAATCGGCGGCCTGGATTTTGAAGTGATCGGCACCATGCGCAACAAGATTCAGGACTCCATGTATCAGGGTCCGGACAACGAGAATGCCTTCATTCCCTTCGCGCTGATGCGCGACCTGAAAAACCTTCGCGATCCCGACGAGATCATCATTCAACCCACCGCGCCGGAACTCAACAAGAAGGCGCTGATGGCGGTGCGCGAGGTAATCGCGCGGCGGCACCACTTCGATCCCAAAGACGACAAGGCCACGCCGGAGTGGGACACGATTGAAGACCGCGCCATGATCAATGCGTTCTCCTACGGACTGCAGGCGGTGCTGGGACTGATCGGCGTGTGCACGCTGGCAGTCGGCGGCATCGGCGTGATGAATATCATGTTGGTCTCGGTGACCGAGCGGACGCGCGAAATCGGCCTGCGCAAGGCAATTGGAGCACGGCCCCGGCACATCCTCGTGCAATTCCTTCTGGAGGCGCTGGTGCTCACCTTTGTCGGCGGCCTCATCGGAATGGCAGTCGCCGAATTTCTTACGTGGGCGATTCCACCCATGCCCCTCTACGACGAGTTCTACAAAACCGCCGACCACGAGGGCGCGATCTTTCTGCACGCCTCCCTCGGCGTGATGATGATTTCGTTCGTCATCCTGTCGCTGGTCGGAATCGTCTCCGGCTTCTTCCCCGCCCTGAAAGCATCGCGGCTGAATCCGATCGAAGCGCTGCGCTACGAGTAAGAGACATGCCCTTACATTCGTTCCCTTGCTTTTCGATTTCGGCCACAAGCTCCTCTTCCTTCAAGAAGTAACAAGTAGCCGTCCCTTCCTCCGTGGATTGCCAAGGGTGTTGTTTCCAGCTATGACCTACGTGCCTTGACGCACGATTTCCTGTCCAATAACCTCGCTGTACCTAGAATTTTGTCTTCCAGCGAGGGAACTTTGCCGCACCGTCCGATCATTACTCTGACCACCGATTTTGGAACCAACGATCATTTTGTGGGCGCAATGAAGGGCGTCATTCTCGACATCGTGCCTGAGGCTGCGATCGTCGACATTTCCCATGCCGTGCAGGCCTTCGACGTGCTCGACGGCGCACTGGCCATTTCGCAGGCCTACTCCTACTTCCCTAACGGGACGATTCACATGGTGGTAGTGGACCCCGGCGTGGGAACGACGCGCCGTCCGATTCTCGCCTCCAGCGACGGCTATCATTTTGTCGCGCCCGATAATGGCGTGCTCTCCATGGTCTATGCCAAGGAAGAGCGCATGCACGTGCGGCACATCACCGCCGAACACTATTTCCGGCAGCCGGTGAGTAACACATTTCATGGCCGTGACATATTCGCTCCGGTGGCAGCTTATCTGGCGAAGCTCGTCGAATCGCACAAATTCGGCGACGAGATTGAGGATTACGTGCGCTTCGCGGCTCCCCGTCCCAAGCCCGCGGGCGAGAATCGCCTGCGCGCAGTGGTGCTGAAAGTCGATCGCTTCGGGAATCTGATCACTAATGTGACGCCCGAAGACGCTCCTGCGCTGTTTGCCCAGGCTGCGAAGTTCAAGATCGTGGTGGGCGGAAAAGAGATCACCGATATCCGCAAGAATTTCGCGGAGGGCGGCCCCGGCGAGGTCTTTGGCATTCTGGGCAGCATGGGATATCTGGAAATTGTGTCGAACCGCGCGGCCGCGGCGCAGATTCTAGGCGCAGGCAAAGGCGCGGAAGTCAGCATTTTTCTCGGTGAAGCCACGGCGGCGGGCGCGTAGGAGCAGTTCTCAGTTCTCAGTTCTCAGTTCTCGGTTCTCAGTTCTCGGTACTCGGTACTCAGTACTCGGTACTCGGTACTCAGCTCTCAGTTGCAAACTCTCAGGCCGGGGCTGTTTGCCTTCGGCTCTCACTGCTCAACTTTTCTTGGTTTCGTCTTTTCTGAGAACTGAGAACTGGGAACTGAGAACTGAGAACTAGAATCTTCGAACTGCCTCACGAACCCTTCGGCTTGGGATGGACATAGCGCTCCATGTCGCTGGTCCAGCCGAGAAAACGCCACAGATGATGGCGCTCCCGCCACATGAATTCCCAGAACTCCACGAACCCGATCTGCGTCATCTTCACGCCGGTGTAAGTTTCAATGCGCCATAGCAGGTAAGGACTGCGCCACGGGGCCAGGCGATGCCCTTTGGTCGCGTTCCAAAGAAAACGAAGCTTGTAGCGCATGCAGCCATCATACCCACCCGGTCAAGCCCTCGGAAAACCTCGAACCATGAAGGGCACGAAGGTTCACAAAGAAAAGCCAGGCAAAGTTGGTAAGAGCAGCGGTTGAACTGAGGTTTTGTGCTGCGGGAGAAAACCCGAGCCGGGAACGAGATGCAGCCTCGTTTTTCCTTCGTGGAACTTCGTGTCCTTCGTGGTGAATTCCTGCATTTGCGCCCCCAGTGTTAGAATTCAGTTTCTGCTTGGAATCTTCCCGCATGCATGATCCGGACGCCCGCCAAAAAGCTGAAGACCATTACTATGCCGCGCTCGACCTGATGGCGGACGGACACACGGAGAAAGCGGTTGCCGCGTATCAAGAATCTCTGGCCGCCGATCCAACCTTCACCGAAGCCATGCACGGGCTGGCGCGAGCTTTGCAGGACTTGCAACGCTATGACGATGCGATCGCGGTCGCGCAAAAACTGGCGGAAATCGATCCAGACGACGTGCTCGCTCATACCAGTTTGTCGGTGCTCTACCAGAAGAAAGGGATGATCCCCGAGGCCGAGGCGGAAGGGGCAAAGGCACGGGTGCTGGGCTGGAAGCAGCAGTTGAAGAAAGGCTAGCTGTCAGCTCTCAGCTGTCAGATCTCAGCTCTCAGCCGTCAGCTATCAGCTTTCTGACCTGGCCTATGCAGTCCCGCCAGAAGGCCGTCTGATTAGACTGGGCGAGTTACAAATCACAGATCAGGCCTTCGCTGATTGCTGAGAGCTGACAGCTGAGAGCTACAGGCTGTATTTCTTCATCAAATGCCGGAACGAGCGGTAGGAGATGCCGAGCACGTCCGCGGCCTTGGTCTGGACGCCCCCACTCTGATTTAGAGCGCTCTGCAACAACGAGCGTTCAATGCCCGCCACGTAGTTTTCCATTCCCAGACCCTCGGGCAAAGTAAGGTCGCCGCCGATTTCCGGCAAAGTCCCTCCCCCGGCGGACGCGGCGGCAGCCCGCGCCTTAGGGCGCTCGGCAGGGAGCTGCACGTGCAATTCTTCCGTGGTTTCCAGCGCCACGGCCCGTTCGACCGTGTTTTCCAGCTGGCGAACGTTTCCCGGCCACTCGTAGCCGCATAACGAGTCGAGCGACGGCGCATGTACCCGCAGGATGCTGCGTCCCGCGGCGGCGGCGTATTTTTTCAGGAAGTGATTCACCAACAGAGGAATGTCCTCGCGCCGCTCGCTGAGCGGAGGCACGCGAATCGGGATCACGTTGAGCCGGTAGTAGAGATCTTCGCGAAACAGATTTTCTGCGACCGCTTTATCGAGATCGCGGTTGGTGGCCGCGATTACGCGCACATCGATGGCAATCTCGCGCGTGCTCCCCACCGGGCGAATCGTCCGCTCCTGCAGCACCCGCAGCAGCTTGACCTGCATGGCCAGCGTCATTTCGCTGATTTCGTCGAGGAAGATCGTTCCCCCGTCGGCCACTTCGAACAGGCCGCGCTTGTTCTGGTTCGCTCCGGTGAACGCGCCTTTGAGATAGCCGAACAGCTCGCTTTCGAGCAAGGTTTCCGGAAACGCTCCGCAGTTCACGGAAACGAAGGCGTCGGTGGCGCGCGGAGAACAAACGTGCACGGCGCGGGCGACCAGTTCTTTTCCAGTACCGCTCTCGCCATGGATCAACACCGTGCTGGCGGTGGAAGCCACGGTCCGCACCGTCTGCTTAAGCTTCTCCATCGCGGAACTGGAGCCGATGATGTTATCCAGCGAGTTGCGGGCGGCCGCGTCCCGCCGCAGCGCGAAATTCTGTTTGCTGAGATTCAGTTTCTCCACCGCGCGATTGATCGCCAGCTTGATCTCGTCGACCAGCCCGGGGCTTTTGCGAATGTAGTCGGTCGCGCCTCCCGCTTTCACCGCTTCGACCGCTGCCGCGTAGTCGTCGACCGCCGTGATCAGGATGACGGACGAGTCGGGCGAAACTTTGTGGGCGTGCCGCAGCACTTCAATGCCGTCAATGGTCGGCATTTTGATGTCGGTGATAATCACGTCGTAGAGCGCGCCGTCGATTTTATTTTTCGCCTGTTGTCCCGATTGCACCGTCTCGACGCGGTGTCCCTCGCGGCGCAGAGAGATGTCGAGCATTTCGCAGATCGAGCGTTCGTCGTCGCAGACCAGGATGTTAGCCACGTCCACCCCCTGCGGCTGCAGCCAGCACTTCTGTCCTTTCCTGCGTAGTCTCGGCGGCGGGCTGCGCGCGGCCGGCTTCCAACCGGTGCAGCCTCAGTACGAAGGTGGTTCCCTGCCCCGGTTTGGAGCGCGCCCACACTTTGCCCCCATGCGCCTGCACGATCTGGTACACGATCGCCAGACCGAGGCCGGTTCCACCCTCGAAGTTCGACTGGAAGGGCTCGAAAATTTTCTCGATCTGTTGCGGGCTCATGCCCGATCCGGTATCGGTGAATCCCACCTGCCAATCGTCTCCTATAGACTCCACGCTCACCGTGAGCAGCCGTTCCTGCTCCAGCCCCTTCATGGCGCGCACCGCGTTTTCGCAGAAATTCCAGAACACCTGTTTGAGCTTGTCGCCATCCGCCATGCTCAAAGCGCTTCCCGCCGGAAAATGGCGCTCGATTCTGATTCCGGTTTTCTCGGCGGTCATCCGGTGTTCCATCAGCGTCAACGTATCTTGGATTAGCTGGATCAGATCGACCTTGTCGAAGTGATATTGCTTGGTGCGCGAGTACGCCAAAAAGTCGGTAATAATGCTGTTTAACCGCTGCGACTCGCGCGTGACGATGTCGAGCAGGCGGCGGTGATCTTCGTTCATCTCCGGCACGCCCGACAGCATGCTGACCGAGCCGGCGATGGAAGTCAGCGGATTGCGAATTTCATGCGCAATCGCCGCGGCCAGGCGGCCGACAGCCGCCAGCCGGTCCTGCATCCGCACTTCCCGCTCCAGGCGCCGAATCTCGGTGAGGTCGTCGAACACGTACACGTATCCCAACTCGCCCCGCTCCGGTACCGTCAAGGTAGCCACGCGCACCCGGACCGTCTTGCGATATTTATTGGGAGCGTCGAAACGCACTTCACCGTGATTCTGGTGCGATTCGACGGTGGGTAAAGGATCGAGAAACAGCTGGTCCACCCGCGCCCCGAACAGATCGGCCGCGGTACGCTCCAAAAGCTGTTGCGCCGCCCCGTTCACCAGCGTGATCCGGCCATCGAGGCCCGTGGTGATCAACCCGCTGCTGATGGAATGGATGATGTTCTCGTGCAGCGCCTGCAGGCTTTCCAGCGCACCGCTGGTGTTCTTCAGCTCTACGCCCACTTGCCGCAATTTTGCGGTGAGCAGCCCGGCCAGATAGGCCACCGCCAGAAAAGCGAACAAGTTGACAAAAATGATGGCCTGCAGTGTTCGCAGGTCCGGATGAGAGCCGGTGTAGGACGGAATGTACCCGAAGTAGCTGAGCTCCAGCACCGTCCCGTAAAGGATGAACGCCAACGCGGCCACCAAATGCGCCCAGGCTCGCGTTAGTAGTACGCTGGCGACGATAATCACCAGCGGGTAAAGAAAGTTGAGTGAGCTGTCCCACCCTCCGGTTTCGTGAACTACCAGGCTGACCAGGATCAGGTCGGTCAGAACCTGCAGCGACGCTTGCAGCCGGTGCTCGCGCCACAGGGAAAGCAAAAGCACGTAGAACAGCGACAGGCTGTACCAGAAAAGAATGGTGCTCAGAAAGAGCCGCATGGGCAGCGGCGCCGGGCTGAATTGAGCGACCGCCAGTTCAATGCCGAGCAGGAGCGTCAGAATAAGAATCCGCACCCGCACCAGCCATACCAGCCAATTGCGCTCGTCGAAGGTCGATTGCATGGAGATCGGAAAAACCAATATTTGAAGGTCGTAAGGTTGCAAGGTCTCAAAGTTTCGCGGAGATTGGTTCCTTGAAACTTTGAAACCTTGCCCTAATTGAAAACCTGCCTCTAGCCCGCCAACTTCGCGATCATGGCAAACAACGGCATGTAGAGCGAAATGACGATGCCGCCGATCATGATGCCCAGGGCGCCGATGATGAACGGCTCCAGCATGGCCAGCATGTCTTTGGTGGCGGCGTCGACTTCCTCTTCGTAGAAGTCGGCGATCTTCTGCAACATCGAATCCATGGCGCCGGTGGCTTCGCCAACGCCGATCATCTGCGTAACCATGTTCGGAAACACCCCGCACTCACGCAACGGATCGACAATAGTGCGCCCTTCTTCGATGGCCTTCCGCACTTTTAACAGCGCCTCTTCCAGCACGGCGTTGCCCGACGTCTTGGCGGTAATGGTCAAGCCCTCAAGAATCGGAACACCGGAGGTGATCAGCGTGCCCAACGTCCGGGTAAAGCGGCCGACGGCAATCTTGCGCAGCAGCGAGCCGACAACCGGAACATAAAGCAGCAACTTGTCGAAGTAATAGCGCCCGCGCGGATGTTTGCGGATTTGTTTGATCCCAACGAAAACTCCTACCACGACCACGATAAACACCCACCAAAAGGTCTGCACAAATCCGCTCAGTCCCATCACAATGCGGGTCGGAAGCGGGAGGTTGACCCCCAGTCCGGCGAACAGATTGGCGAAGATGGGCACAACCCACTTCAGCAGCGCGCCCACGATTAAGACCGCCATGCTGACCACAGCCACCGGGTAGATCAGCGCCGACTTCACTGCGGCTTTCAGGCGCACGGCTTTTTCCACGTAGGTGGCCAAACGCTGCAGAATAATGTCGAGAATACCGCCGGTTTCGCCGGCCTCGATCATGTTGGTCGTCAGGTCGTCGAAGACCAGCGGAAAACCGCGCATAGCGTTCGCCAAAGTGGCGCCGCCCTCCACGGTGGTTCGTACGCCGGTCAGAATCTTCTGGAAAGCCTGGTTCTCCTGGTTTGCCGCCAGGATTTCCAGACACTGCACCAAAGGCAGTCCAGCATCGATCATGACGGAGAACTGGCGAAAGAAGATCGCGATTTCTTTGGTCCCGACCTTGCCGGAGCCAAACGTGGGCATGTTGAATTCCTTGCCCTTTTCCCGAATCGCCCCAGGGGTGATGCGCTCGCGCCGCAACGCCTGCGCCAGCGCCTGCTTGTTGGACGCCATTCGCTCCCCGGAAATCTTCTGTCCGGATGCATCCTTGCCGGAAAATGTAAAGACTGGCATGGTTTAGCTTCTCCTCGACTGATGTAGCTGCTGGGTGAAAACCGTACTTCCCATATTCCTGTTCATGCTGCCCTAGTGCTTGGAGGGGGCAGCGCCTCGCGCCATCGTGGTTCCTGCCGCGGTCGGCCGGTTCACTAGACTCGCCCCGCGGTTAATCATTTCCTGCAACTCGTCGGCATTGCTGGAACGCGCCATAGCCGTTTCCAGCGAGATCTGCTTCTGGAAATAGGCCGTCGCCAGCGACTGGTTAAACGTCTGCATCCCGAACTTCTCCTGTCCCGACTGCATCGACGAATAAATCTGGTGAATCTTGTCTTCGCGGATCAGGTTGCGGACGGCCGCGTTCGGAATCAGAATTTCCATGATCATGGCGCGCCCTTTGCCGTTCACCGTCGGCACCAGGCTTTGGCACATGATGCCTTCCAGCACCAGCGAAAGCTGGGCGCGAATCTGCGGCTGCTGGTGCGCCGGAAACACGTCGATGATACGGTTGATGGTCGAAGTGGCCGAGTTGGTGTGCAGCGTCCCAAAGGTCAAGTGCCCGGTTTCCGCGATGCGCAGCGCCGATTCGATGGTTTCCAGATCGCGCATTTCGCCGATCAGCACGACGTCGGGATCTTCACGAAGCGCGGCGCGCAGGGCGTCGGTAAAACTCTTGGTGTCGGCGTGCAGCTCGCGCTGGTTGACCACGCAGTTCTTGTTCATGTGCACGAACTCGATCGGATCTTCAATGGTGAGAATGTGATCGTGGCGTTCGCTGTTGATCTTGTCGATCATGGCCGCCAGCGTGGTCGACTTGCCCGATCCGGTCGGCCCCGTAACCAGCACCAATCCGCGAGGTTTGTCGCACAATTTACTCACCACCGGCGCCAGGCCGAGTTGGTTAAACGATTTGATTTCGAACGGAATCACACGGAAGACGGCGGCCGTCGCGCCGCGCTGGTTAAATACGTTGGCGCGGAAACGCGCCAGACCTTTCAATCCGAAAGAGAAGTCCAGCTCCAGGCTCTCTTCGAAACGATGCTTCTGCGAATCAGTCATGACGCTGTAGGCCAGCTGCTTGGTCTCGGCAGGCGTCATCTGCGGCAGATCGAGCGGCACCAGGTGTCCGTGCACGCGGATCTGGGGCGGCGAGTTCGTAGTAATGTGCAGATCGCTGCCGTTCATCTCCAGCATTCTCTTGAGTAGATCGCTTAACGACAAACCCATGACAAGTTTCCTTCCTTAAACTTCCTGTTCTTTCTCACAACAAATCAGTGAATCGTTTCGCGCGCCACTTCCTCGAGCGTCGTCATGCCCGCCGCCACCTTGATTAATCCGCTGCGGCGCAGCGTGATCATGCCGCGTTCAATGGCTTTCTTCTTCAACTCGACGGCGGAGGCGCCAACCAGAACCAGTTCGCGAATTTCGTCGTCGACTTCCATGACTTCGTACAAACCGCAGCGCCCCTTGTATCCGGTGTTGTTGCAGACGCCGCAGCCCTTGCCCTTCTGAATCTTCACAGTCTTGGACTCCTCGGGTGTAAAGCCGGCGTCGATCAGCGTCTGGCCCGGAACATCCACGATCTCGGTGCAATCCTTGCAAATACGCCGCACCAGGCGCTGGGCGCAAATCAGGTGAACCGACGTCGCCACCAGGAACGGTTCAATACCCATGTTCATCAGGCGGGTGATAGTTTCCGGCGCGCCGTTCGTGTGCAGCGTGGAGAGCACAAGGTGTCCGGTGAGCGCGGCCTTGATGGCGATTTCTGCGGTTTCGAAGTCTCGAATCTCGCCCACCAGAATAATGTTGGGATCTTGCCGCAGGAACGACCGGAGCGCAGCGGCGAAGTTCAATCCAATCTGCTCCTTCATCTGCACCTGGTTGACGCCGCCCAACTGAAATTCGACCGGATCTTCCGCGGTCATGATGTTGGTGTCGGGCTGGTTCAAGCGCGAGATCGCAGAATACAGCGTGTTGGTTTTGCCCGATCCCGTGGGCCCCGTCACCAGCACCATGCCGTATGGCTTCAAAATAGCTTTCTCGAATTTCACCAGCGACTCGGGTTCGAAACCGAGCTTGGTCATGTCGAGCCGCAGGTTCTCCTTGTCCAGCAACCGCAGCACGATCTTCTCGCCCCACAACGTGGGCAGGGTGCTGACGCGGAAGTCGAGCTGCTTTTTGCGGCCCCCGATATTCATCTTCAGCATGATGCGGCCGTCCTGCGGCAGCCGCTTTTCGCTGATGTCGAGCTTCGACATGATCTTCAGCCGTGACGTGATCGCATCCTTCAACTTCAGCGGCGGCGACATGATCGACTGCAACACGCCGTCAATACGAAAGCGCACGCGGAATTCTTTTTCGTAAGGCTCGATGTGAATGTCGCTGGCGCCCCGCTTCACCGCATCGCCCAGAACCACGTTTACCAGTTTGACGACCGGCGCTTCGTCGGCCGCTTTCTCCAGTTCGGCCAACTCGATTTGCTGCTCTTCCGCCTGCAGTTCGACGTCGCTTTCGTTCATCTCCGACATCGACTGCATTACGGTCTCAAGGTCCTCTTCTTTGGCCCCGCCGCCGTATGCCTTCTCAATGCCTGCCAGGATGGAGCTTTCCGACGCGACTACCGGCTCGATATTGAAGCCGGTCATGAACTTGATATCGTCCATGGCGAAGACGTTGGTCGGGTCGACCATGGCAATGGTCAGCGACGCGCCAACTCGGCTCAAAGGCAGAATCTGGTAGCGCTTGGCGGTCTCAAACGGAATCAGCTTGACCACCGCCGCGTCAATTTCGAAGTAGGAAAGATTAATGGCCGGAACGCCGTATTGCCGGGAAAGGAAATTGGTGACGTCTTCGTCCGTCAGGAAACCCAGCTTCACCAGGGCGGACCCCAGGCGACAGCTCTGTTCCTTCTGAACCTTGCTCGCTTGTTCCAACTGCTCTGGGGTAATGATCTTCTCTTTGACGAGAAGGTCACCCAGCCGTTGAGACATACCCGGATCTCCTATCCACGTGGGTGGAACGACGCCGCGCACTTGTGCGGGCATAGCGCAAAGGGCCGCCGTTCATCGGGAGAGAAGCGGCTCGTTCGCGTTGACATAAATTGTCAACGCAAGTCGATTACCGCACCACTTACTTTGGTACTTGGCCTACACGGGAAATTCGGAGCGAAAGGCGTCCTACTCGCTGAACTCCGCGCCAAATGCCTCTTTTCTTAAGGCGGCCAAGCTATTTGCCAGCTCAGGTACATGCACTTCAGTAAGTTTTGTGATCATTTCTGGGGATGGATTAACCATCTGTCGGTGGGCCTACACTAGACTTGAGCTGAGGAGTAGCTGCTTGCCGCGAGCCCGCCTAGAAAAAGAAGAACAAATTCTGCGCTACTACCGCGCACTGTTTCACGCGTGGGGAGCCCAACATTGGTGGCCTGCGGAAACTCGCTTCGAAGTCATCGTGGGAGCGTATTTAACGCAGAATACCGCATGGACAAACGTGGAGCTTGCATTAGCAAACCTGCGGCATGCACGCCTTCTGAGCGTGGAAGGCATTCGCAAAGTGCCTCTGCGAAAACTCCAGCGCCTGATTCGTTCGTCCGGATATTTCCGGCAGAAAGCCGCCCGGCTCAAGACCTTCGTCGCATACCTCGACACACAATATGCTGGCTCGCTCGACAAACTTTTCTCGCAGACAACCGAAAAACTTCGCGAAGAGTTGCTCGGCTTGAATGGGATCGGGCCCGAGACTGCGGATTCGATTCTGCTCTATGCGGGGAACCATCCGGTCTTCGTTGTCGACGCCTACACGCGACGCATCCTTGAGCGGCACGAAATCCTGCCCGCGAAAGCGAATTACGAGGAGATTCGCCGGCTCTTTCAGCGCGCCTTAGAGCCCGCAGTTCGCCAGCAGGAGCACAAGCCAGCAGAGGACGCGCCGCATCTCGAAGCCGGTTTTCGCGGCGCAGCCCATCCGCCCTCTGTCATGAGCACGGCCGAGCGTACGGCTCTGGTGCAGGTCTACAACGAAATGCACGGTCTGATTGTGGGAGTCGGCAAAAATTATTGTAGAAAATCACAGCCCAAATGTGACGGATGTCCTTTACAGCGATTCCTGCCGGGAGTTAAGTGAATCCTTGAATCGCTCGGCCTTTCTTTAAAGGACGGAACATGCTGTCTGCTTCGCGTCAACTCTGCATCGCATTGGCGTTTCTCGCCGCAACTGCGGGGGCACCCTCTTTGCCATTGCGCCAAGCTGCTGACCACGCTCATTTGCTGATCGGAACCGCCGTCCGCCCATCCATGTTCGCCGAGGCCGCGTACTCGGCCACCCTGGCTCGTGAATTCAACATGGTCGAACCCGAAGACGTAATGAAATGGTGGGTCGTGCGGCGCAAGGCCGGCGCATTCGATTTTCGCGACGGCGATGAAGTGGTCCGCTTCGCCCAGGCACACGGCATGAAAGTTCGCGGGCACTGCCTGGTATGGGATCACAACAATCCCGAATGGCTGGCGCAGGGCAATTTCACGCCCGCACAGATTGCGGCCTTGCTGCAGGAGCATATTGCCACGGTCATGAAACATTACGCTGGGCAGGTCTTTGCATGGGATGTGGTGAATGAGGCTCTGGACGAAAAGGGCCGCCCCAAAGATTCGCCGTGGTACAACCAGCCCGGCATCGGAATGTCGGATCAAGGCACGGCCTATATCGAGCAGACGTTTCGCTGGGCCCGCGCCGCCGATCCGCAGGCGCTCCTGTTCTATAACGAGGCCGAAGGCGAAGGGCTGAATCGCAAGTCTGACGCCATCTACGCCATGGTGAAGGATTTCAAGCAGCGCGGCGTACCAATCGATGGAGTTGGCCTTCAGTTGCACATTTCGCGCCTCGACTTCGACACCGCGGCGCTCGCCGCGAACATTGCCCGCCTGACTGCGCTGGGAGTCCAGGTTCACATCACCGAACTCGACGTTTCCCTGCCTGTAGACTCGACTGGCTCTGCCCAGCAAGACGACCTTCGCCGCCAGGCGGAAACTTATCGCGGCGTGGTGCGCGCATGTCTACAGAGTCCCGGCTGCACCGCGATTCAAACCTGGGGATTCACCGACAAATATTCATGGATCGGATCGCACTCGCACGGCTCGCGCGGCGCAGCCTTGCCCTTCGATCGCCTCTATGCGCCAAAGCCTGCTTATGCCGCCATGTTAGAGGAGATCTCGACCCACAGGGATCGGCAGCAGTGAGCATGTGGTTGTATTTTGCTCGTGTGGGGCCGGGTCCTCTGACCCAGCAGCCCTCGTGTGGGGCCGGGTCCTCTGACCCGGCCAGGCTCGTGTGGGGCCGGGTCCTCTGACCCGGCCGCGGCCCGCAGGGCCGCCGGTTTTGCCCTCGCTACATGCATTCTTCAAAAATCCCACACGCCCAAACCCACAGCAAACGCCCGATAACTCCTCAGTGTCCCGGCCGCTTATGCGGCTTTCGCCAGGGCCTCTGCATCTATAATGACTGGCGTGCTGGCTTCCGCATGGCTCGCCGCAGAACCCGCACGCGTAAAGTTCAGTGCCCCAGACAGCCTCAATTCCGCCCGAGAAGACCTCGCACCGCAAGCAGGTGATCATCCTGCTCGCGATCTCCGTATTCCTGTTATTTGCGATCCTGGTTTCTCAAACTGCGTTTGATCTGACGTTTCTCCGTCCCGGAAACAATCAGGACATTGTCGTTTTTGCCGCACTTTCCGCTCTGATTTTTCTTCTGTTCGTGGCGCTCACTTTTGTGCTGATGCGCAACCTGCTCAAACTCTTTGCCGAACGGCGACTCGGAGTGCTCGGCTCGAAGTTCCGCACGCGAATGGTCGCCGGCGCGCTCCTGCTGTCGTCGCTGCCCGTGATGGTGATGTACTGGTTTGCCTACGGATTGATGAATCGCTCCATCGACAAGTGGTTCTCCACGCCGGTAGAGGAAGTGCGCGCCGACACTCACGCCATGGCGTCTCTGCTGGCCGGCTATGCGACCCAGACTGCGCGCGCCGAAGCGTCTTCCATTGCGGCCTCTCCGGAAATGGAGCGCGGGTTTTCCGGGCACGGATTCTCCGGAGTGGTCGACGAATTTCAGCGCCACGAAAAGACCTTGCAAGGCGGATTTGCCGTGGCGGTTCAGGACGGCAACGCCGAGGCCAGTTTCAATTTGCCTGCTCCCTGGCCTGCGCTGAAGTCTCGGCTGCCGCTCTCCGACGCCGCGTTAGGAAATCCCGCGCAATTTAATTGGGAGCAAACCGACTACACGCTAGGCAGCGCCGCGACCGATGGAGGAGGCCTGATTCTGGTGGCCATTCCGCTTCCCCGCGAGTTTTCACAAACCGTGCGCCAGGTGGAGGCCAGCCAGCAACGCTATTACGATCTGGCCCACGAGCGGAAACTGGTGCGCCGCACCTACATGAGCCTGCTGCTGCTGCTGACCATGATCGTGCTCTTCGTGACCACTTGGCTCGCGTTGTTCCTTTCGAAAATTGTGACGCGGCCTCTCTCGGCGCTGGCGGAAGCAACCCAGGAAATTTCCCGCGGACGCCTTGACTATCGCGTTCCAGTCAGCGCAGCCGACGAAATCGGCGACCTGGTGCGCTCTTTCAATCGCATGGCTGAAGATCTCGAAAGCAGCCGCCGCCAGATCGAAGCCTCCAGCCGCGACTTGAGCGCCGCCAACGCCGAACTCGACCAGCGCCGCCGCCAAATGGAAACCATCCTCGAGAGCATTCCCACCGGTGTGCTCTCCCTCGACGCCACCCGCCGCGTCACCCACGTCAATCAGGCGCTGCTGCGCATGTTCCATCCCGATGCGGGACGTGATGGCGGCCCCCAGATACTCCGGGGTGCGTCGCTCACCGAAGTGTTCCCCGCTGAAGTACTCGAAGATTTCGAGCCGCTGCTGCGGCGCGCCGATCGCATGGGCATGACCACCAGCCAGATGCAGATGCAATTGCCGCGAGTATCGCTGAACGTCGCCGTAACCGTAGCCACGCTGCGTCATCAGGGCGCGGGCTCGGGCTACGTCGTGGTATTCGAGGATCTTTCCGACTTGCTGAAGGCGCAGAAGCAGGCCGCGTGGCGCGAGGTGGCGCGCCGGGTCGCACACGAAATCAAGAATCCGCTCACGCCCATCGCTCTTTCGGTCGAACGCATCCAGCGCCATCTCGACCGCGCCACTCCCACCGATCCTGCATCCCTCGGCGTAGTGCGCTCTTGCGCGGCCACCATTGCCGGAGCAGTTGAAACCGTCCGCCGCCTGGTCGACGAATTTTCCACCCTGGCGCGCTTTCCCGTCGCCAAGCCTCAACCCGCCGACATTAACGATGTCATCGAAAACGCTCTCTCCATGTTTAACGGCAGGCTGGATGGCATCGAACTGCACAAATCGCTTGCCTCGGATCTTCCCAAGGTAATGGCCGATAGCGAAGCCATCAAGCGCGTCGTAGCCAACCTGGTCGACAACGCGGCCGAAGCGTCGCAAGATTCAGTGGTGCGCGAGATTGAGATTTCAACCGCGCTCGTGGCCACGCGCGATGCTGTCGAAATTACCGTCGCCGATACCGGCCACGGCGTAACCCGCGAGCTGAAAGAAAGACTTTTCCTGCCATATTTCTCCACCAAGAAGCGCGGTACCGGCCTTGGCCTCGCCATTGTGAACCGCATCGTGGAAGATCACCGCGGCTCGATTCGCGTCGAAGAGAACCGGCCCGTGGGAACTCGCTTCATCGTCGAACTTCCGGTTGTTGTCGAATCTGCCGCGGCCGTCCCCAACGCCCAGCATGCATAACATTCTCATCGTCGACGACGAAGCCGGCATTCGCGAATCCTTGGCCGGCATTCTGGCAGACGAAGGCTATGCCACCGCGTCAGTCGAGAGTGGCGAGGCTTGCCTGGAACTGCTGCGCAAAAACGCGTTCGATGTTGTTCTGCTCGACATCTGGCTGCCCGGCGTAGACGGCCTCGAAATTCTCACCCGGATTCGTGAACTCGAGAATCCTCCCGAAGTCATCATGATCTCCGGCCATGGAAGCATCGAGACCGCCGTGCGCGCCACCAAACTCGGCGCCTATGACTTCCTCGAAAAACCGCTCTCGCTCGAAAAAACTTTAATCCTGGTCAAGAACGCCATCGAGTCGAAAAAATTGCAGCGCGAGAACGTCGACCTGAAAAAGCAACTTCAGGTGAAGAGCATCATCGTGGGCGACAGCATCCCGATGAAGGCGCTGCGCCAGCAGATCAACCTGATGGCGCCGACCAACGGCCGCGTTCTCATATACGGAGAGTCGGGCACGGGCAAAGAACTCGTGGCGCACGCCATCCATGGCCAGAGCCTGCGCAAGGACGAAACTTTTGTTGAGGTCAACTGCGCCGCCATTCCCGAGGATCTGATCGAGAGCGAACTTTTTGGCCACTACAAGGGCTCGTTTCCCGGTGCCGCCGCCGACAAGGAAGGAAAGTTTCAGCGAGCCAATGGGGGAACCCTTTTCCTCGACGAAGTCGGCGACATGAGCCTAAAGACGCAGTCGAAAGTCTTGCGCACGCTGGAAGAGCAGCGTTTCACGCCAGTCGGCAGCGATGAAACCATCACTGTCGATGTGCGCGTGATCGCCTCGACCAACAAAGATCTGGATGAAGAAATTTCGCGCGGCAACTTTCGCGAGGATCTTTTCTACCGGCTCAACGTAATTCCTTTTTTCGTACCGCCGTTGCGCGAACGCAAAGAAGATATCCCACTTTTCACCCGGCACTTTCTAAAAGAACTGGCGGCCACCTACGGACGCCGTCCGCGCGAAATCAGCGACGACGCGATCGAAATCCTGATGCGCTATTCCTGGCCGGGAAATGTGCGCGAACTGCGCAACGTGATCGAGCGCATCGTGATCATGAATCCCACGACTACGCGCTTTGACGCCAAGCATCTGCCGCCGCTGGTGTACCGCGAAGGCAGCCGGCGCGCGCCCAAAAGCGAATTCTCCACGCTTCACCAGGCTCGCGACGCCTACGAGCGCGACTACATCCTGAAGACGCTCGACCAAAATCACGGCAACGTGAGCCGCACCGCCGAGGTGCTGGGCCTGGAGCGCAGCCATCTTTACCGCAAGATGAAGGCGCTGGCCATTGCAGCTAAGGAGTGACGGAACAGCCGCGTTCACCGGCGTTTCAGCGCTTCCAACTCTTCCAGCGTTCGTGGCCAGTCCGATCCCAGCAGCCGCGACAGGCTTCGGTCCGCCAGAACCTTGCCGCCGGTCTGGCAGCGCGCGCAGTAATTCGTTTCCTTATCGGCATAACGAATGCGCAAAACCTTGTCGCCGCATCGCGGGCACGGCTCTCCATAACGCCCGTGCACCGCCATTCCCTTGCGGAAGGCCGTGACTTTTTCAGGGAAAGCTTTTTTCGCTTCTGTGCCTAGCCTATCAATCCAATCTTGAATCGTACGCCGGGTCGCAGCGAATAACCTCTCCCACTCTTCCGGCTTCAGCTTGTTGGTGTGCGCAATGGGAGACAATTGCGCCGCGTGCAGAATCTCATCCGAATACGCGTTACCAATGCCGCTCAGCAACCGTGGATCGGTCAGCGCCCGCTTCAGCGTGTGATTTTCAGCGGTCAGGGTCGCGCAAAACAAATCCAGGTCGCTGGAGAAAATGTCGATCCCTCCGGCATCGATGGAACGCAAGCTATCTTCGCCCTGCAGCACATGCAGGGCAGCACGATGCTTGGTGCCGGCTTCGGTCAGCACCAGCGAGCCATTCGGGAAGTCGAACGCCGCCAGGCTGCGGCGGCCGGACAGCTTGGCGTTTGCCGCCTGCCAGTGCAGCCGGCCGGCAATCATGAGATGAAGCGCCAGCCACAGCTCATCGTCGAATCCAATGGCGATGCGCTTTCCAATGCGACGCAGTCCGCGAACGACCCCGCCCTCCACGCTCGCAAGCGGAGGCTGCGCGGTTCGCAAAAGAAAGGCACTATTGAGGCGGACGTGTTCCAGCGGCTGACCAACAATACGCGATTCGAGCGCTCCGATGTAGGCGGCAATATCGGGCAATTCGGGCATCGATACCAGATTGCACGCGCAAGCCACAATTTGGCAACGCCACCGGCAGCCCGCATCGATTTTGGGTTTCATGAATCTAATCTGTCATGCGCTTCCGTAAGGGCATCGTCGGTTTCGTGGCCGTAGTACAGTCCATTCTTTTGTTGACCCACTTTTTTCTTTATAAGACCTGGACGTTTGCTCCGGACGGCACCCACGTTCCCGGCGCACGATGGATTGCGCCGATTCTCGCCGTCTTGTCGGTGAGTTTCGTTGCCGCATCCCTGCTCGCCTTTCGCTACACGAATGCTCCGGTCCGCTTGTTTTATCGAGCGGCCGCAGTTTGGATGGGCCTGCTCTCGTTCCTGTTCGTTGCCGCCGCCGGCTCTTGGATCATCTTCGGGGCCGCGAACCTGCTGGGAACGGGCCTCAACTTTCACCGCTTGGTGGAATCGCTTTTCGGCCTCGCGGCCATTGCCGGACTCTACGGAGTTTTCAACGCCGGCTGGACGCGCATCACCCGCACCACGGTGCGGCTCGCGAACCTTCCCGCAGCCTGGCACGGGCGCAAGGCCGCGCTCATCAGCGATGTTCATCTCGGCCACGTGCGCAATGGCAGGTTCCTGCGCCGCCTGATCGCCAAGATTTTGAATGAGGAACCGGATGCGATTTTCATTGCCGGTGATCTGTACGACGGCACCGCCATTGACGCCGGCAGTGCGGCCGCGCCACTGAGTGCGTTGACCGCGCCGCAGGGCGTGTATTTTGTTGCCGGGAATCATGAGCAGTTCGGCGACGACAGCCAATACCTGAACGCCATCGCGGCGGCGGGCGTACGTGTGCTTACCAACGAGAAGGTTGACGTCGAAGGCCTTCAAATTATCGGCGTGCCTTACCGAAATGCCGTACAGGACGGGCACTTTGCTTCGGTGTTGCGCGGCGTGGGCGTCGATCGCGACCGCGCCAGCATCCTGTTGACCCACGCCCCCGACCGCCCGGAAATCGCCGAAGCTGCGGGCGTTTCGTTGCAGCTGTCGGGGCACACCCATCTGGGCCAGTTCATCCCCTGGAGCTGGATGGCGCGACGAATTTACCGCCAATTTGTATACGGTTTAAGCCGGATCGGCCAGATGCAGGTCTTTACTTCCAGCGGCGCGGGAACCTGGGGCCCCCCGCTGCGCCTGGGATCGAATCCGGAGATCGTGGTGCTGGAATTCGCCGGCGTCTAAGGCGCCGTTATTCGAACTCCACCGTCTCGAATCCCAACCCCTGCAGCAAACTGGTGATGGTCGAAGCCGCATTCTGCTGAGCCGTGTGCAGAATGCCATCAGTCAGCGCCGCCGCTAGCAGCTGACGCTCCGCCTCCTGCCGCACTTGCGTTTCAAGATCCGGGTCCGATGGCACCAGCAAACCGGTCTGCCGCGAGTACACCCGCGTCTTGCTGCTGTCGAGGCGTGTGCTGAACACTTGCGTCGCGGGAAGGTGCAGGCGGACGCGCTTGCCTTCAACCTTGACATCGCCCGGCTTCAAATTCGAAAAATCGATCCCCGCGACCACCTCGCCGTGCACCAGCATCAGCAGCCGGTCTCCCGCTAAAAAGTCTGGAAAAAATGGCGTCTGCTTCGCTCCGGAAACAATCTTGTCCATCGTATAAATCACGGTCTCCAGCCGCTGCAGGCGCTGGATTCGATCGACGACCGTGGGTTGGCTTACATCGAGAGTGAGAGTCCTGCCCGTCAGCGCCGACCACGCCCGGCTGATCAGCGGTCGCCCAGAATTCCGCGACAGTAGCAGCCCTCCCATCGATCCCACAAAAAGTATCCCGAGTAACAGCCCGAGCACCAGGGCCGACACGACCGCCGCGCGAGATCGCGCAGGTTTTGCGGAGACGGAAACGGCAGGATCGAGAGGCATGTCGTAAGGTTACCATTCGCCGGAAGGCGAATGAACATCGCACAACCTTACTAACCGAATCGCGAACGCGACTCAGGGCAGCGGCTGCAGCGCCTGGCAAGCGGCTTCGCTGGGAATCGCAGCGCCGGTGGGATCGACGCGAATGGTTCCATCTTCAAACGCGCAGAAGCTGCGGGTTCCCGTCTGCCCCACGGTGATGGGTACCGCAGTCGCATAGTATTGCGAATTAGGAGGACCTCCGCCGCCAATCGCCGCGAAGTTATAGCCTGCCTTGTTGCCGCTCGAAAGGTTGCTCTCGATCAGGCATGCTGTCGCCGGACTCGCTACGCAAGGTGACGGGCCACCCAGCTGCGCCAGGCTTGCGGCGTAGCCAACGGATGGGAACGAAGAACTGTAACTGATTTCAGCGGTGATAATGGCGCGAATGGAGCCCACGGCCGACGATTCATTGGCCGCCATTTTGGCGCGCAACAAGTTTGGAACCGCGATCGCGGCGATGATCAGAATAATCGCGACTACGATCAAAAGCTCGATCAGTGAGAAACCTTTTTGCTTCCGCATCGAAATCATCCTTCACTGCAAAATTCAGGAGCCGCGCGGGCGCGCTCTCGCGGGGCAAACTTATCGCTTCACCATGTGAATCTCGGTTCCGTTTTTGTGAAACTTCACTTCATCCATGAGCTGATTGATGAGGAAAATTCCCCGCCCGTGATTGGAGTAGAGATTCTCGCCGACCGTGCACGTGGGAATCGCCTGCGGATCAAACCCCTTCCCGGGATCGCGCACGATAATGAGAATTCCGCGCTCCGCGTCGCACGCCACTATGCACTCGACAATCTTGCTCGGATCTTCCTTGGCGCCGTGAATGACCGCGTTCGCCAGCGCCTCCTGCAAGGCCAGTTCAATGGCGTCTTCCTTGCCATCGATACACTTCATTTCGCGCACCGACTGCATCACCTGCGCCACCACCGGGTCTACAGACTCGCGACTGGCGGCCAGCGTCACCCTCACCTGCAGGGTCAGCTTCTCTGGATCGAATTCCTGTTCCGGAAAGTGCTCCGCGGAGGAAGCCCCGTCATCCATGGTTGGCTCGTGCGTTCTTAGTCCGCCCGTGGAGCGACGGCCTTTTTCGATTTTAGTGGCGCCGCTCAAATCCCGCAACGGCAGCCTGATTGAAGCGCTCGTTACCATAACACAGCTTTAGTCTTCTGTGGAATTGCCGCCTTCGGCCATGCCGATAGGCTGCCCGTCAAGCTCTTCCCGGTTTGGTTGCGGCGCGCGCCTCACCGTTTGTTCCAGCATCCGCTGTTCCAGTTGCCGGCGCCAATCCAGTTCCTCTACGAAGCGCCGCGAATCCCGCCAACCCGGTTCCGCCTTCACGTACAACTCAAGAAATACCTTGGTGCCAACCATCTTCTCGATTTGTAGTCGGGCTGCCGTCCCAATCTTCTTGAGCATCTTGCCGCCCTTGCCCACCAGAATTCCCTTTTGCCCGGCGCGCTCGCAATAGACAGTCGCAGCAATTCGCGTCAGTCGCGCGCCTTCTTCGAAGTTCTCAACCATCACCGTGGTCGCATACGGAATCTCTTCGCTGGTGTTGAGCAGTACCTGCTCGCGGATGATTTCCGCCGCCATGAACCGCGCCGGCTGGTCGGTGATCTGATCCTCTGGAAAGTAGGCTGGCCCCGCGGGTAGCGCCGCAATCACCTTCTCCAGCAGCGTATCGAGGCCCTTGCGCTTGAGCGCGGAAATCGGAATCACTTCGCTGAAATCATAGAGCTTGCGGTACTGCTCGATCATCGGCAGCAGCTTTGCCTTCTCCCGAATCAAGTCAACTTTATTCAACAGCAAAAACGCCTTGGTCCTCGGGCGCTTCAGCAGATCGACCGCAAACTGGTCGCGCGGATCGAACTTGTGCGTCACATCCATGATCACAAGCACCAGGTCGCAGCCTTCCAGCGCCTCGCGCACTTCGACCATCATCTTGCGGCCCAGCGAACTGTCGGGCTTGTGAACTCCCGGCGTATCGACCAGCACGATCTGCCCGCCGTCTTTACTCTTCCCCTTACCCTTGGGAATGTGAATCACTCCCTGAATGCGATTGCGCGTGGTCTGCGGCTTGGGCGAGATGATGGCCAGCTTCTCGCCCACCAGCGCATTGAGCAAGGTTGACTTGCCCGCGTTCGGGCGGCCGAGAATGCAAACGAAACCGGAGCGAAAGGGCATGGGATAAGCTTCTAGCTACTAGCTTCTAGCTACTAGCTTCTAGCTACTAGCTACAATCCACGGCATCTACCTTCATCTTAGAGCAGAAACCGGGTTCGAGCACGAGCCCGAACATCACGGACGACGCGCTCATCTTCTGCGATCAATTGTTAAGAACGCTGGGTCTGGAAGATCTTGCCGAATTATTCAAGTGGAGCGAATAGCTCCTAGCTTCCTTAGCGGGGAGCAGTGAGCCTTTGCTAGAAGCTAGCAGCTAGCAGCTAGAAGCTTCAAATCAGCTTCAACTGCTGCGGCTGAACCGCGCTCACCCGCACCCTCTCCACCTTGCGGTCGGTCGACTCCAGGACTTCAAAGCGCAGGCCGTCATCCTGCACCACTTCGCCTTTGCGGGGAATCCGGCCGGCGAGCTCGCTGACCAGCCCGGCGATGGTCGCCGACTCTTTTCCTTCGGGCTTGCTCCCGAAGAGTTCATCCAGGCGGTCCACATCCATGCCCCCGGCAACAATGAACGACCGTTCGCCTTCGCGCACGATCTCCGGCTTATCGTGGTCGTCGCGAATCTCCCCCACAATCTCTTCCACCAGGTCTTCGATGGTGACCAGTCCCGCGACCCCACCGTATTCGTCGACCACAATGGCCATGCGGATGTTCTGCTTCTGCATTTCCCGCAGCAGATCGCTGCCTAGCTTGCTCTCCGGCACAAAATAAACATCGCGCCGCATAATCGTCTCCACGATGCGGACGTGGGCTTCGCTGTCCGGCACCTGCAGCACGTCCTGCGTGTAAACGATCCCCTTGATGTTATGAATGCTGCCTTCGTATACCGGCACGCGCGAGTAGTGCTTCACGCGCAGCAATTCGATGAAGCGCTCGACCGTGGTATCGGTGGGCACGGCAAACATCTGCGGACGCGGCTTCATCGCCTCGCGCACCGTCTTGCCGCTGAACTCCACCACCGACTGGATCAGGTCGCGATCGCCCTCCTGAATAATTCCTTCTTCCTGGCCGGCTTCGATCAACGCGTCCACCGCCTCCGCTGAAGTCTCCGGCTCTTCGGCAGTGTTCTGCCGCGTCAGCGACGCCACCGACTGCAGGAAACCAAGCACGATCGTGACTGGCATGACCAGATAAATCAGGATCTTCAGAACCAGCGTCCAATGAATGAGCCAGTCGCCCTTGGTGCGAGAAAAAAATACGAACGGCAAAAAGCGGTTGCACAGAATGACGATAAGGATCAGGCTGATCGCCGCCTGCGAAATCTCGTAGATGCTCCACTCCTGATCGCTGAATACCAGATAGCCGATCAGCAACGCGATCGTCGCCATGGTGAGTTGAGTGAGCACAGACATCGACAACGAGGCCCGTGAGCGCGCCACCCCAAGCTTGGGCTCGATCTTCTGCTCGAAGACATCGACATTATCCTGAAATTCCCGCGAGAGAAACTTGCCGACTTCCTGATAGACGCGATCGACGTAGGAGACCAGCGTCAGCAACCCAAGCAACAGAAGCAAAGCCATGGCGATAGCAATGTTCATGCCGTTCTCCGGACGGGGGCGCTTCGGCGGAGTTTCGTAAGTCCCCTGCGGGAGACGCGCTTCGACAGTCCGCCCGTCACTGGCTCGGCCTTGGCTCGTTCCGTCTTGCTTCGTTCAGTCGATGCTCGTCCTATCTTTGCTCTTTCAATCAACGCCTCGGGAAGGCCCATTGCGTGGCGTAACTTCATTTCCTTGCGCGCCATTTCACCATTATCGCGCTCGTGATCAAAGCCCGCCAGGTGCAGGATTCCGTGCAGCGCCAGGATTTTCACTTCATCGGCTGCCGTATGCCCGAGGCGGAATGAATTCTTCAACGCGATGTCAGCGGAGATCGCAACCTCGCCGGCCAGCTTTGTCGCGGTACGCGATCCCTGCGCGGAAGAGGCCGCTGGAAACGACAACACGTCAGTGGCTTTGTCCTGGTCGCGAAATTGTTGGTTGAGCGAGCGTACGGCCGCGCTGCTGGTAACCAGCACATTCACCTGCCCGCTTAAGCCCACGGCCTTTCGGGCACGCAGTACGAAGCGTTCCAGCGCCGCCTCGTTCACTCCCGCGACTCTCTTTTCCAGAATGACCAAGTCCAGAATCACCAAGCTCTTTTCAAAAGCTCTCCGGAGCAGGTCCGCAAAAAACAAACGGAAGGGCCGCCGACCCTCCCGGCCCAATTCGCCTGCACTATCCTTTGGCTTCGGCGCCCTTTGCATCGGACGCCGCTTTCTCCCCTTGAGCTGCGGCGGCTGCCTGTCTTCCGGCGCTGGCCGCGTCCGCGTGGCGGGGTTCCGCCAGCAAAAGCAACTGCTGCTCGGCGGAGCGTGTCTTGTGCTCGTCGTAGGCGCGAACAATCCGCTGCACCAGGTGATGCCGCACCACATCGGTTTCGTCAAAGTGACAGAACGCGAGCCCGTCCACGGTTTTCAGCACATCCATCGCTTCCAGCAATCCGCTGCGGCGCGCGTTGGGCAGGTCGATCTGGGTGACGTCGCCCGTAATCACCGCTTTCGAATTGAAGCCCAGCCGCGTGACAAACATCTTCATTTGCTCGGAAGTCGTGTTCTGCGCCTCGTCCAGGATGACAAAAGAATCGTTCAGCGTGCGCCCGCGCATGAAGGCGATGGGCGCAATCTCAATGACGTTTTTCTCCAGGTAGCGATCCACTTTCTCCGGATCGAGCATGTCATAAAGGGCGTCGTAGAGCGGACGCAGATACGGATCGATCTTGTCCTGCAGCGTGCCCGGCAAAAATCCCAGGCGCTCGCCGGCTTCCACCGCGGGGCGTGCCAGGATGATGCGGTTCACGCGCTTGGCCAGCAGCGCCGAGATCGCCATGGCGACAGCAAGATAAGTCTTGCCCGTACCGGCCGGGCCAATGCCAAACACCATGTCGTGGCCTTCGATGGCCTCGAGATAACGCCGCTGGTTGCTGCTCTTGGGTTGTACCGTCCGGCGTCCGAACGCGCGCTGGCGCCCGGCATCCGCGAGCCCGCGCAACGTTGTATTAGGGTCGGAGATCAGCACGCGCAACATGCTGTTCAAGTCCCCGTTGTTGAACGTGTAACCCGACCGCTGCAAAGCCTCGTAGTCGGCAAAGACCTGCTCGGCCCGCGCCACATCGCGCGCAGCGCCCTCCAGTTCAATGGCATTCGACCGCAGATTGATGGTGACGTTCAGGCCGTCTTCGAGCAGGCGCACATTCTCATCCCGCGTGCCGAAAAACGTCTCGATGTTGGGGCTTACCCCGATGCTCTTCTTCATGCTTAGGTCTGTGCCTTTGGGTTCATGCCTGGAGAAACCATGTGGGGACAGCCGCCCTCGCCTGCCTTGAGCGCAATCGAAGGGGCTGACCATCCGGGCCAAGCCCGGCAGATGCGTACGTTGAGATACACCTGTGCCGGCTCCGCGTCAGGAACAAAACAGGGTTTCGCTTGGAGACGGGACCAGCCGGAATGCGCATGCCCAGAAGGCAAGTCACTACCATTAACCATAAAGCCTACCCCGGGTCGGTGAGGGAGTCAAATCGTCGGGAACGAAGCTCTTAACCACCGAGGCCTGGGCAGCACAGCAGCCGATGAAGCTGAGAAGTGCGAACACCAATTCCGCCGCAATTTACTGCGCGGACGTGCCGCTTTCCCCGGCCGATGCCCGCACGGCTCTGGTTCTCGCCCAGTCCCGCAAGGCCGCGATCTCTTCGGCGCGCGTGGTCGAGAGTGGGACGGTCTGCCCTAGCGCGTCCACAAGCAACTGTGTAGAGAGCGGCTTCTTCTCGGAATACGCGGCGTAGAGCGCGCCTTGCACAGCCGCATCGATTTCGGCGCCGGAGTATCCCCGCGCAGCACCCGCAACTTTTTCCAGGTCGAACTCCGCGGGATTGCGTTTGCGCTTCGCGAGTTGAATCGCAAAGATCTGCTTGCGTTCGGATTGATTGGGCAGGTCGACGAAAAATAGTTCGTCAAAGCGGCCTTTGCGGATCAACTCCGGCGGCAGCACCGTGACGTTGTTGCAGGTCGCGGCTACGAAGACCGCCGCCTTGCGGTCCTGCATCCATGAAAGGAACGAGGCCAGCAGGCGCGAGGAGACACCGGCATCGGCCGAAGCGGAATCGGGGCCGCTCCCGGCGAAAACTTTTTCCAACTCATCGATCCACAAAACGCACGGAGCCAGTCCCTCTGCGACCTGAAACACTTTGCGGATGCGTTTCTCAGTCTCGCCAATGTACTTGTCGTAGACGGCAGAAGTATCGAACTTCACCAGCGGCAGCTTCCACTCGCCGGCGACCGCCCGCGCGCAGAGCGACTTCCCGCATCCCTGCACTCCAAGAATGATCATGCCCCGCGGCGGTTCCAGCCCGAACTCGCGGGCCGCATCTTCCCACGCCCCCCGACGCTGGCCGAGCCAGTGCTTCAAGTTTTCCAATCCGCCGACGGCGGCCATGTTGTCGGAGGCTTCGATGAACTCGAGCATGCCCGAATGGCGCAGCAGCTTTTTCTTGGCCTCCAGCACATCGGTGACGCTCTCGGCACACAGCGCGTAGCGCGTCACCAGCGCCTGTGAAATAGCGCGGTCGGCCTCTTCTTCAGTAAGTCCGCGCAGGTTGGCCGACATCGCATCGACTCCCCCCGCGTCAAGTTCCAGCTTCAACGTGTACGTCTTCGAAAGGCGCGTGAAGGTATCGTGAATGAGTTCGTGCAGGCGCTCGCGATCCGGCAGCGGCAAATCGAAATATTCCACCAGCGTGGTCAGTTCGGCAGGCACGGCAATCTCGGGAGCGGTAATGATTACCGTGCGCCGGTTGGCGGCAAATGTCTGGCCCACATCGCGCAAGCGGCGCACAACCACGGGATCGTCCATGTGACGATGAAAATCCTTCAGGATGAACACCGCCTCGACCGTCATCGACTCCATGTTCGCGAGAGCCTGCGCCGGTTCACGCGTATTGTAGATAGCGGACGCGGCGGCAGCAGAAGTGTCGCCGCCCACGGATGTCGCCATAGCCCGCGCGAGCCGGGCCGCCTCCGCGCCGCCAGGGCTGAGCGCGGTGCGAGTCTGGCTGTGAGTCCAGTTCGCCGCCTGATCGATGCGGGCCTGCAGCGGGTTCTTCTGCGCGTCGGGCGGACTGTTCGCGCCGGAGCGCAACAGACCATCAGCAATGCTCCATTCAAACGTCGCCATGTTGAGTTCGGCGCAGGCGGAGCGCACCATCCCGATGGCGTGTGTCTCCTCCGACGTCTCCATCACCACAATGGGAGTGGAGGAGTTAATTAAGACTTTGAGGCGATCGAGGGTGTCTGTCATGTTTGAACCGCCGTCCGAATCGTTGCTGTCGGGACCGCCCCGGCTCCCCGTCGAGCCATAGCGCGACGCCTTTGCGGCCCCTATCTCTTATGTTTGACCGGTCGGGAATGCTTCCCTATAATAAGGAATTCGGACCCACCCGAATATCTCTCTGAGGACACGAAGGTAACGAACCCCATATGGCAAACCATCTCTCGGCGCTGAAGCGTGCGCGCCAAACCGAACGCCGCACCGCCCGCAACCGCGCCAACACCTCTACCCTCCGCACCCAGTTGCGCGCTCTGCGTGAGACCATCGAAAAAGGCGACAAAGCCGCCGCCGAACAGGCTTACCGCCAGACCGTTTCGGCCCTCGACAAAGCCATCCAGAAGGGCACCCTGCACGAGAATACCGCCTCGCGCTACAAGTCCCGGCTCGGCGTGCGCGTCGGCGCGATGAAATAACCCTCTCGGCCCTCAACCATCAGCCTCACCGGACAGACCTTTCAAGGTCTGTTTTTTTCTTCAGCTTAAAAAAATCATTCGCTTGCGAGTGCCTCATCTGACTTCGTAACCACTGCGCCAGCAATATCATCGTTTACCGCGTCCTTATTGCAACATTCGTCCTCTTGGCTGCACAATCTAAGCCAAGGCCATCGGCCGGGAAACGCCTTTTGAGTCGTCCCGTAAACCACCTGGGAGTCGTCGTATGGGCGTCAGCGATCCAGAGATTCAAAAGAAAGTGTTTGGACCTCGATGGCAACACGAAATCGAGAAGCAGGCCTGGCCACTCTGGAAACGACTCATCCACCGTTTCCAACGCTGTCAAGTCTGCAAACCGAAAACTGCACGCCGAAAAGTTCAATAATTGCCCGGTTCCATCAATTCACTCGCGCCGGGAATACAATACGCCGCGGAGAAACCAATACGGCTAAATCGAGTGGTTGGTTCGGCTCTATCTTGGCATTCCTGTCTTATACGGATCAGCTGAAATGAAAAAGATCGGGTTTGTAGCCGCCATGACGCTGTTAGCTCTGGCGCTCTTGTCCACTCGCTACTACATGGCCGAGTTGCCCATCTATCATTTCTTCGGCGGCGGCGAAGGGCCCGAGCCTTCGGCGTTACACCTCCAGGGAGAGTTCGTCGAAAGCAATCTGGGCGCCGCGCAAGGGCCGTCTGCTTCCCTTACCGTCCGCATGATCGCTCAGCAATTCGTTTTCGTTCCTCAGTGCGTTGTCGTGCCTGCCGGTGTCCCCGTCACCTTTCGAATCACCAGTGCCGACGTCGTGCACATGCTGAGCTTCCTGGGTACCGATTACGGCCTGAAAGTTGTGCCGGGGACCGTCACCGAAGCGACCTTCACTTTTGCTAAGCCCGGCACATTCAAGATCCCGTGCCATGAATTCTGCGGGGCCGGGCATTATGCGATGAGAGGCCAGCTGAACGTGGTCCCGCGCGATCAGTTCACCTCCCTGCTTCCCGGCGAAAGGCGGACCTGTGATCTGCGCCAGTAACACTCCGCCCCGGCGAATCGGCACGCGGTGGCTAGGACTCTTAACACTTTTGTGTGAGATTGCCGTCCTCTTAGCCGGAAGGGGCTCTTCCGCCCAATCGATGAACTCGGAACCGCCGGTTCGCATCCCGTCGAACGTGGCCTGGACCGAAGAAACGCTTAGGGTCGTTTCCGCAGGCAATGCCTTCCGCGGATTGCTTCTTGCCCGACGTTGCAATCATTGCCATGGCGAAGAAGGATACAGCTCCACTTCCGCCTACCCCAACCTCGCGGGCTTCGACCGCTTGTCGTTCTGGAAACAGATGCAGGATTTTCGATCCGCAAAACGTGCTTCGCCAGTCATGCAGGTCATCGCCGAGGCTATTTCCACTCGCGACTCGGCCGATTTGGCTGCATATTTCTCCATGCTGCCCACCGCGAGCGATCCCCAGGACAACCGCGCCTTTCCACAGGCCATGCAGGACCCTTCCCGCGCTTTGCTCGCCATGCGCCTCATTGTTTTCGGAGATGGCCAGCGCGGCATTCCACCCTGCCAATCGTGCCACGGTCCTGTGAGCTATGTGAAAGGCGCTCCGCCGCTCGCTACCCAGAATGGCGCCTATCTGCAACAGCAGCTCGAGCATTTTTCAGAGGGATCCCGGGCCAATGACATTAACGTTCGCATGCGCAGCATTGCGCGCCAGCTGACTGCCGAGGAGAAAACGGCAGTCTCCGAATACTACGGCGCCGGCCTGGGTCCGGGCGCCCACTGAACGAGGTACCTTCGGAAACGCTCCACCATCTGCTTTTCGCCAGCAAGAAGGGCATGAGCGCCCAACAGCTTTACCGGAGTTAGCACCTATTCAGCGTCACGAACGCCGAACAAAGACAGAAGGTTACGAACTCGAAGCCGATCCCCCACATCCCCTTCCAGTTCAAGGAAACGATAGCGGACGTTTTGAAAGTGAAGCCGCCGGGGAAAAACACGAAAGAAAAGTAAGAATATTTAGATTGGGAGTTGCGGGAGGATGTGTCTCTCGATTGCTTGATACAGCGGGATGATCTTGTCCTGGATTTTATGGCTTGTCATGGTGATAAGCCTATATCGAGCGTCTTCGCTGTGATCCTTTAACGTCCTGTATTCGTTTCGAATCTCGCGAAGGTAGGGCTTGGTCCTCACGTATTCTCTGCGAATCTCGTGACCTTCTGGATTGAGTTTATCCTCTTCCCACAGCAACGCATCCACAAGGTGCAATGCAGCGTAGAAATATGCCGTGACCACTCAATCAATATATGGGGTTGTCTTTAGATCGAAGGATTGAGCGAAGGCAACATTCTGATGAGCCCTTGCCAGATGCTCGCGAGTGGTGGGCACTTATGCGCCGCGCTGGAATACAACCTGCGCGTTCGAAACATAATCCTGAATCTTTTTGCCTTCAGGTAAGGCCACCACGTGAAAATCGAAAAGTACGCTGGGGAACTTTTCTGACACCGAGTCCTCAAGCCGGTACGCAGCTCTGCGGGCACTGGAATCATCGTTGCAAATTCCAATCCATACCACGTATGTGTCGTCGAGCCATTTAAAGTAAACCGCTTCGACACTGCCGTTTTGACGAAGAGATACCAGTTCCGCAGAGACTTCGAGTACAGGTGAAAACGTTGGGACTGTAGGCATGGGTTTACCGTCAAAACTACTGAAGCACCGAAGTTTACCTCATACCTCAATACGCAATTAGAGCTCCAATTATCATCCTAGTTTCATGATCGCGGAACCTCAATACATTCAACACCTTACGATTAGGAATATCGCCACACATTTCTTGATCGTCTCAAATCGGTGCCCGAAACTCGCAACATGGTGCCGAAATATCGCTACTGCCCTGTCACCGCATCTGGGTTTGTAAAAGGCATGACTACGAATTGACCTGAAGCAGATCTTCCGAAGCGAAGCGGCGTGTCCTTGCCTTTTTCCACAGCTTTCCACAGAAACAAATCTCACCCCATGTGACGAACAACCTTGACCCTGGATTTGAGGAAGCGCAAGCTTGCCACATGCGCGCCAACCTCCCGAAGCACTCGACTACCGCTCACGCACCGGACGTTTCGCGCATACAAGATAAGTCCTTATTTTGTAATATTTTACCTATAAACCCTTATAGCTCAAGATTTTGCGTGCCACCGGTCCTATCTGTTCTGTGTAACTCCCGCCAAATCAGGATTTTACGGAAAGGCCGAAAAAAAAATTCGGCTCCGGATAGGCGAATAGGCTTCGTGCGGCCCATCATAGGCCAACCCGCAGCTCAGGCAGCTCGCGTCAGCCAAGTCTTCATCGTGTTGGCATCAACCAGGCCAGCTTGCTGGAACTGGAGATTGCCGCCGTCGAAGACCGCAAAATTAGGAATGCCCTGTACGTTGTACCGCGCCGCCAGTTGCGGGTGGCGCTCGGTGTCAACCTTGAGCACTACGGCGCGCCCGGCAAGATCGCGCGCCACCTGCGCCACATGGGGCGCTGCCATCCGGCAAGGCCCACACCACGCCGCCCAGAAATCGACAAGGACAGGAACTTTGCTCTCGCGCACAACTTCGTCGAACTCTTCAGGGCCGACCTCAACCGGATCGCCTACCGGAGGCAGCGGCGTTTTGCACGCGCCGCATCGTCCCATGTCTGCAAGATGTTTGGCGGGAACTCGATTCGGCTTTCCGCACGATGCGCAGCTTCGAATGATGGCCATGGAATGTGTCCCTGGCTAAAGTATCGCTTTAACAGTATCGCGTCCGCAAGCGGGCAGTGGCAATCGCAAGTCTGCACGGGGCCTCATGGCGAGGATTAAGATCTGCAGCCCCACTTTATCCGTCGTGAAATCATCCATGGCGAGATCGATGTCGTTCCCTGCCAACTGCTGTCGGCCTTTCCTCATCCCAATCAGGCCCACTCGTCCATCAGGCGGAACTTCCGCTGAAGGAGAACTTCAATGAAGGCCCCATTTCTTATCGGTCGTTTACTGTTTGCCGGTTTTTTTATTAACAGCGGAATCAGCCACCTGAAAGAACGCAAGTCGATGGCGGGTTATGCGCGGGCCAAGGGCGTGCCGCAACCGGAGTTGGCGGTGACATTGTCCGCCGTGCCGCTGCTGCTCGGCGGCGCCAGCATTTTGCTGGGCGTGAAACCCAAGCTGGGAGCGGCTGCCCTCCTCGGTTTTCTGGTCGGAGTCTCTCCCATCATGCATGACTTCTGGCGCGATGAAGATCCCCAGGCTCGCACGAATAACATGATCATGTTCATGAAGAACATGGCGCTCGCGGGCGGAGCGCTGGCGCTTATGGGCGTCGAGGAACCGTGGGAAGCGAGTGTTCCCGTCGGCCAGCCGTCGTTGGCCGAGAGGACGCGCAAGGCCGTTCGCAGAATGGCCGCCTAAAATCTTGCCACGAGGCCCGGCTGCGAAGCAGATTCCTGTGCGCGCCGGGCTCATTCTCCATCGCTATAATTGCGAGCGCCTCCATGGCGAGCCTATGGCCCGGCTTTCTTCTGCCATCCGACGGCTGTTCGACTCGGAGCAGGGCGCGGTCGACCGCCTGGTTCCACGCTGGCTGTTCCTGCGCGCCCTGGGCGCAATCTATTTCTCCGCCTTCTTCTCCCTGCTCTTTCAAATCCGCGGGCTAATCGGGCCGCAGGGCCTCCTTCCGGCCAACGAATACCTGCAAGCTGTCGCGCGATCGCTCGGCACGATGCGCGGCCTTTGGTATGCGCCAACTCTGCTTTGGATCTCCAGCGGCCCCCACATGTTGACTGCCCTCTGCTGGATCGGCATGGCCGCTTCTCTGCTGCTCGTCTTCAATATTTGGCCGCGCGCCATGCTGGCGCTCTGCTTTGTCTGTTTCCTGTCGTTCGTGAGCGCAGCGCAAGACTTTTCGGGATACCAGTCGGACGGCATGTTGCTAGAAGCGGGATTCATCTCGCTTTTCTTTGCGCCGCAGGGATTGCGACCCGGGTTTGGGCGCGCGTCCCCGCCATCGCGCGCAAGCTTGTTCCTGCTGCAATGGGAGTGGTTTCGCATCTACTTTGAATCGGGCGTTGCCAAGATTGTGGGCGGCGACCCGGAGTGGCGCCACCTCACCGCCATGGACGAGTACTACCAGAACGGTCCGCTGCCCACCTGGATCGGATGGTATGTGCAGCATCTGCCGCACTGGTTCCATGCGTCATCCGCATTCGCCACGCTCGCGCTGGAGTTGGGACTGGTGTTGATGTTATTTCTGCCCCGACGCTGGCGCATCGTTTGCTTTTGGATTGTGACGCCATGGGAAGTGGGCGTGATTCTCACCGCTAACTACACTTTCCTGAACTACCTGGTGCTGAGCTTGGGAGTTCTGTTGCTCGATGACCCTTTTCTGCGGCGCTTTTTGCCGGAGCGATGGAAAGGATTTCTGGGTGACGGCGCGACCGAAGCGCAATCGCCGCAACGTTCTCGCGAACCGTTGAAGATCGCAAAGCTTTCTCTAAGCGCTACCATGCTCACCTGGGTTTTCTATGTCACCACAGCAGAACTCATCTCGTTCGCGCCAATTTCGCCGCCCGCTTGGCCCGTCATAGCGCTGGAGCCGTTTCGCATCGCCAATCGTTACGGGCTCTTTGGCATCATGACGCGCGGACGGTACGAGATTGAGTTTCAGGGGTCTGCGGATGGCCAGACGTGGGTGCCTTACCCGTTCCGCTATAAGCCGCAGGCGCTCGATAAGCCTCCGGGAATTTATGCGCCGTACCAGCCGCGGTTCGACTGGAACTTATGGTTCGCATCGCTGGGCACGTGGCGGGAATACTCGATCGTGCCGCGAACTGAGTTGCGATTGCTGTCCAACGATGGCGATGTGCTCAATCTTTTTGCGGGCAATCCATTTCCGCACGAACCTCCACGCATGGTGCGCGCGGTGATCTGGCAGTACTGGTTCACGACGATGGCGGAAAAACGATCGCAAGGTTTGTGGTGGAGAAGGCACTACATAGGACTGTACGCGCCGACGCTGGAGCGCGGGAATGACGGGGAGATCCATGCGATTGAATTCCCGGCTGAGGGGAGCCGCGAATGAATCCATGTAGCGACAGCCGCCTCGGCTGTCCGCGTGTGGCGATGGCGCGAAGAGGCATGCTGCGCATGCCGGACAGCCGAGGCGGCCGTCCCCACACAGACCTGGACACAGCCGACAGCCGAAGGCGGCTGTCGCTACGACTGCGGGGTCCTCGCTAGCGCCAGCTTGGCGGCGTGGTAGCCGCACATGCCGTGCACGCCGCCGCCGGGCGGGGTGGACGATGAGCAGATGTAGACGTCGCGCGCCGACGTTGCATAGTGCCGCCAGGTCGGGCGCAAGAGAAACTGGCGGATATCCATGACGCCGCCGCCAATGTCGCCGCCGACCAGATTCGCGTCCATGGTCTCGAGGTCGGCAGGGGAAAGGACGCGGCGCGCCAATACACAATCGCGAAAGCCGGGAGCGAAGCGTTCAATCTGGTTCTCCAGTTTCTCCAGCATGTTGACACTCGATCCGTTCGGCACGTGGCAGTAAGCCCACGCCGTGTGCTTGCCTGCTGGAGCCCGCGAACTATCGAACAGGCTGGGCTGGGCAAGAAGAACGAACGGACGATCAGGATGCCGGCCGCAGCGCACGGCCTTTTCCGAATCAGCAATCTCCTCAAAGGTTCCGCCCAGATGCACGCTCGCAGCCTGCAGGCACTCGCGGGCTTTCCAGGGTATGGGCGCACTGAGCGCGTAATCGACTTTGAAAGCGGCGGCGCCGTAACGATACTGCCCAAGCCGGCGCCGGTAGCTCGATGAGAACTTTTGGGCAGCCACTCGCAGAAGCTGCCGCGGCGTCAGATCACAAAGAAACACGTCGTAGTTCGACAGCGCGGCCAAGCTGTCGACGGGCGAGGAAGTGCGTACCTTGCCTCCGAGTGAAGAGAGGACCGAGCATAGCGCGTTGGTAATGGACTGCGCACCGCCGCGAGCAATGGGCCATCCGACAGCGTGCGCCGGCACAGCCATGAGGATTGCGAAAGCGGCGCTCAGGGGTTCGTCCAAAGCGAGAAAGGAATGGGCGGCGCAGCCTGCGAACAACGCCCGAGCGCGCGGGTCGTGGAAGCGTCGCGCCACGGCCTGAGCCGACTGCAGCCCGACGATTCCGAAGCGAGCCATTAGCAGAGGATGGCGTGGCAGGAAGGAAATTGGGCGGAGTATTTCTGGGGCGAGTTCCGACCAATGCTCGATAAATGGACGCATGAGATTGTCCCATGCCTGCCCATCGTTTCCGAGCGAGTTTGTGGTTTTGGTCAGGTCGCGATAGAGCAATACTGCGGTGCCATCGTCGAGGGGGTGAGCCAATGCGGCAGGAGAATGAATCCATTCCAGGCCGTGCGCCGCGAGGGGCAGCGAAGAGAAGAAAGGCGAGGCGGCACCGAGCGGATAAACCGCGGATCCGAAGTCATGGCGAAAGCCTGGTAGGGTTAATTCCAGCGTGCGTGCTGCTCCGCCGGGCGTGGACTGCGCTTCCAGGACGTCTACCGCGACTCCCGCCTGGGCGAGGAGGATGGCCGCCGCCAGCCCATTTGAACCCGCACCGACGACGCATGCTTTGCGGCTCATCGCCAATCACCTTGAAGCATCATCCCATACTTCGAGACGAGAGCTCTGGTCAAACAAAGCTAAAAGCTTGAACCGCAGAGAACGCTGAGAAAATCCGCTGAGTTCGCTGAGAAAATCCTCAGCGCTCGCGAAGAACCGCCTTTACCGCGGAATTAAACGGCGGCTGCACAAATAGAGCGTATGATGGAGGAGATGCCTTATATTGCGGAACACCTCTCCAGCCTTCGCCAGGAAATAGCCGATTTGCGCAACCTAAATGCCCGTTTCACCGGAAAGGGCGAGCATAATGCGCTCGACCAGACTGCGCTCGAGTTGCGGACGAACCGCCTGCGCGAGATCAAGCAAGAATTGTCCAACATGCTGAACCGTCCCGACGATCCCAAAGTGTGGTGGGAACGGGCACGCGGGCAGCAGGCATAATTCCTCGGAGCGACGGGCCACTCGGGCTGTCAGCCAATCCACAACAGCGACGCTCACGCCGTGAGCGTCGCCGCTATGTTTTGGAGAGTATTCTCTATTCCCTTCGCGCTCGGCAGGCCTCCTTGCGCCATGTCTTTGCTTCCACCGCCACGGCCTCCGAGCTTTGTCATGGTTTCTTTCATGAGTGTCCCCATGTCGAAGGGCTGACCCGGAGATTGGGCGAACACCAGCGACGGCTGCGGTGAAGTCGTGGCCAGGAACGCGACTACGTTGGGCGCCAGACGAGTCACCCTTTGCGCCAGCAGTTTCACGAAGTTCAGATCGCGATCCGCGAGCGTGCGGACGATAATTTTGCGCCCTTTGCTTTCGGGAACATCGGCAAGAAGGACCGAGGCATAAGCTGCGGCTAGCTCGATCTGCGACTGCTCGTTCTGCTTGCGAAGCGACTTGATTTCGTCGAGCGATTTGCGAGCCTGTTGCGGGACGTCGTAAATGTTGGCGGAAAAGAGCGCGGCGGTTTCGGTGAGCGTGGTGAAGTCGCGGCGCGCGGTGGCGACGGCGCGCTGACCGGCGACGAATTCAACCCGCCATCCCTGGCGGACTTTTTCAGTTTTACGAAGCAGGATGCTGGCGATCTGTCCCGTGTGGGCTACGTGCGTGCCGCCGCAGGCGGTGAGATCGAAGTCGCGGATGTCGATGAGGCGAAGCTCGTCGCGCTCTGTGGGTGGGAGTTTGCGCAGGCCCAGTTTTCCGGCTTCGTCACGAGTCACGTAACGGATATCGACAGGACGGTTCTCGAGAATAATTTCGTTGGCGAGGCGCTCAGCTGACTCGATTTGTTCTTTCGTCAGCGTGGGCGTGTCGAGATCGATGGAGCAATAATCGTCCGCCATGTGGAACGAAACTGTCGGGATGTTGTAGAGGCGGATGAAAGCGGCGGAGAGGACGTGCTGGCCGGAGTGCTGCTGCATGTGGTCGCGGCGGCGCGTGCTATCGATCTGGCCGCGGATGCGGGTTCCGGGTTTTATGTCGAGTGGTGCTTCTAGATAGTGGATCAGCTTGCCATCCTCGGACTCGGCAACTTCCGTGACGCGGAGCTTGGAGTTCGCATCGGAAGCAATCCAGCCGGTGTCGAAGACTTGGCCACCGCTGGTGGGGTAGAACGCTGTTTGGTCGAGAACGACGCCGGGGCGCGGAGTTTCAAGCACCTCGCGGACTTCGGCATCGAAGTCGTAGAGGAAGGAATCGTTGTAGTAGAGACGCGTGGTCATGGGCAGTAGGAACATTTAACCACAGAGGGCACAGAGGACACAGAGAGACTCAGAGGGACACAGAGGGGCACAGAGGGCACAGAGGGACACCGAGGGACACAGAGTAGAGCCGTCAGTATGGGCCTATGATGCCTCCGATTTGTCTTGCGGCGGGCTTTACCGGTTGCGCGGGTTTCGCGGGCGAGGGCGCCCGCGCCACACTACTATCGAATACATCCAAATATTTCAGGCCGCTGCCGGTGTTGAATAGGACGACTGTGTCATCCGGCTTGAAGAAGCCGTTGGCGCGGAGCTTGCGGTAAGCGACCAGCGACGCTGCGCCCTCGGGGGCGGCGAAAATTCCTTCGACTTTGGCCCAGTGGCGCGTGGCCTCAAGAATTTCTTCGTCGGTAGCGCTGATGGCGGTGCCGTTGCTCTTCATCAGGATGTCGAGGATCAAGTAGTCGCCGTACGGTTTGGGAACGCGCAGGCCGGAAGCCATGGTCGCGGCATTGGGCCACATGTCGGCGGTGGGTCGGCGTTCGTCCCACGCTTTGACGATGGGCGCGCAACCCGCGGATTGCACGGTGATCATCTTGGGGCGCTCGCGGCCGATCCAGCCGAGAGCTTCCATTTCTTCGAAGGCCTTCCACATGCCGAGCAGACCGACTCCGCCGCCGGTGGGATAGATGATGCCTTGCGGCATTCGCCAACCGAGTTGCTCAGCGACTTCGTAGCCCATGGTCTTCTTGCCTTCGACGCGGTACGGCTCTTTGGTGGTGCTGACGTCGAACCATCCTTCTTTTTCCCACATACTTTCTTTTTTCAAGGCGGCGACTTTTTGTGCGCAGTCGCTGATGAGGCCGTCGACGAACGTTACATGTGCGCCGTAGTAGTCGCATTCAATACGGTTGGCCATGGGAACATCTTTGGGCATGAAGATGTGAGCTTCGAGTCCGGCCAGTGCGGCGTAGGCCGCCAGGGCGCTGGCGGCGTTTCCGGCGGAAGGAATGGCTAGCTTCTTCAGGCCGTAGTGGCGGGCCATGGTCACGCAGGCGGAGAGTCCGCGGGCTTTGAACGATCCGGTTGGATTCAGGCCTTCGTCCTTGATGTAGACGTTGGGATATTCGCGGCTGGGAAGCATGGGCGTGAAGCCCTCGCCGAGAGACACGGGATTAGCGTCGGGGAGAACGGCGTCGTAGCGCCACATGGTGGGGGCGCGACCGGCGAGGCGGGCGGCAGAAAAATTGCGCTTGATCGCCGGCAGGTCGTAGCGAGCGTAAAGGATGCCGCCGTCTTTGGGGCAAACTGACTGCGGGCGATCGGAGGGATAGTGCTCGCGGCAGCGAGTGCATTCCAGGTGAGTCAACATGGCGATGCTGAGTTTAGCACCGCGCGAACATTACTTTTTCGGCGTGGGCGCAGGTGCCGGTTCCGGCTCGGGCCTGAGCCCGGCGGCGGTCTTCATGCCCTTTACGATTTCCAATTGCGCTTTTATTTGCGGGCTGGGATCAAGCGCGGTTCTCGATGCGGCATAAAATTCGAGGATGTTCTGCTGAACGTCAATGGGAATAGTTCGATCGGGATTGGCGGTTAAGCGGCGCAGCAGGTTTGCGTAAGCCTGGTCGGTGCGAGGATACTCGCCGCGCTTGACGTGATTTCCGGTGTCGAGATCGATATTGGAAAGCGCGATGAGCACCTTGGGTTCGGAACCTAACTTATCCAACGCAGAGTGAAAGGAATCGACGGCCTGGTTCACGCTGCGCAAATACAATTCCTCGGTTTCGTGATTGGGAATCTTGATGGCCAAGTCGGCGGCAGGGCCGACTTTCGGAACAATGAAGATGAAAAACGCCAAGAGATGCGCCTTGAAGCCGGGTCCGTGATAGGCATGTTTCCAGCGGCGCTCGTAGTTGGTGCGGGCCACGCGTTCGGCGAAGATTTTGTAGGCCTCGTCATCCGGGGGAGGCAGAAACTGATGCCGGTGGAGGACGACTTCGGCTTCGGCAAAAGCGGGGATAAAAGTGCGGGCGGAAGTGGAGTAGCTCCGTAATGCGGGTCGGGATTGGCCCAATACTTCGTGAATGTCGAATCCGTAGGTATCGATGAATGCCTGCGCCAGAAATTTCCTGGGGACCAGAAAGCCAATAAAACTCAGGTACGCGGGAGGCGCAAAGGCCTGCCTGGTCAGTTCCTCGACGTCGAAAGCAAATTCGGTTCGAATGTGGCCGTGAGGACTCTCATCGTAAGTGACCGCGGGTCCGTACTTCTGGCTTAATTTCGGAAATTCGACAGCGGTAGCTGGATTAATCGCCTCGAGGTGGCCGATGGAGTCGCCAAGGTAATGCGACAATGCGCCGATGGCAAACGCGTATTCGTTAAGAGTGCGAGCATTGCGAAAGAGCCAGGCAACGAAATCTCCTGAGCGAACGTAATGAGTCAGGTCGCTGAAGAACTTCTTGCCGAAGGGGTAATAGCCCATGTCCTGGATTACGCAACCGCCGTAGGCGTATGCGTGAGCCTCGACGAGTTGGGCGTCAGTGGCTCCGGGGAAGCGCGCCAGCAAGAGGGGGCGTATGGAACTGTTCCACGCGAGGTCGATCAGTTCCTCGTGAGTGAGAACGGAGTAGGCGTTGGCGGGGGTGGTAGAAGATGTTATCGCTGATAGTGCAAACAGGCCGCAAGCGAAGGACCGCAGCAATCCTTTCATCCATGATCCTCTGGATCGGTTAGTTGCCGTTAGTGGGGCGCGAAGATGTGCACAAATTGCCGTCGT
>DASSRO010000087.1:0-18658 GCA_035701745.1 Candidatus Sulfotelmatobacter sp. | reverse complement strand
GCCTGGCTGATTCAGGCTGGGTACCGCGACGCAATCGACGTCAACTATTATTTCGGCGCGCGCATTCTGATGGCGGCCGCGGGATTCGCTGCCGTAGCGTTATTTTCCGGCTTCGACAATGTATTCCTGCTCGCGGGCATTCCCGGACTCGGATTCTTCCTGCCGCGCTTCATTCTAAAGCGCATGATTAAAGACCGGCAGCATCGCATCACGCTGGGATTGCCCGATGCCCTTGATCTGACGGTGATTTGCGTCGAAGCGGGGCTGGCCCTGGACCAGGCCCTGATGCGCGTCGGCCAGGACCTGCATCATGCCCATCCCGACCTCAGCGATGAGTTCCATCTGGTCAATCTGGAAATGCGTGCCGGAAAGCCCCGCGCCGAAGCCCTCCGCAACCTGGTCGATCGAACGGGTGTTGACGACATACGCTCTCTCGTTGGTACACTGATTCAAACGGATCGCTTCGGCACCAGCGTCGCCCAAGCTCTTCGGGTGCATTCCGATTCTCTCCGCACGGAACGCCGACAACGGGCCGAAGAACAAGCTGCCAAGACCACCATCAAGATGGTTCCCCCACTGGTGATTTTTGTTCTGCCGTCGATTATTTTTGTCACGATCGGCCCGGCTCTTATCGGACTTATCCGGCAGTTAGCACCAGTTTCAGGCGGCAAGTAGCAGGCGGGGAGGCAGCAAACTCGGACGACGAGGCGTTGGCGTCATGGCAGTTTTTTCTTCACGGGGACAGGCCTTCAACCAAACGCGCCGCGCGTACCTGGCCACAGCCCTGGCGGTGGCCGACACGCACTGGACTCGTTTGCGCGGCCTGTTGGGCATTCGTTCCAGCGACTTCCGTAACGGCTCGGGCCTCTGGATTGTCCCCTCTCATGGCGTCCATACTCTGGGTATGGGATTCCCGATCGACGTGATTTATTTGGACAAAGCCATGACGGTGATCCACATTCAGGGCGATGTTCAGCCCTGGCGCTTCACACCCGTGCGGACACAGGCGGCGTCGATCCTGGAATTACCGTCCCGCACGGCGGCAGATACGCAAACTTCGGTCGGGGACAAAATTCAAATCACCGTCGCCAACAATGGTGGAGTAGCGTACTCGTGATTGATACTTTAGAACTCGAACCCGGCGTCCAACGCTATGACGCTCCCCAGTTGCTGGTTGAGTGGTCCTCGCCCTGGCACGAGTTCATCACGTCGATTCGTCCAGCGTTCGAACGGTCCGAGCGCCGCCTGGCAGGCGAAGCTCCCTTCGGATTAATTCCGCTGCGCATCATGATTCCCTCCTACGTGCTGGAGGCCTTTCTGATTGTTCTCGCAATCGCCGTGCAGGTAAAAATCGCGGAGATGCAGCCGTTTGTTGTGCCCAAGTTCTCCAGCCACGACGTAATCTATTACAGCGGCGATGAACTTCCTCGCACCGAAGACCTTGGCGGCGCGGAGGGCGGAGCCGCCGGCCGGGCTGGCGGCGCGGAAGCGCGCCACCGCACGCAAACTATCAAGGTCGCCCGGGGCGGATCTCTGGTTCCCAAGGTCGTCGACGCCCCGAACCTGAAGCTTCCCTCTTCGCGCGATGCAGTGGCCAACCTTCTGGCGATCCGGCCCGATCCCGGTCCTCCGCCGTCGGAAGGCTTGCGCTCAACCCGCACGGCACCCAATTTGGCCGCCGCTTTGGTAGCTCCTGCCCCTAACGTGATCCGCGACTACACCCGCAACGGCGTTCAGATGGAGTCCGTAATAGCCCCGGCGCCGACTGTGGCGCGAGACGCGGCAATCACAGCGCCTACCTTCAGCGCAACCTTGATCCCGCCCGCTCCCAATGTTTCGCGAGACCATACTCTCGTCGCTCCAGCTCTAGGACCTGCGCTAATTCCGCCAGCCCCCAAAGTTTCGCGCGATGGAAGGCCGATGGTTCCGTCCCTTGGTGATGCAGTGGTAGCGCCAGCGCCGAGAATCGCGCGCGATCAGGTACGTTCCAACCCTTCTCTCGCCGCGAACGTAATTCCGCCCGCTCCCGGGGCCGTCAGCCACGACCTGTCCCACTCACCGTTACAGATGAACACAGCGGTCGTGCCGCCGCCAGTTTCCGCCCCTGAGCTCGCCAGCGCACGCAATTCGAAGCTGAATTTGCCTGCTCCTTCCGTGATCGTGCCTCCACCTTCAGCTGATCTTTCGCAGGATGCGCACCGCGTCGCCGGAGGAATTCCAGACTCTTCAAGAACGGTGGTCCCGCCACCGCCCGCGCAAACTGCCGGCGGATCGTTCATGAGCAGCCTGGTGGGAAAGCTTTTTGGCGCTACCGAAGTGGTGCCACCGCCGCCGTCATTAAATGCACACGGCTCAAACGCCGCTGCCAGCTCCCTCGCCACAAACGTTGTCCCGCCGCCGCCGAGCGTTTCTGCGGGCGCGACTGGAGGCAGTCCGCGCGGAACGCGCGTTGGCATGGGAGCCTCGCTGGGATCAAACGTAGTCGCGCCGCCGCCCTCAACTGGAATCACGGGTGGAACAGGAGCGCGTTCTTCGTCGTCAGCGCCGGCGCTTGGAGCACCCAGTGTTGTACCGCCGCCTCCGTCGCTCGCAGGACCCGGTGGCGGCACAGGAAACAACGGTGGTGGCGCAGGCACACCGCGCGGAACGCTCCTGGCTAACAATGTCGTTCCACCGCCGCCCTCGGTCAGTGGAGGGCCGGGTGAATCTGGCTCTGGCCTGAGCCGCAGCGGAGCAGGTCATGGCACGTCGATCGATCCAGGTCTAAACCTCACCCCGCCCACCAAGGGCGGCAGTGGATCCAACGCTGGCGCGATCATTTCTGCCCAGCCCGGTCCGAATGTGGGAGTACCCAGCAGCGGCGGTGCGGGTTCGCTGGCGCTGTCGCCGTCGGGGGGAGAAAAAGCTGGTCCAGGTGGCGCCGGCGCCGGCAGCAGCATAGGCCGCGGAAACGGTCCAGGGAGTGCGATCAATGGCGCAGGGCCTGGGGCGGGAAAGGCTGGGACCGGAAACGGTTCTGACGCTAACGCGAAGGGGGGCATCTCCCCAAGCGCGGGACCGGGCGGCGCTGGCAGCGCTCCCGCTGGCGCGCGGCCCGTCCGCGGCGTCGATATCAGCGGCGGCAGCGGCATTGTGACCATCCCGGGATTTGGTTCAGATTCTTCCGCCAGCGATCCCCAAACGTCCGGCCGCTCTTCCGCCAAGCCGCGGCAAACGCTCGGCGTGACGGTGGTCGCCACCGCGACTTCCGGGGGCGCATTTGAGCCTTACAAAAATCTCTTACGGGGCGAGAAGTACACCACTTATTTCGACACGTCGGCGGGCACTGTGGTGATGGAATTTGCGGACCAAGGTGCGGCTGGCCATCCCTTCGGAGGAACACTCACTGCCCCCGCAGTCATCCGAGCGGACTTAGCCGCCGGTATGCCGCATGCTCGCATGGTCCTGACCTGCGTCCTCGACGCTTCCGGTAACTTGAAGAATGTGCGCGTCCTCGAAGCTGGGCCCGTCCAGATGACCGCGAAAGTTATAGCTGCTCTCGGTAGTTGGAAGTTCCAGCCCGCCATGCGCGGAGAACAACCAGTGGCAGTCACCGCGATCCTGGGCTTCGGCATCGATACTAACGACCGCTTCTAATGACTCCCGCTCAACTGTAAGAGCACTTTCCTGCTTTTCTGAAAATCCTGAATTCAATGCGAGGAGTATAAAGGCAAAAAAACAGGCCGCTCTGGGGGGAGGCATCGAGCGGCCTGGTTGGCGAAGTCCTCCGGGGAGGAGGAAAACTTCTTACATCGAAGACGGATTGCTCTGCCCACTGGCTGGTGTCGCCGGCTGATTTGTGTCGCCCACCGTATTCGTCATCAACCGAACATCCACCCGACGGTTATCGGCGCGGCCGCTGGAAGTCTTGTTCGATTCCACCGGCTTATCTTTGCCGAGTCCGATCACGTAAATCTTGTGCGCCGGCACGTTATACTTCGTAGCGAGATACTGAATCACGGAGTTCGCGCGGCGTTGACTAAGATCGTAATTGTAATCCGCCGAACCCACCGAATCCGTTCCGCCTTCCAGCGCAATAATGTAGCCCTTGGTGGAGGAAATGCTGGCCGCCAGCTGATCAAGCGCTTCCTGGGCCTTTGGCGTCAGATTATCTTTGTTGAATCCGAACTTTACCGATGTCTCGGCGACGGCGTGATAGTTGTCCAAATTGGCAACGGTATTGGTGAGCACGCCTACGCGGCCATTGGCCGCATCTGCCATCTGCTGGGCCGAGCTTGCAGTCTGCCCGGCGGCTTGCGCCTTCTGCTCAACTTCGGCGGTCTTCGCGTTCACGGCCTGAATTCCGGCCTGGGCACGCGCGTCAACGTCTTTAATGTCTTTCGAATTCTTCGCGGCCAGATCGTCGAGTTCGTTGGTCTTGTTGATGAGCGGAGTGGTTTGCGATTTGACATAGTTCTTGCTGGCGCAGCCAACGGTGGCGACCATACTGGCGGCTAGGCAAACGATTAACGAAGTGCGGTTCATATGGTGAGACTCCTTCTTCCTTCGATCTTGTTAGCGCGCCTGGATGCTCCGGCGCGCAGATTAGCAACTTTGATGCCCTGGGAATGACAGCTTGTTGCTTACAACTCCCGTACCATACTTTTGCACGGGATATGCCAGTTTTCCGTTCACCTCAGCATGTCACTAAGTATATACGTTTTCAATGGTTTGTGGATCAACCATAATGGGTTGGACCATCGCACCATACGCGCTGCAACGCAAACCGCACACACGAGAGTGGAAATTTTATATGGTTTGGCTCAGATTCCGGAGGCACGCGACCCTAACCTAAGGTCGGCGGATACGGCAAGGGGATCGCGCAGTTCACTTCCAGATATCCGTAATCGGCGTAGCCGCCCGGTCATTCGCGGTCAAGGGCTCAAGTCCAAAGTTGTCTTCAATCGTGCGCAGCACGCTGTAATGGTTGTAAAACTTGGCGAGCGCTTTGGGGTCCTGCTGGTTGGCAGGTCTTACCATGTCCCCGAGAAACAACGTGTAGATGCGATTGTCGGAGTTTCCGCCCGACTCGTCGAAGGTAACCACTACCAGGGTTCCCTGCCGCACTTTCTCGGGGAAGTTGTCATTCAAGAATTTCTTAACCCATTCGCCCGCGGTCTTCACGTTGGTATCGTGCCCGTCGTGATTCAGATTCGGCGTGTAGAAGGAATACGCGACCAGGCCTTTCTTTGCGTCCTGAACGAAATAGTTATCCGACTTGCTGGAATCTACGCGGATCACGCGATCACACCACTTCTGCTGCACCTCGCGAAAGCTTAGAAAAGGAACATGCCGCCGAGCGTAGTTGCCTCTTCTGTCGGAAACGTGCTGCGAGGAGTAATTCCATGGGCAGGTCGCGTTGGGCAATTCTTCCGCATACTGCTTAAAGTCGAGGCCCGCACCGATTAGACGATCGGCAATTGACCGGTGCGCCGCGTCATTCGGGAGGTTGACCTGATTATCAGCCAGATAGCGTCCCCGGCGATGGATCCCAAAATCGGTCCCGGCGACCATTGCCAGATAGTTTGGATACGAGGGGTGAAACAACGCATGGAAATTAGTGAAGCTTGCGCCCTGAGCCGCCAAATCGGCCAGATTTTTGTCCCGGCTCGCCACCTCATAATCCACGTTCTCGAGAACGATGACGAGGACTCTGTCGAAGTGGTGAGCCGTCGCCCGCGCCGCTGCTCGCGCCGCCTCATCCTGCTTGCCTTGCGGAGACTTTGTGACCTGGGGCTGATTGGCCTGATCCGGTGGCGCCTGGCTAATGCTTTGCGCCAAGGCGGGCTTGCTGGAGACAAGCAATATGACGTTAACAAGCAACTCGACGAGCAAATACCGTTGGGCCTCGCGCATGAGTCTCATTAACCTTTTTGTAACACAATGAAGAGATTTCCTATCCAATAGAATAGAAACTTCAGATGGATTTGCAGGCCAAAATCCGCACCATTCCTACCGATCCGGGCGTATATCTCTACAAGAACGCCGAGGGCGAGGTGATTTATGTCGGCAAGGCGAAGAATCTGCGCAGCCGGGTGGCCAGCTACTTTCACGAGGCGCGTTGGGAAGATGCCAAGACTGGAACTCTGGTGCGGGAGGCCGTCGACGTCGACTATATCGTTGTCGCCAACAACAAAGAGGCGTTGGCTTTAGAAAATAACCTGATCAAGCAGCGCAAGCCGCGCTTCAACATCCTGCTGCGCGATGACAAGACTTATCCGTACGTGAAGCTTACCCTGGGCGAGCGCTGGCCTAGAGTCTATGTTACGCGGCGTTTACGCAAGGACGGCAGCGCCTACTACGGCCCGTATTTCCCTGCGAACCTCGCCTACCGGATCGTCGACTTGATTCACCGCAATTTCTTGATTCCATCGTGCAAAGTCGACCTTACGCGATTTCATCCGCGGCCCTGCCTGCAGTATTACATTCGCCGATGCCTGGGCCCGTGCGTGCAGGATCTGACCACGCCCGACGCCTACCAGGAGGCGGTGCGCGATGTGAAGCTGTTTCTGGAAGGCCGGCCCACGGATCTGAGCCGCTCCCTGCACGCCCGCATGGAACAAGCCGCTGCGGCCCAGGAGTACGAGCGCGCAGCGCGCTATCGCGATCTCATTTCAACCGTTGAGCAGTTGCAGGAGCGCCAGCGCATTGCGGCCGCCGAAGGCGATGATGCGGACGTCTTCGGCTATCACTACGAGAACGGCATGATTGCCGTAAATCTGTTCCATCTGCGCGGCGGAAAAATGGTCGATCGCCGCGAATTTTTCTGGGAAGACCTTCCGGAATTTGCCATCCCAGAGAACTCTGCCCGTAGAGTCGTTGCTGGCAACGTCTTCCCCGAAAGCGCAAGCGAAGCCGGCGAGAGCATAATCATCGCCAGCGAAGACGTCGCAAGCACTGCCCCTACGGATTTTGTTCCGGGTGAATTCTTCTCCGCCCTGCTGAAGCAGCTCTACATCGGCCAGCCTTACGTTCCGCGAAATCTCTACGTCCCCGTGGATTTTGAAGATCGGGAAGCGCTGGAGGATTTGCTCTCGGAACAATCCGCAGGCGAGGGCGCCCGCGCCGCGCGTGTGCATATTCTCGTACCCCAGCGAGGAGACAAGCGCTCGCTCATCGATCTTGCCGGCAACAACGCCAAGCAGTCCTACGATCAGCGCTTCCGCGTGCTCAAACCCAACGCACGGAAAATCCAGGAAGAGTTGCAAGAGGCGTTGGGTCTGCCGGAACTTCCCAAGCGCATCGAATGCTTCGATATCTCGCACATTCAAGGCGCGGAGACCGTTGCTTCGATGGTGGTTTGGGAAGAGGGCAAGATGAAGAAGTCGGACTATCGCAAGTTCATCATCCGGACGGTCGCAGGCGTCGACGACTTCGCCTCCATGCGCGAAGTAGTGACGCGCCGCTACAAACGCCTGCAGGACGAAAAGAAACCGATGCCGAGCTTGGTCTTAATTGATGGCGGCCTCGGCCAACTGCACGCCGCTGCCGAAGCGCTAGAGACTCTGGAAATCATCAACCAGCCGCTGGCGGCCATTGCCAAAAGGGAAGAAATTCTGTACGTCTTCGGCCAGGAAAAAGACCCGATCGCCCTCGATCATCATTCGCCCGTGCTGCACCTGATTCAACTGATCCGCGATGAGGCCCACCGCTTTGCCGTGACCTTTCACCGCAAGCGCCGCCAGATGCGTGACCGCTCCACCGAACTGCTCGAGATCCCTGGCGTGGGCGCCAGCACAACCCGGAGATTGCTGGAACACTTTGGCAGCGTACAAGCGGTGAGGCAGGCCGACCCCGCAGCTTTGTCCGCAGTCGTGACTCGGACCCAGGCGGAAGCGATCCGCAATCACTTCCGCAAATAAACAATATTCTCCGCGCGCACCTGCGCCACCCGGGGTCTGCTTGTTTCATTACGCCATGCGCTTTGAAGCGATTTGTGCTCGTTATACTCTGCCAGTTTGCTTTGCTACACTATCGGCCACTCTTATGAGAACTCTTCGCTGGTCTCTCCTCGCCGTGCTGGCGGTTCAATTTGCGGCCGCGCAGGTTTCCCCCGATCAGGCGACGCCGCAAGAAAAGCATTTGCGCAACGTCCGCCAATTGACCTTTGGTGGACAGAACGCTGAAGCATACTTTTCAGCCGACGGCAAGAAGCTGATTTTCCAGTCCTCCCACGGGGATGTGAAATGCGACCAGATCTTCACCATGAACATCGACGGCAGCGACCAGCGCATGGTCTCGACCGGCAAAGGGCGCACAACTTGCAGCTTTTTCTATCCCGATGGCAAGAAGATTCTCTACGCGTCAACTCATCTCGCCAGTCCCGAGTGCCCGCCGCGGCCCGATTTTTCGAAGGGCTATGTGTGGGCCGTCTATTCCGGGTATGACATCTTCACGGCCAGTCCGGACGGATCGAATCTGCGGCAACTGACGCACACGCCAGGTTATGACGCCGAGGCCACGATCTCCCTCGACGGAAAGAAAATAGTCTTCACCTCAATCCGAAACGGGGATCTCGACATCTATTCGATGGACGCCAACGGCAGTCGCGTCAGGCAACTCACGCACGAACTGGGATACGACGGTGGCCCGACATTCTCGCCGGACCGCAAGTGGATCGTCTACCGCGCATACCATCCGCAGACCGAAAAAGAAATCTCCGACTACAAAGAATTGTTGGCACAGAATCTGATTCGCCCCACATCGCTCGAAATCTGGGTCATGAAGGCCGACGGCAGCCATAAGCGGCAAGTCACAAATCTAGGCGCGGCGAGTTTTGGTCCGGCCTACTTCGCCGACGGCAAGCGCATTATCTTCTCGTCCAACTATGATCCGGAGACGCACGCCACCGGCGGCATGGGAAATTTCGAACTGTGGGCAATCAATCCGGACGGTGGCGGACTCGAGCGCATCACCTATAGTGACGGCTTCGACGGCTTCCCCATGTTCTCGCCCGACGGCAGGAAGTTGGTATGGGCTTCCAACCGCAACGCCAAGGCGCCGCACGAGACAAATATTTTCATCGCAGATTGGGTGCCGTAGAAGGCTTTTTGAGGGTTTGCGCCTTTATTGCGAGTGACTCCGTTGTGTCGATGTGCCGGTCTTCTTTCGTTGGAAGCGTTCGCATCGCCAGCCAAAGCACGACGGCAATCATTCCGCACCATCCCAAAAAACGGACCACGGCTGCGATCTTCGTGTCGTAATTCAAGACTCCAAGGCTCGTGAAAATTGCATAGAAGTCGTGTTCCACGAAATCCGGATCTCCGGTCGTGACCAAGGGAAGCACCTGCGCTCGCGCATCTCCCATATAGGTAGCGGTATAAAGCCAGTTCTCAAAAAAGAAAAATGCGCAGAAGAAAAATCCCGGGGCCTGGCGTTGTGCAAAGAAATACGTGGCCAGCAGAAACGGCACCAGCCATTGCAGAAGCGTCCCTCCCCACAAGCCCAGCGTAGGCCCGAACCACCCGAACAGATTGTGGCCGCCTTCATGAACGACGAGATTGGCGCTATCGATGAAAAGAAATCCCCCGTGGGCCGAAAAGGCATAAGCCAGGAACCACGCGTAAAAGATCAGCCAAGCCACGAGCGCTGGCCGGGAAACGGGCTTCCATGGCTCGTTCCACCCGGCGGCCTCGAAAATGGATTGGAGATATTCGCGCATGCGCTTCACCGTGATACTAAAGCCTCGCTTTTACCCGCGCAGGTTACGAATAGCCGATGGTCGCCGGGAGAACGTGTTTCTTGTTACAGTGGTGGCAATAAAGCTTCGTCATTGATTTCCAAACCTTTATGAAAGTCAGGCACTGGATTACCGCGTTGGTTTTACTCGTGCTCGGGGCCGCGGCTATTGTCGGCATGGTGCGAACGCGGCAGAGTCGTGCCTCGATCGAAGAGATCCCGCAGGCCGCCGAATCGAAGGGCAGCAAACAGAGGCCGGCGGTGATCCATGCGCTGGTCGACCAGAGTCCACTGCAGACCGCCCGCAGAGTCGAATCAACGGCTTATGCGCAAGAAGAGAAAGACCTCGCCCAGCAGGCAGAGAAGGTCGCCGACCATGAAGTCGACCTCGCCTTTTTCGATGCCTTCCGTGCCGCACAGGAGAGTCCTCCTCCGCTCACGGCGGCGCTGAAGAAATTAGCCGACAGGAAGACTCGATTACAGCAAGCACTGCAAGACGATCAGGCAAACGTCAGCGCACTCACCAAAAAAATAGCTGCTGCTTCAGAGTCACAGAAGGAAAACCTCCAAGACCAACTTAACGTAGCCCAGGCGCAACTGGAACTCGATCAGGACGAACTCGACGACGCCACTGAAGCGCTCGTGCAAGCCGGCGGCGATCCCCAGGCTGAAGTGCAGCGCCAAAAGCAAGCACATGACGACGAAGAAACTTACCTGGCGGCGCACCCGGCCTCGGCCGCAAATGCTGCCGAAGGCGAATACCAGTCTCACACGCTGCTGAACCTTTTCCGTGCCTGGAAAGCACTGCGCGACAAGAAAACACAGTTGACAGAGGCGCTGCAGGACGCCGGAGTTAAGCAGGACAACCTTTCGAAGCAACACGAGGCGCTCGCTATTACGGCCCAGCAGCAGAGCGAAAGTCGGGAGTCTGCGAAACAGCAAGCCAAAGGTTTTGCCACCAACAGCAAGACCGCGAGCCGCGATGAGTCGAGGGCGGCTGCCCAGGCAACGCTAGATTCGCTCAAGAACCATCGGCTGAATCAGAAGAATCTGGTTGATCTGGCCCGCCGTATCGCCGACGAAAAGAAACTGGGCGATCTTTACGGCCAATGGATCGTCATCGTCGAAGCTCGCCAGCAGGCGGCATTGCACAACATGCTAGAGATCCTCTTTTGGATCCTGCTCGTGCTGATCCTGGTCTATCTGGCGAACCGCACGATTGAGCACTTCACCGTCAACCTGAAAACCGAGAACAAGCGCGTCGACACGCTGCGCGCCGTGCTCAAGTTTTCGGCGCAGGCCATCGGCGCCCTCGCCATTCTCTTTCTGATCTTCGGCCTGCCCAGCCAGACTACGACGATTCTCGGCCTCGCCGGGGCTGGCCTCACCGTTGCCATGAAAGATTTCATCATGGCTTTCCTCGGGTGGTTTTCCCTGATGGGACGCAACGGCATTCATGTGGGCGACTGGGTTGAGATCAATGGCGTCGCCGGTGAGGTGGTCGAGATTGGGCTGCTCAAAACCGTTCTGCTCGAAACAGGAAATTGGACAGATGCGGGACATCCCACCGGCAGAAAAGTTTCTTTCATGAACAACTTCGCCATTGAAGGTCACTTCTTTAACTTCACCACCTCCGGCCAATGGATGTGGGACGAACTGAAAGTGACGATTCCGGCCAGCCAGGATCCGTATGCGGTAATCGATCGCATCCAGAGACTGGTTGCGAAAGAAACCGAAGCCAGTGCGCGCAAGGCAGAAGAAGAGTGGCATGCCACTACGAACCACTATCGTGTGCAGGCCTTCTCAGCCGCTCCGGCTCTGAATGTGGTGCCGTCAGGCGATGGCGTTGAAGTACAAATCCGCTACATCACGCGCGCCTATGAACGCCATGAAATGCGGAAGCGATTGTATGAGGCGGTCGTGCAGTTGATGCATGGAAAGCGTGAAGCCGTCCAACCATAAACATTGGCATTCATGGCCTCGCCGACGCCAGGCGCGGGGTTCGCCACGCAAAGCTCGCCCGATATAGGGTCCACGGATAAGGAAAGTGTAGACGCTACGCAATGGGAGCAGGAGCGCGGAACAGCTGGGGCCTTCCGTCTTAGTTACTACAGCCGGCGGCCTTCTGGCTGACATGGAATGGTTTTTGAGCAGCTGCTGAAGCTGCATTTAGTTCAAATTTCGATAGCACAATCTGCATCTCGGACTTTCTTCCTTCAACCCAAATGACGCTCAGACAATCGACGCTGCCGTATTTGTTTTGCAAAGGAAGCACCAAACTTGAGAGGGAAAAAGTATCGCGGCAAGTTACTGAATGAGCGAGACACGCGAAGGCTGCGGCCGGCAATGCTTCTGTTCAATTTTCTTTCCCCCTGCAAAGCTTGCGTCCCTCTTTCGACAGTCAGTCAACCAGCAGTCATACCGACACAGGGGCGCTCGCTCGTCTGCTCCTTTGGCCCTTCCTTTCCTTGAATATCGGTCGTCACCCCTGTGGCAGCCGGATTGCTTTTCTTCGAGCCAGGAGAACGTTATGCACTTTTGGAAATTCTTTTACGTCGTTGCACTGGTTGGAGCTCTGCTGACTATTCCGCGACCTGCAGCCAGCCAGGTCTCGATTAATATCGGGCCCGAGCCGGCGTGCCCTTACGGCTATTACGACTTCGCCCCATACGATTGCGCGCCCTACGGATACTATGGATCAGAGTGGTTCAACGGTGGCGTGTTTATCGGCGCCGGACCCTGGTTCCACGGTCCTCACGGCTTCCACGGCCACGTCGACAACCGTTTCGATCCCCACCACGGCTATGCCGGCCCACATCCTGAACATGGCGACAAACCCTTCAATCATTTTCGCGGAAACGAGATGCGTGACGGACGCGGCCATGCTGAGGGTGGAGGACACCGCTAGCAATGTCCACCACGGAATTTACGCGCCGGCCTCGCCATGGAAACTCTTCTTGCTTCGGGCGCTGAAGTCACCCATCTGCGCCCCGGTAGAACTTGGCGCAACAGCGCGTGTAACAGGTGCAGCGGGATATGAGCACACGAAGAGAATTCCTTAATCTAGCCGTCAATGGATCGGCAACGACCGCTGCAGCGGCCCTTTTGCCGCAGGCCTGGTCAGCGCAAATCCACGCGCCCGATGGCGTAAGAGGACACGACATGAAAAATAGAGGCACAAGCGCAAGCAGCGTCCACTACAAGCCGCCCTTCCGGTTCGGCCTCGGCGGCGTTCCGCTGGGAAATGAATTTTCTGTAGTGACCGACAAGGATGCGTACGCAATCCTGGAAGCCGCATGGAGTGCCGGCATTCGTTACTACGATGTCTCTCCCTGGTATGGTCTAGGACTCGCTGAGAGAAGATACGGCAGCTTTCTTCACAACAAAAACAGAAGTGAATACGTAATCTCGTCGAAGGTGGGGAAACTCCTCAAGGCATCGAAGACGGCCAAGGAGCACGATCTATTCCCTTTCTCGCCCTCGCCCAATGACGTAATTTTCGACTACACCGCGTCAGGCGTGCGACGTTCGATCGAGGATAGCCTGCAAAGGCTTGGTATCGACAGCCTTGATATTGTCTTCGTTCATGATATTTCATCGGATAACAAGTTGCTCCCCACAGCTTGGCAGGAGCAATTTGAAATCGCCTTGAAAGGTGCCTTTCCCGAGCTCACGCGCATGCGAGAGGAAGGATTGATCAAAGGTTGGGGAATTGGCGTCAATACGCCTGAACCGATTTTGCGGGTCTTAAAGGAAGCCGATCCGGATGTCTGTCTGATGGCGTCTCAGTATTCTTTAATTGATCACAAGAATGCGCTGAATCAGCTCTTTCCGGCAGTCCGGAGCAAAGGCGCGTCTCTGGTAGTCGGTTCGTCATTGAACGCCGGATTCATCTCGGGCAGCCCTCGCTACAACTATGGAAAAGAGTCGTACAAAATTCCGCACGACTTCCTGGAAAAGCGAAAGCGGTTGCGCGAAGTGGCGGCCAATCATGGAGTCGACCTTCGCACCGCAGCGCTGCAGTTCTCTGCGTCACCCGACGTAGCTGCCGCGTTGCTGGTCGGCGCGAGCAGTGAACAACAGATTCTCGCAGACTATACTTCAATGCAATCCAGGATTCCCGCAGAATTCTGGGTCGAGTTGAAGGCCGAGAAACTGATAGAAGAGAACGCGCCGACGCCGGCCTGAATAGTGAAAATCCTCGAAGCACCTCTGGTTACGGAGAAACTTCGAGATGCGGCAGGATCTTCGACTCGCAATCGTCCATATCCGAGTGCAAACCCGCAATCTGTGCCTCTCGATCGCCTACCCAATCAGCCGAGGCGGCAAGTTGTCGCAAGGCGCGAATCCGGGCTTCCGCAAAATCTGTACCGGAACAATTTAGAAGGAGCTTGCAATCGCGATCTGGATAGCCTTCGAGCACAGACATCACAAAAACAAAGCGCTCGAACGTTGCTAAACCCAGGATAGCGGAGAGTTTGAGCGGCAATTCTGGCAGTTCCACTGGAGTAAAACCATTGCGAAGACTCGTGGTTTTACCTGCATGGGGAGTGAGCAGCCGAATCGCGTTTATAATAATCGTCCGGCGCGCCCAAGATTCCGCCCAGTCTTGAAAAACCGGATTGCTGGCCTTCGCATCCTCCAATCCACGGACAAAACACTTCTCCGCGAAATCGCGGTCCGCCGTTAAAAGCAACGCCAGCAGATAAAGTCGATTCATATCATTTTCAAAAATTCGGCAGAAGTCCGTTCCCGTTGCATAATCTGCCTGCCGTAAAGCTTCGCCGTGCCTGGCGCCAAAAATCTTCACTGGGCCCTCCACTTACATAGTCGTTTTGACCCCTGTGGAAATTGACATGAAGATCATTCTTTTTTGTCAATTTCCTGCGATGGCATTGTTGGGCCAACTGTATGAGAAAGCCCTTTACAGCTCCGGCACGGAATTTCGCCGCCGCGACCGACAAAAATGAGATTCGTCAAATCGCGGAGATAGCTTGGGCATTGGTCAACCTTCAGTACGATGGAAGCAAATGATCAGCCAAATGGATCCTTGTCTACGTTTTGACAAGTCCTTGAAAACACATAGGGATGGTGATCACAGTTTTTGGGCGGGTGTCAACATATGACAAGCGCAGTTTGACGCTTATCTTCATTGCCGACGTGGGATCATTAACCATGCGATCGCTGCACTTGTAAGCGATAAAGCGCAGCAAATCCACATGATCTTTTGGAATCCATATATGAACGCTTTTTTCACCGATTCCGTGATGGCGCGACTCACCGCGGGATCAACCCCAACCGGCGCTTGCAAGCCTGCGAGTTTAATCTCATTTGCCTGCAGTTCCTGCAGAATGTGAGGCGGCAAAGAGAGTCGAGCCAGGTTTCGATTAAGATCAAAACCGAAGGCCTTCACCATCACGATCCCAAGCACCGCAACAGCGAGAACACCGGCAACCCGTGCGACGGCGTTATTGATGCCAGACGCCGTCCCGACACGCTCTTGCTCTGTTGAGTTCATAACTAGCGTAGTGAGTGGGGCCACCGTCACTGTCATTCCTAGTCCCAAAATTACGAGGGCCGGGAAAAAAGACCTCCAATAACTTTCTCCAACCGACAGAAACGCGAAAAGACCAAAGCCGATTGCGGCAATCACCGGACCGATAATCAAAGGACCTTTTGCTCCGAAGCGGCCAACCAATCCGCCAGCCCAGCGCGAGAGAAGGAACATCACCAGAATCATGGGAAGAATCGCGGTGCCGGCCTCTGTCGGAGAATATTCCTGGACTTGGATAAGATCTAAGGGAAACAAAAAAAAGAAAATGCCAATTGCTGCGTACAAAAGCAGCGTAAGCAAGTTCGCGCCGCTAAAGCTGCGGGAGCGAAACAGCGTGAGCGGCACCATTGGGGAAGTAACGCGTGCTTCAACGAACACGAAAGCGATAAGGCTACCGAAACCCACGATCAGACTGCCGAAAACGTAGGGGTTCCGCCAGCCCAAGTTAACCGATTCGAGAAAACCGGTCACCAAACCCCCGAGCCCGATCGTGGCTAGAAGCGCGGCAATCCAATCGATACGTCCCGCGGCCATGCGCCGGTTTGCAGGGATCGCCCAGAACGAGGTGCCGATTACGGCGGCGGCAAGCGGCAAATTGATGAAGAAGGCCCATCGCCATGAGGCATGCTGAACCAGCCAACCTCCGAGAACGGGTCCAATCGCCGTGGTGATAGCGGTGAAGCCTGACCATGTCCCAATCGCCTGGCCACGACTCTTCTCGTCGAAAGAACTACTAATAATGGCAAGACTTCCCGGCACCAGCAGCGCGGCGCCCACGCCTTGAATGCTCCTCGCAAGGATCAACAGATCAATGTTCGAGGCAATTCCGCAACCGGCCGAGGCAACCGAAAAAATTGCCACGCCCGAGAGGAAGATGCGACGGCGACCGAAGAGGTCACCCAAGGCCCCGCCTACCAGAATCAGAGCCCCCAGAAACAAACCGTAAGACTCGACCACCCATTGCACATCTACCACAGTCGCGTGAAAATCGGCCTGAATCGCGGGCAGAGCGACATTGACTACTGTGCTGTCGATGAAGGCCATGCTGGAGCCGAGAATAGTCGCAATGAGTACCCAAGGCTTGGCGTTTTCTCGACACCGCGCTTCGCTACCGCCTGACCACAGTATCGCTTCATCGCAAGGCGTTCTCATGGAGAATATGGGATGCTAGGACCGCTTCCACTCCCAAGACGAGTTTGGCATAAGCTAAAACGATCAAGTCACGAGACCAAGAGGCGCTTTACGAGCCACCCTCATCCCGATGCCTCTGATGCCACAACTCGTGTCGGCCGGACCGGAAATCTCATCGACATCCCTTTCAGTATGCATGTGTCAAAGTCAGTGTCAATAAGTGCCGAAGACGGTCGAAATTCGTCAGTCATTTGACCTGGAGGACATCAAGAGACAGGTCGTCGAGATGGACTTCGGCACGAATAAATTCGTACCCGGCGAACGACTTCCGATTAAGGCACCTCCCAAAAGACAATGAAATTAAACACCCTTGACTAGGCTCAGAAGATAGATGCCGTTGCATCATGCAACCTTATTGGTATCGTCTGTATGCGAAGGGATTTTCCTCGCTCCTCAGTTGGCACTTTTCCTGCAAGAGCCCCTTCCCGGAGTTGTGACTGATTCACAAAATCTAGAAGCGCACCCGTTCGGGTGGAGCAGCCAACTCCGTCCAAACTCTCTTCGAGGTGCCTTGCGATGCCAACTGCAACCAAATTTCGCATTGACGTAGCGATCCACGACCTTCTCATGAATTCCGGCCAGCGCCAGCCCGCACCGGCACAATTTAAAGGTCTCACCCTCCCTGAACCGGTGTTCCCACAATTCCCGGAGCGGTTGAACGCCCCTGGCCCCGAGACTCCGCCGGAACGGCGGAAGTGGGGTGCCAAGGATGTCTACCGCTACTCGCGCGGATGGCTGGGCCCCTACGTCCGCTCCCGAGTTTTGCCGGGCGAGTTTCATCCCATAACCGCCTATCTGTTTGTCGAGTACAAGTGCAACCTCGATTGCTGGTATTGCTGGTCGTACAACAACAAAGTGAAGGGGATGTAGCCCGGCGCTCGATAGACTGGCTGCACGACAATGGCTGCCGGGTACTGGCGCTGATGGGAGGCGAGCCTCTCTTACGGCCGGATTTCATTCACAAGGTCGTCTACTACGCTGCCAAAAAGGGCTTCTGGGTCTATATCGCAACTAACGGACGCTTATTGAAACCAGAATTCGCCGACCGCCTCGGCGACGCCGGAGTGGCGGTCTTCAACTTCGCCCTGGACTCCTGGGATCTACAGCCGAGCCTGCCTAAAGCATTCGTCCTCGCGGAGAAAAATCTGAAACACATCCTGCGCATACCAACGGGGCGCTTTCCCTGCAAAAAAAGACAAGCTTCTGAGTATCGCTTTTAAGCAACCGGTGCATTCCCGTACAGTCACTTTATCGTCCAGCATTCGCGCTTGATCTCAGGAGTTAGTTTTGATAAAAACTCATTAAGATCAACTTAATTTTTTCCGTGGGTGGGATCCAAAGAATCTGGGAACTGATTTCTGAGGGTTGGTATCTCAACCGCGGTCTTTTGCTAAACTCCGGCGCCTACGGGACTCCTCGCAGCAGTTCCGCCGGTGTAAGACTTCGAACCTCCTAGCCCAACTGTGGAGTTCGGATGCAGTACAGTAGAAAACCCGCAGTGACCAGGATTCCCTTTCATCCTGACGTTCGCGGTGTCCTGCCCACAGCGCAATCGGCTCAAACCTCGAGCCGATGGGCGATCCGCCTACCACCTCACGATCAAATTTTCAGCCAGGGCTCAAATTCCACACACCGCCGGAGGACCTTATGGCCGCAAATTTCGTCCAGATTGAAAATGATTCGGAAATCAAGCAACGATTAGAAGCCGAGCGTATGCGCTTGCGGAGAATCGCAGGCCTTGACCAGCCGACACACTTCCATCGTCCGATTGAACGAGCCTTTACGGCAGAAGAACGCAATCGCGTAACCATCCTCTTCGGGGGCTTCACGTGGAAGCACGAGGATTTGATTCGCGCCGTCTTCCAGGGCTGCGGATATCGCTGCGAGAAGCTGCCCGTGCCCGACGTGCCTGCCTTCCAGATCGGCAAGGAGTATGGCAACAATGGGCAATGCAACCCGACTTATTTCACGGTCGGAAATCTGGTGCAATATCTCCAGTTCCTGGAAAAAGAAGGCATTCCGCGACAGGACATTCTGGACAATTACGTTTTCTTCACCGCGGGTTCCTGCGGCCCCTGCCGCTTCGGCATGTATGAAGCCGAGTATCGCTTCGCGCTGAAGAATGCCGGCTTCGACGGCTTCCGCGTGCTGCTATTCAAGGACAGCGACGGCATCAAAGCCGCTTCGGGCGAGCCG
>DASSRO010000086.1:0-4150 GCA_035701745.1 Candidatus Sulfotelmatobacter sp. | reverse complement strand
ACTTTCTCATTGCTGCAAGCGCTTCCCCGCGCTTCCCTCGTGCGTCCAGGGCTTTCGCGAGAAAATAATAGGCATTCCCCAGCCCGGCTGAGGTATCGCCAGGTTGCAGCGATGCGCTCGCTTCCTTGATAGCCTCTTCCGCGTCGCCCTGCGCTGCTGTGGCATCGCCGGCTCGCAACTCGATCTTGGCCCGCATTACGTAGATCGCGGGGAACATAAAAGCTCCCTGGCCGCCGCTCCTGATCGCATTCTGCGCCATCGTGATTGCCTGATTAATCAGTTCGAGCGCGCTTTTCTGGTCTCCACGTTCGCTGGCGATAAGCGCACGATCCAGCCTTATAGTTGCAAAGGCATAGTGCCCGGGAGGTAGATCGCGCCGCAACATTGGTTCCACGGTTTCAAGCATCTCGGTGGCACGCTCGAGATTGCCTTGTTCGCGGTAAATCCGTGCCCTGCCGAATAATGATTGTTCAAAAGTAACTTGGTCGTGCAGTTGTTGTGCACGAAAAGAACCGCGTTCGGCAAAAACCGCAGCTTCGGGGAGGCGCTTTAATCCCATCAGAATAGTGCCGTACTGAACCAGCAGCTGCGGGGTAGCTCCGCCTCCGGCTTGATCGCCCTCGGTTAGATCTACCGCCCGCCGCAGAATCTTCTCCGCATCGTAGGTTCGCCCCGCGAGGCTCAGCGCAAATCCCCACGACTCCAGCAACGAGGCGCCTGTTTTGGTTTCGGCGTAGCCAAGCCTGCTCGCCTGTTCGAAAGCTTTCTCGAATGTCAAGATCGCCTGGCGGTGCAGCCCCGCAAAGTTATACGCCTCACCGAGAGCTGAAAGAACAGCTAGCCTGAGACTACCCGGTTCATAGGGCCATTGATTGAGCGACTGCTCTGCCAATCGCGCGTATTCAATCGCGTTCTGCGCCAGCCCTGCATCAGCGGCCACCTCGCTGGCATGTACTGAGCAATAGACGCGGTCCAAAGCGTACTGGCGATCCCTGGGAAGCTCGCGCAGGCCTTCCTCAACCAGCGCCTGTGCACGCGCATGCCCTCCCTGCCGTTGCACCGCCCAGGCCAAGGCGCATGAGGCCCGGGCACGCACCGAGGCGTCTCCCAGCCCTCGTGACAGATCGTAGGCCTGCTGCAGTACTTGCAGTGACTTCTCGTTTTCATCTTTGTCCAGATATTGGCCGCCAATGGAAATCAGCAGGGCAATGTGATTGGCAGGATCGCTTGCATAGTCCTCGCGCTGAACAAGTTCGTTTTCGAGATCGAGCAGCCGATGGATTGTGATGGGAGTGTTTGATGGGGCAGCGTCGGTAAGAAGAAATTGGTTCAGATCGTTGATTTCCTCTGCTCGGGTCAACTCGCGGATTGCGAAATCGCGCTGCTGCCGAACGGTGCGGGCCTGTATCAGAGTTCCAGCAATTCCGGCGATGACTGCAAGCAACGCAAAGCACGCAAGTCCCAGGACTACGCGGTTGCGGCGCACAAACTTCGCGGCACGATAACTAACACTGTCGGGGCGCGCTGCGATCGGTTCCTGCTTCAAGTAGTGCCGCAGGTCCTCGGCAAAACCGGTAACTGAGACATAGCGTTCCTGCGGGCTTTTCTTGAGTGCCTTGGCGACAATCGTCTCCACGTCGCCGGCCAGCAACCGACTAAGGCGTTCGGGACTGGTGCCGCGGTTGTCAGCACTCGACGCGTCCCCCTTCACCACATGGGAGAGCCGGGCAGGCTCGATTTCAGTGATCGACTTCACTAAATCGGCCGGCGAATGCGGGCCCGGCCCCGTCGGATGTTGGCCCGCTAGTAGCACGAAAAGCAGGGTACCGAGCGCATAAATGTCCGTTGCGGTAGTAATTGGACCGCCGGTCACCTGTTCCGGCGCGGCAAATAGCGGAGTCATGGCGCCTCCGCCTTCAAGCGTGAGCAGCGTCGCGGCCGCCGGGCTTGTATCGTCAGCTAGGAGTTTGGCGATGCCGAAATCCAGCAATTTCACTTCGCGATCGCTGCTAACCAGCACGTTGGACGGCTTGATGTCACGGTGAACCACCAGATGGGCGTGCGCGTGAGCGACCGCGCGAAGAACGTCCAAAAAGAGCTCGATTCGCGCCTCCACTCCCAATTTCTGCGTATCGCAATATTCGTCGATTTGTTGTCCCGGGATGTACTCCAGGACTAGATAAGGCTCCCCCTTAGGCGTCAAGCCGGCGTCGATCAACTCCGCAATATGAGGATGCCGCAACTGTCCCAGAATTTTGCCTTCGCGCTTGAACCTTTCAGCCGCTCCTCGGGAGGTGATGGCAAAATGTACGAACTTGATCGCGACCCTGCGCTCGAAGCGCCCGTCTGCTCGCTCGGCGAGCCAGACGTTACCCATTCCGCCTTCGCCTATGCGCGAGATCAACTTGTAGGGACCGACGGTTTCCCCTGTTAAATAGTCTTCGTCTAGCGACGGCAGTTGGTGCTCCAAAAAATGTGCCTGGGATACTACCTCATGTTCCTCCAGCAGTTCCTCAACGAGGTCCGCAATCTCCGATCGTTGCGCACGGAGATCTGACAACCATGCCGCGCGCTCCTGCTTCGACAGTGACAGGCCATGATCCAGGTACGGGCTGATCTCCTGCCATTGTTCAGGTCTCAATGCGGGCATGACTCAGATCTCCAAGTCTGGACGAATGGAGCGATGCAGGTAGATGCGCGCTTTCTCCCAATCACGCTGGATAGTTCGTTCGCACACATCTTTCATCGCCGCGATCTCCGCAAATGAAAAGCCGCAAAAAAACTTCAAGTCGACGACTTCTGCGAGGGAAGGCTCGGCTTTGGCGAGTTCGTCCAGCGCGTCGCTGATCCGAACGAGTTCCCGGCAATCAGACGCACTTTCGATTTCACTGCCAAGCGCCGTTATTTCGAAGTGACCGCCGCGCTTCTGCGCACAGCGGCTTCTCGCGCGGTCAATTATTAAACCACGCATGACGCGCGCCGCATAACCCATGAATCTGTTGCGATCAGGAAATAGCGCTCTGTCTCTGCCGGCAATCTCGATGTAAGCCTGATGAAGGAGTGTGGTCGCGCTGAGGCTCACCGGTGCGCCGTGCCGTGCCAACTCGTACTTGGCAATCCGTCGCAATTCGCCGTAAAGGGCGCTGAACAGTGCATCCGCAGCGGGTTTGCTCCCGCCGTCGGCGGCTTCCATTAGAGCGGCTAGGCTAGACTCGCTCCCCAAGGCAATCCTCGCAATAACCAATCTCGGGGGGAATGGGCCAAAGACTTGCGCCTGATTTTACCGCAATTTTAGCCTAGAATTTCACCATGATCGCGTATCTCAAGCTGGGTTCATCTTTTCGCAGATCGGGACAGAAGCCCGCCACTCCAGGCACACACGTGAAGCCCGGTGTGGCCGAGAGGAACGGGCCCGGTACGAACGTCGCGGTCCCGACCACAGACCCAGCGCTCGGTCCGGGAATGGTACTGGGAGCGAGGTTGTCTCCGGGCGTGATTCCTCCGCGACCAGTCCAATACGGCACGTTTGCGTGGCGATACCCATATTCCGCGCGGAAAGTTATGTACTGTTTTGGCATCCAATCAAAGGTCAGCGAAGCATCCCAGGCTTTGTACGGATCGCCCGGATTCTGCGTGAAATAGGGCGAGCCAGAAATAGCGTCCGCTCCATTGATCGGCGGCAGCAAGGTCAAGTAGCGCCCCGGATTGGCCATCGCGCCCCCGCCCAGCGTGATGCCGTACAAATCCTTTTTGAACCACCAGCGGTTGTAGAGCATCCAGCCGGCGAATGTCTGCTTGCTGCTGGTGGCCGTGTTGTGATGGCAATTAACGTTGTTATTAATTGTCCGGCCCTGCGCGCTCACAAACGATCCGTGGCCTCCATACTCGCAGCCCAGGTCTCCCGTAACCGAGAACGCCATTTTGTCCAGGAACTTTTGTGGCCGGTCGTAATACTTGACCTCAACGCTGTCGTCGGTGTGGATGCGCGAGCGTCCGAACTGGCCATCGCCGTTGCCGAGCGTATCTTCGCCCATGCCGTAGTTGTTGAAGACGAGCGACAGCCACGGCTTCGGGCGATAGAGGATCTGACCACCCAGTCCGGGCTTGCTGCCCATCCTGCCGTAGGACTGCCATCCGTTGATGATCCAGG
>DASSRO010000085.1:0-9812 GCA_035701745.1 Candidatus Sulfotelmatobacter sp. | reverse complement strand
TTTGAGGTGTACAGAAAATCGGCAGCATAAACGCCGGCGCGGTCAACCTGCACGGTGATGTTGAACCACTCTCCGGGTTCGGTCCATCCGACATAGAGTTGATTTTCTGGAGGCTGCACCAGGTCGTAGGGGTTGTTGTCGATCTGGTCATGAAACTTGGTGTAGGAGATGTCGACGCCCTCATCCATGCGGAACTGATTCAAGTACGTTCCGTCGGCGGGGTTGAGAGCTCCACTGCCGTTGTTCCTGGTGTCGGAGTCGTGGTAGGCGACACCTTCTCCGCCGCGATCGTAATAAGCGCATAGTACGCGTCCGGGAATCTTCTGGGCACCTCCTTGATAGCGAGCGTCCTGATAGGGAGCTCCCTTGTAATTTTTTGGAAGATTCGCTTTTGAGGCGCAGAGGGCGGCGGCGGTGAAAGCGAGGAGAGTTGGCAACAGCAGGTACGATCGCAACGTGAGTGTTGTTAAGAGCATCGGAGCGTTGGGGAGAAAGCTGCGGCCCGATACTTCCGGGCCGCCTGGACAGCCGAGGGCGGCTGTCCCCACATAGACGATTGGCGCTCCGTCAGGTTTATGGGGCTTCGATTAACTCCATTTTGCCGTCGCGAGTGCGGTGGAGAATCATGACTTTGCCTTTGGGGTCGCGGAAGACGAAGACGTCACGATCGCGGAAGTGCGCTTCCTTAATGGCTTCTTCGAGCGTCATGGGGCGCATGGCGACGGCGTCTTCCGAGCGGACGAGGTGAACTTCGGTGGTCTTGGCCACGGCCGGATACCGGTGGACCATAACCGGGACGGCCGTTTTTTCGGAGAGGCCGATAACGGGTTGGTTCTCAGTTTCGTCGGTGGGCGCAGAGTGGCCGTTCCACTTTTTGACCTCTTCGCTCTTGCGGGCGGAGCGCTTCTTCGATTGCCAGCGGGTTTTGTACTTGACGGCCTGCTTTTCGAGATGGTCGAGCGCTTCGTTAACGGCGATAGACATATCCTTGGCCTGGGCGAGGCCGACCAGTGGGCCATTGCGAGGGCTGATGGTGATTTCGGCTTTGTGGCGGTGCTTTTCGACGGCGAGGATGACCTTGGTTTCAAAACGGTCGCCGAGAATTTTGCGGATTTTAGTAAGGCCGGTTTCTACTTCTTTGCGGATGATGGGAGTGATTACGTAGTGCCTGCCAGTGTATTCCACGTTCATGAGCGCCCCTCCTAGGAAGTCGAATCAATGAGCTAAATCGGGCACTGCATTTGGAACTGTTGCGAAGTTCGTCGGCATGAGAGTCGAAGTCTTCTTTCGCCCCTCTGGGGCTTGGTTATTTGCCACTCCGACCCCACGGCTTGCGCTGTGGGCTACATTTTCGCGCCGCTCCACGGCTCTCGTTCCGACCTGACGAATACTTATTTTTTTACCCGGCGTTGGTGCGTGCTGGGGATGCGCATGTCTTCGCGGTATTTGGCCACCGTGCGGCGGGTCACCTGGATACCTTGCGATTGCAGGATGCGGGTGATCTGCTCGTCGGTCAACGGACGGCTGGGATCTTCTTCTTCGATCAGCTTTTTGACGCGGCGCTTAAGGATGAGCAGCGACGTGCCGCCACCCTCGGGGCCCTGAACGCTTTCGCTGAAGAAATATCGCAGTTCGAATACGCCTTGCGGTGTGTGCGCGTATTTGTTGGCGACGGCGCGGCTCACCGTGGAAGGATGCACACCGATTTCTTCGGCCACCTCCTTGATCATCATGGGCTTGAGTTGATCGATGCCTCGTTCGAGGAAATCCTGCTGGCGAGCGACGATGCAGTAGCAGACTTTAGTAATGGTCTGCTTGCGCTGCTCAATGTTCTTGATGAGCTGAATCGCGCTCTTGTAGCGCTCTTTAACGTAGTCGCGGGTGCTCTTTTCGTTGGTGCCGTCGCGGGTAACGAGCTTCTTGTAGGCGGGATTGAGACGAAGCTGGGGCAGATCTTCATCGTTCATGATGACCAGCCACTCATCTCCGTGTTTGACGAAGGCAACGTCGGGCTCGATGAGGCGCGCCTGGACTTTGTTGTAACGGAGTCCGGGTCGCGGATCAAGGGTACGAATGTAGTCAAGAGCTGCCTGCACGGCTTCGATGGGCCGGCCGATGGCCTTGGCGATTTCTTTGTGCTGCTTGTTCTGCAGGCCGCGCAGATGCTGGTCGACTACCGCCATCGCATCTTTCAGAACTTGCTCGGTACCGTTGCCGTTTTTGTGCAGCGCGAACTGGGCTTGGTGGTAACGGAGCTGGTTGAGTAGGCATCCGCGGAGGTCGCGGCAAGCCACGCCGGGAGGATCGAGTTGGCGGACAACTTCCAAAGCTTCCTGCAGATCGGCAGGCGAGAAGCTCGGCGTGTATGTCGGATGTGCCGGACGCGCCGGTTCTGGCGCGGGAGCAACTGCCGCAGCGGAATCGCCGGAGCGCGAAGAGACAGAGGTTTCGGCGCGGGGCTCGGGAGTTAGGTCTGCAGTTTCTGCGGGATCTGAATTTTCTGCGGCGCCGAGATCGATTTCGCTCTCAATCGCGGATGAATCTGTGTCAGCGAGATCAGAAGCTTCTTCCGTTTCGGAAACAGCGTCTTCGGCGACTTCGGCCAAGCCGAGGGCTTGCGCCTCGTTCACAATATTTTTTGCAGTTTCAGCATCGACTTCGGGAGGCGCTGGGGGCGCGACGCCGAGGAGTTCCTCGTCGCTGGCGATGAGGTATCCGTCTTCGTTCAAGTTGCCGATGATCAAGTCGGCGGCCTCACGCACTTCGCGGCTCAGGCTGAGCGCGCCTAGCTGCCAGGCTAAGTGGTCGGTTAGGTTCGTCGGCTTGGAAAGGAAATTCTCAAACGACGGACGCTCGATATCCTCCATTTCGCTGTGAGTGCGATAACCGGGATCGAGATAGTCCTGAAAGAAGGAACCGAAATCGATCTCTTCGAATGGATCTTTCTTTTCGACGGCGGTGATGGGATTTTCTTCGTTGGTGGCGGCAGCGGCGCGCTCGCGGTCTTCTTCTTTTTTGCCAACTTCGTCGAGCAGAGGAACGGAGTCTTCCAGTTCTTCGAGCACTGGATTTTCCACCATTTCAGCGGTGATCATGTCCTTGAGCTCAAGCTTGTTGAGCGCGAGGACCGAGACCATCTGGACAAGCCCCGGCGTCAGGATTTGACGCTGCGAGAGCTTGACGCTGAGTTTGTGCTGTAGTAAGACCATGCTTTAAAGTTTCAGGGTTTCAATGTTTCGATGACTCCAAGGCTGCAAGGTCTGATATTGAAACTTTGCAACGATGAAACTTTGAAACCTCACACCAAGGAAAAACTTTCGCCCAGATACACCCTTCGCACTTCCGGATCGCCGGCCAGTTGGCCGGGTTGGCCGTGACGGAAAATTCTGCCGTCATCGATGATGTAGGCCCGATCGGTCACCGAAAGCGTTTCGCGCACGTTGTGATCGGTGATTAGAACTCCAATGCCGCTGGCGCGCAGGCTGCTGATGATTTTTTGCAAGTCGAGCACGGCAATCGGGTCAATCCCGGAAAACGGTTCGTCCAGCAAAATGAATGTGGGGTTGATGCACAGGCAGCGGGCAATCTCCACGCGCCGTCGCTCCCCACCGGAAAGCGCATATCCGCGATTCTGGCGAATATGCTCCAGCCCTAATTCGTCAATGAACTTTTCCATCTTCTCGCGGCGCTCGTGCCAGGACATCGGCTGGGCCTCCAGGACCGCGAGGATGTTCTCTTCCACCGTAAGCTTGCGAAAGACCGAAGCTTCTTGAGGGAGATAACTGATGCCATACTGACGGGCCCGGAGGTACATAGGAACGTCGGTGATGTCTTGGCCGTCGTACAATACGCGGCCAGTGTCGGGAGGGATAAGCCCGACGATGGCATAGAAGGTGGTTGTCTTGCCGGCGCCGTTAGGGCCTAATAATCCAACGACTTCGCCCTGATCGACGCGGAGAGTAACGCCATTGACAACGCGGCGGCCACGATAACTTTTGCCAATTTCTTCTGTGGCCAGGGTACGCATTATGTTCGCAATTATTGGGCCACTCGGGTTTGAGTTACCACAGGAGTGCTTGCTCCGCCTTCTACGAGCACCCTATCATCGCGTCTAAAGAAAGTCAATGAAACCCCGGTAATCTTGCCATGTTCGGCATCAAAAATGCTAGGCGGTCCGCCAGTCAGCACGAACTTGTCATCGGTGGCCGTGTAAACGAGCTTTTGACCTTCGGCACGACGTTTGGGCTGTTGGATGACGACATTGTCTTGGGCGACCATCCGATCAAGCTGACCAGGGCCGGCGACGGTTTGGTTGTTCGTGGCTTGGCTGCGAGGCAATAGGTAGGCATCCACGGTTTTGGCGGAAGCTGTGAAGTCAGCGCTTTGGGCAACGACTCCGCCTTCGTAACGGATGCGGCGCTCCGAATCGGCATAAGTGAGCTTGGCGGCGGTAACCGAGATCGGGGTGGATCGCGAGATTGAATCCTGTTTCGGTCTTCCAGTGCTTGCTTTTTCCCGCTCGTCCGCCTTCGCCGCCTGCAGCAAGACCGTTTGCACTGGCTGGTAAGGAGTGCCTACGGCAATAACGGACCGGCGGTCACGATCAAACTGGATAGTCGGAGCCTCAATGAGATTCGCGTCCTGCCACAGGCGCGCGTTCCCAGTGTAAAGAGCTGTGCCGGGAGAGTTGTGGGCCGTCATGCTCCGAGCAGTGACATGAATCGGCGAAGAAGAAGCGAGTAGGGCGCCGTTGGGCTGCTCTTTGAGTTCGCTGTAAGTGCTCTTGACGTCTTCTTGCGCGAAGGCGTCGCCGGTTGCCCGATTAATGCGGATGGTAGTGGCCGTGGTGGCCATGCCACCGTTGGTCACGCGCGGACTGCCCGTAAGTATCAGCATCTGGTCGGCAGGCGTGTAGCGGGCGGATTTGGCCCAGGCTTGCGTGCGCTTGGCAGGGTCTTGGCCATCGGTATAGACGACATTGCCTTGTTGGGTGACGGAGTCCAAGCCCCCTTCGGGAAGAAATGTGGCGTCGACGGCGTCGCTGGTACTGATCCGCTCCGGTTCGCCGGGAGTGGAGTTTACGATGCGGGCCTCGGGAGCTCCGTGGATACTGACGAGATGATTGCGGCCTTCCGTGAATGCGAATTGCGCTTCGAACCTGCCGGCAGTTACGTCCGTGTGCTGCGCGGAGGCGGGAGTTAATGGCGAAGCCGGTTGCGCTTGCGCGATCGCGATGCGGGCGGCGCCTGATGTGACGGCGCGGCGCAGAATGTGGCCTTGCGCCACCATGAAGTCGATCTCGGGCGCTACTAACTCGAAGTCCTGAGGGCCTGAAGCGCGGCTTTTTGCCGAGGGATTGATGGCAGTTGTGGCTTTCTGCGTGAGCCGGACGCCTTCAAGGGCGTGAACTTTCTGAAGCTCGTTCTTGCCAGAAAAATCGAGGACCACACGGCCTGCCTCACCCTGCAGGGATTGCGGCCCGGTTTGATCGAGGTGAACGCTTCCGCTGAGGGTGGCAGCCCGCAGCAGGTCCTGCTTGCCTTCGAGAAGGAACTCAGCCTGATCGGCGCGGCTGCGCACCTGGGAGGGCTGAGGGTTGGCGTCTGGAGCGGATTCTTGTTTGGGTGAGGATTCTTTTGCCCCTTGCATCCGAGTCTCCGTCGTAACGTTGCCTGAGGCAAGAATGCGTTCGACATGATTTTCGTGGCTGAGATAGAACACCGCCTGGTCGGCTTGCACCGTTCCGTCCTGACGCGTGAGATGAGGACGGTAGAGCGTGATCTCGCGGGGATCGTTGGTGATGATGCCATGGTCGGCTTCAATCACAGCTGCGTACGCGCCGTTGAGAACGACGTGAATTTGGGACGACAAGGTCAAGGCGTTAGTCTTTCCCGCATACTGCACGCCGACCGCCCAGCCGGTGGCCTGCGGAGTTTGAAATTCGACCCGGGCAGCGGTCATAGCGTTTCCGCTGTCCTTGTTGAAGACCAGATCGTGGGTCTTGAGGTGAATGGGATTCTTGAGTTCCTTGGGCGTGGTTTGATCGGGGCTGGCAAGACCTGCGGGATTGGAAACGAGATCGATCTGAACGTCGCCCTTGGCCGTAACGTCGCCGGTTTTCTGATTGAAGGCAAAATCGTCGCCGTAAATCTGATCGAAGCGGGATGAGTCGCGGCCGTAGACCACAATGCTGACGTTGTGCAGTTCGGCGTTGCCGTTCAGCTTAAATTGTTTGACGGCGCTGGCCTGGACGGTGAACAGGGTACGCTTGCCGTCGGACTTGGAAAACTGGAAGCCGCTGGCGGTCTGCTTAATGTCGTACCCGATCTTGCCGGGGAATTGTTTCAGAACGTTGGTTGCCTTCCGGCGCGCGTAAAAATACATTCCCGCCACGACCATCGTCAGGAGCACGGCGGTCACGGCTAGTAAACGGCGCAAACGGTAGACTTTTAGCGGCATCTGGGTTCAGTGTAATGCAGGGTCGTCATCGGCCGTTAGTCGGCAGAGTTCTTCTACACTTAGATGCACGAACCAGAATGACAACTATGGCCGACAAACCGGCGTTGCTGGACTTCCATAACCTACGCGTCATGCGGGGGCAGAAGGTTGCGCTTGACGACTTCAGCCTGAGGATTGGCGCGGACGAGCACGTTGCCATCCTTGGGCCGAACGGCTGCGGGAAGTCTACGCTTATCAAGACGATTACGCGCGAATGTTATCCGGTCGCGCGGGCAGAATCGTCGATGTCGATTCTGGGAGAAGAGAGCTGGGACGTATTTGCGCTACGGGCGCAGCTCGGAATCGTGTCGAATGACCTGATGATGTCGGTCACGGGAGATGCGTGTGGGCGCGACGTCGTGTTGTCGGGATTCTTCAGCAGTATCAGCATCTTTTCCAACCACAGCGTGGATGCACGACAGAGAAAACTGGCGGACGAGGCGCTGGCTGCATTGAGGATCGAGCACCTGGCGGAGCGTCCGGTTTGCGAGATGTCGTCGGGAGAAGGACGGCGGGTGCTGATCGCGCGGGCCTTAGTGCACAAGCCCGGAGCGCTGCTGCTGGACGAGCCGTGCAATTCGCTTGATCTTGCGGCGCAGCAGGGATTGCGGCAAACCATGCGGACGCTGGCGGATTCGGGAACCGCAATTATCCTGGTGACTCACGAACTGGCCGACATCGTTCCGGAAATCCAACGGGTGGTGCTGATGAGCCGCGGGCGGGTGGTGGCCGATGGGCCTAAAGAGGATATTTTGCAAGTGGAGCGGCTGGCCGCTCTGTTTGGCGTGAATGTGGAGATGGCGCGGCGCGATGGGCATTACCATTTATGGTAAACACATCAGCGCTCTTTCGATCCGACCTCCATTAGACGCTTTGTCATCAGAACAAGGCCAAGAATCTGTGTCCACTCCGACACAATGTTGCCGACGACTTGGCCCCACTTACCGTTCGGATCCATTGCTCGAAATGCAACGATCCAGCCGATGCCGGTAATCACAAGAAACAGAGTGAGTGAGTGCTCGCGAAGGAACTCGAGAACCGCCGAGGGCAACATTCCCTTCGGCTGTTTACTCTCGGCCGAGCCTTTTTCGTAAAGAAATTTGGTCATCACGACGGTGACGAAGACTCCTGTCCAATCGGCGATTGCATTTCCGAAAAATGAGCCAAGATGGGTCGAGGGGTCAGCGGATCGATAGAGCGCGATCAGAAAGATTACGACTGCGAGAGCAGCAAGGCTGAGGGAGTGTCTGCGGAGGAAAGGCTGCGATTTCCGGCTTTGCGTCATGGAGCTACTTTACTGGATCGGAGGAAATCGAAAAGGTGCGGGCTTGGCTACCCTAGTCGGCGTCATTCAACGCCCGGGAAGCTGAAGATCGCGCAGGGAGAGTTCGAGACCGCCGTATTCGGGATGATCGTTGTTGCCGATGGTGAATGCGATGTCGACCGAATCGCCCGCCAGCAGCGGAGTTTGTGGCAGGCGCTCGGCCATGTGCCAGCCCAGGGCGTCGAAGGTAATTTTAGTCCTCAGTTCACCCGTTCTGATTGAGGCAGCCGCCGACGCTTTCTCGCTGCGGCGGATGGCGGCGCCGTCGGGGTGGCAGCGCGGGGTGGCAAGGATCGCCGCAGGAGAAAGTTCCTCGCACTCTTCGGCTTGAGAGGTCGCTGGCACCGTCTCTCGGGAACTTCTAAACACGCTAGGCCTCAGTTTCAGCTTAATGTGCTTGTCTTTCAGAATGCGCGGAGGCGCGGTGAGTTGCACAGCGCGCGCGCCGAAGATGGGTTCGGGATTTTCCATACCGTATGGTTCGAGCAGCTGAAGCGCTTGAAACAGTTCGGGCGTGACGTCGGCGAGATCGAGTTCCGCATCGAGATCGAGAATTGGCTCAAAATCTGCGAGCCTGAGACGGACTCGGGCGAAGGCGTCGAGCTGAGTGCGTAAATCGGCGACGTTGGCGGAAGCCATGGCGAATCCGCAGGCGTGGGAGTGGCCGCCGTAGCGAGAAAACAGATGGCCGCAAGACTCGATGGCCTCCAGGAGGTGGAAGGAGCGAATCGAGCGACCGGAACCGAAAGCTTCGGCGCCATCGCGGGAAATGACGACGGTGGGGCGGTTGTAACGCTCCACAATACGGGTAGCCGTAATGCCGATGACGCCGCGGTGCCAGCCTTCTCCATCGACAACGATGCAGTAGGCATCGGAAAGACTGGGGTCGCCGGCAAAACGCTCTTCAACTGCGCGCAAGATTTTCTTCTCTTCTTCCTGGCGGTCGGAGTTGAGATGATCAAGTTTGGCGGCGAGTTCCCGGGCTCGGGCCGCGTCTTTCACGCTGAAAAGCTCGATCACATCGCGAGCCACGTCCATTCGTCCAGCGGCGTTAATGCGGGGCGCGATGCGAAAACCGACTTCACCCGACGTCGGCGGCCGTTTGGCGGAGATCTGCGCGACTTCCAGCAGCGCTTTGAGGCCTGGATTCACCGCGCGGCGCAGGGCATCGAGGCCCAACGAGGCGAAGACGCGATTCTCGCCGGTGAGCGGCACGGCATCGGCGATGGTGGCGATTGCTACCACCTTCATAAAAGACATCAGCAACTTACTTTGCAAGCTCGGGTCCAGCCGACGCTCCATTAACCCTTGGGCGAGCTTGAAAGCGACGCCGGCACCGCAGAGTTGCTTGTAGGGATATTTGCACCCAGGCTGATTGGGATTGAGGACGGCCAAGGCCTTGGGCACGCCGTCGGGCCCGGGGAGATGGTGGTCGGTGACGATCAGATCGACGCCCAGGCGGTGCGCAGTTTCCGCGGGCGCGAACGCGCGGATACCCATGTCGACACTGACGATCAGGCGAATGCCCGCCGCGGCGGCGCGCTCGATCACGTCGTCGCGCATGTCGTAGCCTTCGCGAATGCGGTGGGGAACGTGGAAGTCAGCGGACCCACCGCAAAGCTCGATCGCAGTCTTGAGAATGACGACGGCCATGGTGCCGTCGACGTCGTAATCACCGTAAATCAGAATCGACTCTTTGCGTTCGATGGCGGCGGAGATGCGATCGACAGCGGCAGGCAATCCGGTCATAAGCTCGGGAGCATGCAGGTGAGAAATAGAAGGCGAGAGAAAAATGCTGGCGGAGTCGAGATCGGTCAGGCCGCGGCGTACCAGCAGAGGCGCGAGGATGGGAGCCGCGCTGCGGACGCCGCCAGGAGCAGAACTGGCTCGGAGGGCTGCAGTCAGGGATGCGACCGCTTGTTGATCAGACGGTTTGTGAATCCATTGCATAAAACCGTTGTCATGCGGAGAGCTCTTAAGCGTGACGATC
>DASSRO010000084.1:0-3098 GCA_035701745.1 Candidatus Sulfotelmatobacter sp. | reverse complement strand
TCCCGTCAGAAACTCTTCGCGCAAATCCTCCACGACCACTTTGCTGGCGCCCGTCGCGTAGGCCTTCTCCACCACGGCCTCAATGTCATCTCCCTGTCCCACGTCGCCCACCATTGCAATAACGTCGTAGGAATAATTCTCTTTTAACCATGGAATGATGATCGATGTGTCCAACCCACCGGAATAAGCGAGAACAACTTTCTCAGGCATGAGCGCTCCTAACGGGCAGGCGAACCGCGCCGCCCAGCAATAAATAAAGAATAGCCTTCTGTACATGCAGGCGATTTTCCGCCTGATCGAAGATGACCGAATTTTCCGAGTCCATCACTTCATCCGTGACTTCCTGTCCGCGATGTGCCGGCAGGCAATGCATGAACACCGCATGGGACGCGGCCTTCGCCATCAGTCCCCGATTTACCTGGTACGGAGGAAATACGGTGCTCCGCTCCCCCGCTTCCTGTTCCTGCCCCATGCTCGCCCACGTGTCGGTATAAACCGCGTCCGCGCCCGCGACCGCCGCCTGCGGATCCGTCATCAACTCGATCCGCGCCCCGGTCTCTTTTGCGATCCTTCTCGCCTCCGCGACAATCTGCGCGTTGGGCGCGTAGCCCTTGGGCGTCGCAACACGAATCGTCGATCCAATGCACGCGCACGTCAGCATCAGCGAATGCGCCACATTATTCCCGTCGCCCACATATGCCAGCGAAACTTTCTTCAAATCGCCAAATCGTTCCAGCAGCGTAAAGTAATCCGCCAGAGCCTGGCACGGATGCTCCACGTCGCTGAGCGCATTAATCACCGGAACCGAGGCGTAGCGTGCCATTCCGTCGATCGTCTCCTGCGCGAACGTCCGCAGCACGATCACGTCGACCCAGCGTTCGAGATTGTGCGCAATGTCGCTCAGCGTCTCGCGCGCATCCAACCGGCTCTGGGACTGGTCCACGAACATCGCCGTCCCTCCCAGGCTCGTCATACCAGCCTCGAACGTCAGCCGTGTTCGCAGCGATGGCTTCTCGAAAAACATCACCATCTGCTTTCCCGCCAGCGACCGCTGAAACACCGACGGCCGCGACTTCATCAACTCCGCCAGATGCAGCACCGCCTGCACTCCCTGCGGCCCCAGATCGCGCGTCGAAAGCAAGTCTGGACACCAGAATGTCCCCGGAAATGTTTCCGGCATCGCCGGAACCCTGCTCTGCAATGGACTATTCAATTCCTGCTCCAATCCTGAATCCGATTCCTGCCGCTCAAGCGCAGGTCACTTCGGTCCCACAAGTTATTTTCGTCAAATAAAACTGCGGCAGCGCATCTGCCTCCGCCGCGGGCAATATCCGTACCCGCCCCACGCCCTGCTTCAGCGCCTGCCGGCACGCTTCCAACTTCGGCAACATGCCACCACTTACGATCGCTCCATCCACCATGTCCTGCGCTTGTTTCGTGCTCAACCATGGAATCACCGCGCCTTCCGCATTCTTCACTCCCGGCACATCCGTCAGAAAAATCAGCGCATTCGCGTGGCAAGCCGCCGCGCACGCAGCCGCCATTTCGTCTGCGTTCACGTTGTAATATTCCCCGTCGGCTCCTAGCGCCAGCGACGCCAGCACCGGAATTCCACCCTGTTGCCACAGGGCCTCAATCCAGCACGGCTCCGCAAAACAAATTTCGCCGACGAACCCCAAATCGTTTCCGCGAACATGCTTCCGCCGCGCGCGAAATGTCATTCCATCGCCGCCGCAGAATCCCACTGCCGGCATTCCCGCTGCTTGGATCGCGGCTACCAGTTTCTTGTTGACCATTCCCCCCAGTACCATCAGCGCAACGTCGCGCGTCTCCGCATCGGTTACCCGCAGCCCGCCCACAAACTCGCTTTGTTTTCCCAGTTGCTTCAGAACACGGGTCAGCGCGCTCCCCCCGCCGTGCACCACCGCCACGCGGTGCCCGTCTTGCGCCAGTTCCGCAATTGCCCGCGCGCACTTGCGCAGCGTGGTCACATCCTCCAGCGCCGCTCCTCCAACTTTCACCACGATTGTCACTGCAATCCCTCGTCTTCCGCCCATCCGTACATCAAGTTCATGTTCTGCACCGCCTGTCCCGCGGCGCCTTTCAGCAGGTTGTCGATGCACGAAATCAGCACTAGTCGCCTTCCGTCCTCCGCCAGGCAAAATCCCAGGTCGCAATAATTCGTCTGCAGAGAAAACTGCACCTGCGGCAGCTTCGGAGTCGGAAACACCCGCACCCACCGCTTGCCCGCATAAAAATTGCGAAAGCACGATTCCACTTCCAAAGGCGTCATTCCCTGATTGAGTTGCAAGTAAATCGTCGACAGAATTCCCCGCGGAATCGGAAGCAGGTGCGGCGTGAAAATCAATTCCTGCCCTCCCAGTCCAAGCTGCTCGACAATCTCCCCAACATGCCGGTGATTGAACACCGCATACGCCGACAGGTTATCCGCCACCGAAACAAAATGCGTTTTCGCCGTAGGTTCCTTGCCCGCACCCGACACGCCCGATTTTGAGTCGGAAATAATTCCGTGGCTCCGGTCGACCACTCCCGCCTTCAACAACGGCGCCAGCGCCAGAATCACCGACGTCGCATAGCATCCCGGATTCGCCACCAGCGTCGCATTTGCGACTCGATCGCTATTCAGTTCAGGCAAGCCGTAAACCGCCCGCTCCGTCAATTCCGCCGCCGCTACTGCATCTGAATCTTGGAAGTTATAGATCGCGCGATGTTGCTCTTGCTTCAGTCGCCACGCCCCGCTCAAATCGATCACCCGCAGCCCCTGCGCCAGCGCCTCCGGAACCAGCGAACGCGAAGCCTCATGCGGCGTCGCCAGAAACAACAACTCCACACCCTGCTGCTTCAGCGCCGGCCACGACAGCGAATGCAATGGATAACCGCCGTTTCCCGACAGCACCGGAAATACGTCCGCCAAGTCCGCGCCACTTCCGTTGTCCGCTGAGCGCCGCAGCAGACACGGCTTCTCTAGCCTGGGGTGGCGCAGAAGAATTCGCGTCAACTCCAGCCCGGAGTATCCCGTTGCCCCCAGCACCGCGGTCTTTAGTTTCGCGCCCATTAACTCAGCATTTCCTCAATCC
>DASSRO010000083.1:0-12941 GCA_035701745.1 Candidatus Sulfotelmatobacter sp. | reverse complement strand
GCGATCGATTCCCCCGCCCACGAGTGCATCGAGTTCTTTGATTCCGCTGGAGATTTGTTCCCGAGTAAAGCTGACTTTGTGTTCCGAGGCGATGAGGCGCGGATAAACCGACAGGCCTCCTCTCTTGATGTAGTAGTCGTGAAAGCCTTCGCGGAAGGAGGATCCGCGCAATTTAAGTATTTCCACCCGGCGGCGCTTGACACCGTAATCCCGAGGCAGGTTTTCGAGGGCGATAACGCCGTGCGCGACGCTCTGAAGCTGGAGATCGCGAGCGGTGTTGGTGCGATCGTCGAGCAGCAGAACGGTGCGCTGCTTTCCGGAGAAATATTGTTTAAAGGCAAGAATCTGGCGGCGGTAGCGGAGGGGGTCTTGAGCCAGCATGCGCAATTCGGAGAGCGAGTCGATGACGACGCGCTTCGGATTGACTTCTTCGACCTTAGCGACGATAGCCTTGGTGGTGTCACCCAGTTCGACTTCCGAGGGATGAAATACGGTGTATTGACGCTCCGGCCGCAGGGCGTCTTCATCGGGCAACATCTCAAAAATCTGGACTTTATCGAGGGACCAGCCGTGGGAGGCCGCGACGTCCCGCAATTCTTTGGCGGACTCAGAGAGCGTTACATATAGAGCCGATTCGCCTGAAGCGATACCGGAGAGCAGGAACTGCAAGGCCAAGGTCGTTTTGCCGGTGCCGGGATCACCTTCGATCAAATAGAGATGTCCTGAGGGCAGCCCTCCCTCCAGCATGTCATCCAGCCCTTCAATGCCGGTTCTGAGTCGGTTGTGATCTTTCATTGCGTGGTTCCTCAATCTGCGTTTGAGTCGAGTTCCGGGGGCTGCGGAGCGAACGGCCGCCTACTCCCATTGTGGTTACTCGCCGAACGGGGACTCACTTCTTTCAATGCAATCTCGACATTTGCGCTTATTAGAGAGAGAAACGGTTCAGGGGGTTGGTACGAATTCGCCGTAACTCATAGTCGAGGCTGTTCTTGGGCTGGCAAGTCACCGCAAAGCGCGGCGGACAAAGCGAAGTAAGGATAACACCCCCGGTCAGCCTCGTCTTGCCGAAGTGCAGGTGCTCAAGATGGATCGTACCCCGATGTTTTCCAGGAAGTACAAGGTTCGCCGTAATGACAGGAAATGGGAGGACATTTAGCCTCGACTTAACCCGCGTGAAGGCGCTCGAGGTGATGTTTGCGAGCCTTCCCGGGCCATGACGATTTGCACCTTTTACCGAAATTGAACCAAGGAGGAAAGCAATGAGCATTTGGACAATTCTGTTCGTCGTGCTGCTAATCGCTTGGCTGGGCGGGTTTACGGTATTCCACGTAACCGGCGGACTCATTCATCTGCTGCTGGTGTTCGCAGTCATTTCGTTGATTTTACATTTCGTGCTCGGAACACGAGCGGCTTGAACGGCGGCCCACAATTTCGCGGGGAGCCACAATTTTTCCCAAACGAAAGGATGGTATCAAAATGAGAATGAAGTGGAACAGTGTTCTGAAGTCTCTGCTGAAAACTGCAGTTTACGTAATGGATCAGACCGCCGATGGGGTGGACCGGGTCTCGGATCGCGCGTCGGATTTTGCGCAAGATGCGCGGACAGCAATTTTCCCAGAGGAAGATCACACCGTGCGCAATGTGCTGCTATTTGCCGCCGGAGTGGGAGTCGGAGCGGGGGCGGCGCTGTTGCTTGCGCCGGCCAGTGGCGAAGACTTTCGCAATTCGATTGGCGAAAAAGTGCAAGACATCAGCGACAAAGTAAAGGGTCGCGTTTCTAATCAGCACTACGGAGCGACCGGGACCGAGTAGCGTTGCCGTATTCAGACCGCGTCGCATGCGCTGTTGAGGCTATCGACGAGGCAATCTAGCGCGGAGGAACTTCGATGGACGCACGAAAATATGTTTCAGCCCTTTTTCTGGCGGCTGCATTGGCCGGCAGCGCCATGGCTTTCACGCCCCAGGACGAGCAAAGCCCGAAACAGGATATGAAAGATGCCGGGCACGAAACCAAAAACGCCGCCAAAGATACGGGAAGAGCTACGAAAAGAACGGCGAAACGCACCGGCCATGCCGTAAAGCATGGGACTAAGAAAGCCGTGCACAAGACGGCAGACAAGACGCAGGAAGGCGCACAGAAAGTGAAAGACAAGACCGATCCCAATTAATTGCGGGATTGCGGGTTAGCTGCGGACAAGCGCTTCCTTGGAGAGATCCGAGGGGGCGCTTTTCACTTGAAGAGGAGGAGTTCAATGGGGATGCTTCCAGGAAACGCGAAGGCCCGGCCAACATCTTCGTTATGGCCGGCTCTAACTTTAACGATTGTTCTCGGCTCCGGTTTTGGTCTGGCGGGCTGTAGCACCGAGGACCACAGGCAAAGCTCAGATGATTTGCGAGAAAAAACCGCGGAGACGACGGCGGAAATGAAGCGCGATGCGAAATCTGTAGCCGAGGGCGTGAAGGAAGGCTGGAGCCGTGACAAGCAGAGAGTGGACCTGAATAACGCGTCGCGTGACGAACTGATGGCCACGGGGTTAACGCGGGCGCAAAGTGAACATGTGATGGAGCACCGGCCATATTCCAGCCCCCGGGAGTTGCTCACGAAGCATGTTCTTTCTGAGGATGAGTATCGAGAAATTGAGCCGCGCGTGCGAACTGGGGAACCATCGGACAAATAGGCGGGCAGAAAATATCAGCCTGCCGGGCCGGCCTTCGCCGCGCGGCAGGCTGAATGGTTTTACTGCGGGCGATTGGAAGTTTGCGGGTTGACCGACGGAGATGACGGGGATCCCATATTCTGGTTGCCGATCACGTCGCCCGAGACCACCATATCCACCCGGCGATTCAGTTTGCGTCCTGCCGCGGTGCTGTTATCGGCGACGGGATCAGCTTTCCCGAAACCTTCAGCGACCACGTTATTGATGGAAACTCCGGAGCTAACGAGGTAATCGCGCACCGTGGCGGCGCGCTTTTCGGAAAGAGTCTGGTTGTATTCCTCGCTGCCGATGCTGTCGGTATAACCCTCGATGTTCAAGTGGAGATCCGGATAAGCAAGGACGATTCCTGAGATGCGGGCCAGGCGTTCGCGAGCCTCGGGCTTCAAGGTGTATTTGTTGAAGTCAAAGAGAACGTCAGGCATGCTGACAATCAAACCACGAGCGCTGTCCTTGGTCTGGAGCACTTGATTCAGTTGGGCAAGCAAGCGCGCGCGCAACTCTTCTTTTTGGCGGACCGCGTCCTGGCGGGCCTGTTCGGAGGCGGCGGCCTGTTGTTCGGCGAGCGCCTGTTGCTGGGCGGCTTGCAATGACGCCTGGCGAGCCGCGTCGGCGTCTGCCTGGGCTTGCTGTTGAGCGGCGAGCGCAGCGGCTTGCTGTTGCTGAGCAGCGGCCTGAGCCGCCTCGGCATCTGCGCGGCGACGCGCTTCGTCGGCGGCCTGGGCCTGGGCGTCTTGGGCGTTCTGGCGAGCGGCTTGGGCGTCAGCTTCGGCCTTGGCTTGTGCGGCTTCGCGAGCACGGCGTTCGGTGTCGAGACGTTCCTGCTCCTGGCGGCGAAGGGTCAGCACTCGGGCGTCTTCCGCCATTTGCGTGGCGCCACGAGCAGCGGTGCCGATGGGAGTGCGTCCCTGTTTGCGCTGCAGATAATCTTCAGCGCGCTGCAGCATGTCTTCGGCCTTGGTCAAACTGTCAGGAGCGTATTGCTGTGCGCCGGCAGCCTTGGCGATGGCGACGGCATTGCGAGCCTCGAGCAAGTCGAGGGGAGCATTGGCTCCCGCCATCGACGCGGGAAGCTGGTCGGGAGGAACGTCGATGGTGTATTGCTTGCCTTCGAGCACATCAAACTTGGCGTCGATCGGCTCTTCGAATCCCTTGGTCTCCTGCCGAAGAACATTTTCCGCGACGACTTCATTGCTGGGGCGGATTACGGCGTAGTAAGGCTCAGCGGTGATGATCAGGCCGAAAGCCTGCAGATCAGTGGTGACATCAATCTTGTCTTTGCCACCGTCGCTGGGCAGGACTTCTCCCAGGTTAACCGCGCGGCCCTCGGGAGTAATTGCCCAGAGAACGTAAGTGAGGAACTGGCCGCCGAGGGTTTTAGCTGGAGGCAGGTGAGTGAGTTCGGCGCTGATGGCAAGGCGCCCGGCTTTGCCGTCGACTTTGGCGTGTCCACTAACGGCGGGCATAAGGTCGGTACCGCGGAAGTCAACTGTTGTGGCGCCCCCGCGATGGCGGTAATTTACCGCCTTGGTGGTGCGGGCGAAGACATTAACGCGGAAGACGGGCATGTCCTGCCCGGTGTTCTGATTCATCTGCTGCGGGGCGGCGTCTTGATCGCTGGAAGGCGCCTGATCCGGATGAGGATTCTGGGGGTACATCGGGGTGATCGAGTTGTCCTGTGCCCAAATCAATGAGCAGAAAACAAAAGAGAATAGCAAGGCAAGAACGGCTTTTTTCATATGCACATCTCGCAAAAGGGAGGAACCCTGCTGCATTGGGTGCGATAGCGGACTATAAGGTTGGGATGTAAATCCGCTAGGCGGTCAAGACCCGAATCTCGAACCATTTATCGCAGCAGATAAAACAGGGTTTAAGTCCGGTAAGTTTCCTGTTTGTGGAGTGCAGGAGGAGCGTTTGGTTGTTGCCTCAAAGTGAAGTAAAAGGTAGCGCCCTTGCCAACCTGGCTTTCTGTCCAGATTTCACCTCCGTGCCGTCTAACGATTCGCTGGACCGTGGCCAGGCCGACTCCGTTGCCGGGAAATTCTTCCGAGGAGTGGAGGCGCTGGAAAGGCTGGAAGAGGCGATTGGCGGATCGAGGATCGAATCCGACGCCGTTGTCGCGCACGAAGTAGACGGGAACCTCGTCCTTGCTTTGGATGCCGAATTCGATTTTCGCCGCGGGCTGCTTGGAGGTGTACTTCCAGGCGTTGCGGAGGAGATTATCGATCACTAACTGGAGAAGGCGTGGATCACCCTGGACGGGAGCGCTCTCAGCGATGACGAATTCCACGCTGCGCTGCGGCGAACTTCGGCGCAACTCGTCGCACACAACGCGCGCGACGGCGCTCAAGTCGACGGGTTGATTCACAATGGGTCCGCTGGTGACACGAGACAGATTCAGCAGATCATCAATTAACTGCATCATCCTCCGGCCCGAGTTGCGGATGCGGTCAATCAACTCATTGGCCTTGGCGTCCAGCATGCGTCCGTATTCTTTAGAGAGAACGTAGGCGAAGCCGTTGAAGGCATCGACGGGACCGCGCAAATCGTGGGAGACGGAATAAGAGAAAGCTTCGAGTTCGCGGTTGGCGACGAGTAATTCGCGGGTGCGCTCAGCCACCCGTTGCTCGAGTTCGGCATGCCCGCGCTGCAACTCATCGTCGCGCTGCTGGATTTGCGCCAACATTTCATTGAAGGCGTCCACCAGCAAAGCGACCTCGTCCTGTTCGCCGCTGGAATGGGCGCGAACGGAATAGTTCTTTTCCTGCGAAACCAGCCGGGCCACTTCAGCCAAGGTCACAATCGGGGTTACGACTGATTTGCGGAACAGAGATGAAACAAACAAAGCGGCCACCATGCTGAGCAGTAAAACCACGAAGGCGATGGCGATGTAGCGTCGCAAGCGCCGGTCGATATCGCGGAGGTCCGATTGGATATATACGAATCCAATGTTCTGATCCTGGAAAATGATGGGCTCTACGAGGAGCAGGTGGGTGTTGCGGAACCAATAAAATTCCTTTCGAACGCCGGAGAGAATGGGAACGCTTAGTGGCAGGATTGCGGGACCGCGTTGATAGGTGGCGAAGGACTTGTAATCGAGAGTAAAGATGCCGGCCACTTCGATGTTCGGCGAGTCTTTCAAAGCGGAAAGAGTATTCGCCGCGGACTGGGGATCGTTGAAGAGGAGAGCGGAAACGCTGTTGGAGCCGATGATCTGCGCTTGCGCCCGGAGGGCGTGCACCAGGCCTTGCCGGAAAGTAAGCTGGTCATAGGCGAAAAACGCCGCTCCGGCAAGGAGCAGAGCTGTGCCGCTGACCAGCATATTCATCCAAGTTATTTTTTTGGAGATTGACTTGGTTCTCATTTGGCAATCTCCCGGGCTTGATTAGTGCCAATGACCTTGACGGCAACTTTGAGCAGTTCGGAACTGACAGTTAGGCCGGCATCGCTGATGGCACCGGCGTTGACCTGAAATCGAATTTTGTCTTCCAAGTGGACGAGTTCGATCATGCCGCCGCGCTGGGCGAATCCGGGTATATCGCTCACGGTCAGCAGATTCGATTGTTTAGCCACTGCCACAATGGGCTTGAGGCGGTTCTCTTCTGACGAACTAATGAAAAGGATTCTGCAGTGTGTGGCGTCGGGAAGGCTGAAAACATTTCGGACGCGAATGTTCTTGCCGTCAAGTTTCTCTCCCGCAACCGTGGACGCGAGGGCGGAGCCAAAGGGATTTTTGCCGAGCACGCAGATGTCGAAAGAATCTGAGCCGGAAGGGGGCGACTGCCAGCGCACGAATTTACCAAAATTATAAAGATAGGCGGCTTTAACCTGAGACTCTGTGGGATGGGCCTGCTGGGCGGTGCTGTGGAGAGGATGGAATGAGAAGCAAAGCAGCAAAGCAGCCGTCTTCAGCGCCGGTCGCAGAGCGGCGGCGCGGTCTGCCATCATGCGCTGCTTGAAAGATATGCCGAATCTTCTCATGCAATTAGTGACGATCGCGACGCATCATTTCTGCCAGGTGATTTGCGCATAGGCGCTGCGCTTTATCTGCACGAGCGGGCCGGGATCGGTTCCGAACTCGGCATGGTGAGGCTGCAACAGGTTCTGTCCGACCGCGGAAAAGCGAAAGTGAGAGGTCATGTTCCAACCCAGCGAGATGTCGGCGCTGGAATATGCCCGAACCCCCTGGCCGGGTAAGGCGCTGATGTAGCGGTACAGGAGGTCGAGGGAAACACCTTTGATCACGTCGAAGCCAGATTGGACCAAGACTTGATGTCGTGGGCTCGAGCCTTCGATGCCGGGAGCGGAGCCGATATCCAGGGAGTTCGGAGCCTTCTTGATGTGCATCTCAAGAAAAGAGTAGGAGCCTCGCAGGCGCCAGAAGTCGGTCACTTGCCATTCCGGAGCGATCTCGCCGCCTGAGGTTTCGCCTAACAAACCGTTTCCGAATTGTGCGGGAAGAAGAATATGAGTGGGAGCGGGATTGGTTTCAAGAAACGGAGAACCGGTAATGTCTTCGCTGAACAGGCTGCTGTAATGATTGTAAAAAGCAGATAGCGAGAGGTAAAGATTTGAGCCCACCAGCCGGCGGTAGCCGAACTCGTAGCCGTTTAATTGTTCGGGACGAAAACTTTTGTTGGGATTAAACCGGGCGAAGAAAGGAAGGCCGTTCGGGGCAAGTCCGATGAAGCCGGCGAGCGAAAAATTCTCTTCGGCGTCGGAAGGGGTACGCAAAGCATGAGTGAAAGCGGCCCATAAAGTTTGGGTATCCGTGGGAGTGTATAAAAGGCGGATGCTGGGTTCGAACTTGGCGTCGGTGAAATTAGTTTTGATGAATTTCGATCCCAGGGACAGCGACAAGCGGTGGTCGACAACGGCGATTTCATCCTGAAGGAACGCGGAAAAAAGTGTGTCGGTTCTTGGGCTGGGTGTGAAAGTCAGTCCGGAGACGACGACTGGATTCTGACCCCGGCTGGCTCGCGCCCCTAGTCCCCAGGAAATCTCCTGTCGACCGGGAAGAGGAAGGCGCTGGAGAAAGTCGACGTCGAAGGTATCGCGAAGATCGGTAAAGTTAGGTTCGTACCGATTGGTACGATCGTAGAAGGCTTGCAGTTGAATGTCCTTGCCTTCGCCCGTGGTTCTCTTCCAGCGGCCGAGAACGTTGCCGCCGGAAAGCAGGGCATTGCGATCGAGCACTTGAGAATAAGGAGGGGCGTAGGTGGTGGCCACTACGCTTTCGCCGGCGCGTTCGTCGTAGATATCGCCCTGGAAAGTGAATCCGTCCTGTTGACTCTCGGCCCAATCGAGGCGGAAGCCGGCCTGCATGGCCCGCCAATGGTCGAATTCGCGATGGTCGGAGTGGAATTGGGCCGCGCGATTAAAGCCCTTGGCGTAGACGCGGTAATCCGCTCTGCCATGGGTTCCGCCCTGACGAATCGTCACCGAGCCCTGTTCGACGTTGCCGCCGATGGCGGAGGCGAGAGTCCCCTGAGTATCTGACGCGGGCTTGGTGATGACATTGATAACGCCGTCGACAGCGTTCGGTCCCCAGATGGTGCCGCCGGGTCCGCGAATGACCTCGATGCGGTCGATATCCTGCATGACCGTGTCTTGCACTTCCCAATAAGTTCCTGCGAGCAAGGTTGTATAGACGGTACGGCCGTCAATGAGGACGAGAACGGAGCGGCAAAGGCGGCTGCCAAAGCCGCGAATGCCGATCGACCATTTGTCGCTGTCGATGCGCGCCACTTCGACTCCCGGCGCCAGACGCAACGCCTCGGGAATGCTGGTGGCGCCGGAGCGCCGGATGGCGTCTTGGCTAATCACGTAGACAGCGGCAGGAGTTTTCCAGATTGCCGCGGGCGTTTTCGTCGCGGTTGTGACCTCAAGATTTCCCAGCTCCGCCAGGCTGAGCCCCTTGAGGGAATTGGTCTGTTCCTCGGGCGTGGCTGAGTGCGCGGGCAACATCCCGAAGACAACTGAAAGAAGCAGGACAAGTAACCTGAGGTTTTCCGATCGGGGTGACGTATTCATCGCTGTGGACTAGCCCTCACCGTGAACTGCGCAATCCTGTTGCGGTATCATCGGCCGGTCTGCCCGGCGGTCTTCAACTGGATCAACCTTTCAAGTTCTCGAAGAAGCACTTCCACATCTCGCTTCTGCATCCAGGCGTCGGCGACTCCGATGGTTTCGCCCGGAAGGGAAGCAAAACCGGATAAGACGATGAGGGGAACTTCGGGACGCAAGCGCTTCATTTCGCGAGCGACGGAGAGACCTGTCATTCCGGGCATGAAGTAATCGAGCACGGCGGCGTCGACGGGGACGGAACGAAACACATCAAGGGCATCCATTCCATTGCGAGCCGTGAGCACTTTGTAACCGGCCGACTCGAGCACCATTTTGCGGGCGGTCAACTCGTCGATTTCATCGTCTGCGCAAAGCACGGTTTTGCCGGCGCGAGTTTCCTGCGCCGTCGGCGAAGAGGGGAGAACCTTCTGAATGGCGGAAAGGAGCACCTCGACGTCCTGGCCCTTCTGGATGTAGCTGTCGACGAGATCGACCATGCGGGGAGGTAGTTGGACGGAGGATACGGCGATGATTGGCAACTGGGGGAAGTTTTGTTTGAGAGTCTCCGCAACGCGATCGCCATCCATGCCTGGCATCAGATAGTCGAGGATGACCAGATCCACCGGATTACCAGAGGACAAAACCTCCAGGGCGTCGATGCCGCCCGAGGCAGTGAGGACGGAGTAGCCCCAGCTGCGGAGGACGTTTCGCCGGACTTCGAGCGTATCGCGGTCATCATCTATACACAGGATAGTCGCCAATTGTGATGTCCGTTGCGATGTTGCCGTCGCGAAGGTGTTGATTGTCGCGGGGGAGTACCGTGGAAGCTATACAGATGTTTGCTGATTACTAGAAAGTAAACCCAGAAGGCTGAGAGTAAAGGGACGATTCGGCGGACCTTTCTGATGAACTGATCCAAGTCGCTGCAATGATTTGCACGTAAGCCGGCGAGGCCGTCATGATTCATCGCAAGCAATGTCTCTACCGGCGATTGGCTTGCAGATCGTCGGCAGCTTTGGCGATCGCGGCGGCGACGTCATTAAGCACTTTGGCCACGGCCGGGACCTCAGCTTCAGCTTCAGTCCATTTCTTCTCGTCCATGTATTCGCGGACGGCAGCGATGGGCTTCGCACCGTATCCCGTATAGGCGCCGGGGGCGTAGAGTTGATGCTTGAACCAGGGGCGCTCGGGAAGGCCGCGTTCGGTCAGGAAGGTGCGTTGGATTTTCAGAAGATCGGAGTTGAGCGAAGCAACTGTTTGCGGAGAAACCGCGGGTGAACCTTCCGCCAACGCTTTGGCAAGCGCTGCCTGATACCGTTCCGCGCTGTGTTTGATGGCCTCTACTCCGTTTTTTAGCGGAGCGAAATTCATGTACGGCGGCGAGGACTCGCGCAGCGGAAGGGTGGAGGTTTTGCGGGGATCAGCGGTCGCGGAAAAAACTCCCTCTTTCAACTCCAGATTGCGCTCGTTAATTTCCTCCTGCTTGTCTTTGAGTTGCTTCTCGAGTTCCGTTACGTATTTGCCGATGGTTTCGGCCATACCCGAATATTCGAAAGGAATCACATCGGCGTCGGCCAGGCGCATCACAGTTGTGCCGCCGGTTTGCGCGAGAGCGCGCCCGTAAGAAAAATCGGTGTCGATGAAGTGCGTATACCAGTAGAAATCGTCGTAGATGGAGTGGTAAGCGTTGGCATCGTTCTCGCCGCCATAACCGATATTCAGCGCGGAGATGCCGGCATGGTCGAGGAAGGAAGCGTAGTCGGAACCGTCGCCGAGGGCTCCAATGGCGAGATCGGCGCGTTTGCGAATCTCGGAGCGTTCTTCTTGATTCTTCGCGTTCGCAATGCGAGAGAGACGCGCTCTTTCCCAAACCGGAATATTTTTTTCCGGATCATTGAGGTCGCGAATTACATCATTGATTAATTTTTCGAGATCGTGAGATCCGGCGGCGCGAAAAAATCCGCGGCCGTTGCTGTCGGAGTTGATGTAGGCGACGGCGTGCTTCTGCAGGTCGTCGTTATGAGTTTCGACCCACTCGGTGGAACCGAGAAGGCCGGGTTCTTCGCCGTCCCACGCGCAATAGATGATGGTGCGCTTCGGGTTCCATCCCTGCTTGTGGAGTTCGCCCAGCATGCGCGCTTCTTCAAGTTCGGGGGACATGCCGGAAAGGGGATCGTCGGCGCCATTCACCCAGGCGTCGAAGTGATTGCCGCGAATCACCCACTGGTCGGGATCTTCGGACCCGCGCAGGGTCGCGATGACGTCATTGACGGGCTTCATATCCCAGTTTGACGTGACTTTGAGATGGACTTTCGCGAGGCCGGGGCCAACGTGATAGGTGATGCCGAGGGCGCCTCGCCATTTCTCCGGAGCGACCGGACCTGTTAGTGCGGAGAGGAGAGGCAGAGCGTCTCCCCACGAAATGGGAAGCACGGGAATTTTTGTCAGTGTCTTGGCTTCGCTGATGGACAGGCGCTTGGCATCAGCCGTCGCGCCGACTCCGGGCGTTAGGGGATCGCCGGGATATTCGGTGTCCATCACGCTACCGCGCTGCACGCCGTCTCTGGGGCGCCAGCCGCCCTTGGGATAATCGTCGCCCTGAAAGTACCCGTCATCTTTGGGGTCGGAATAAATGATGCATCCAACCGCGCCGTGTTCGGCGGCAACTTTCGGCTTGATGCCGCGCCAGTTCTCTCCGTAACGGGCGATGACGATGGCGCCTTTGACAGAGACTCCGAGACGATCGAGTTGTTCATAATCGTCGCGGCTTCCGTAGTTCACATAGACCAGTGGCGCGGTCACGTCGCCGTCGATGGAGTAGGCGTTGTAAGTCGGCAACTGTTCTGCTGCTTGACTGGAAGTGGGATCGCCGGGAACGGCGGGCTCCTGCAACTTGGCCCGGAAATGCGTGGGCTCCAAGAGTTCCACAATGCGTTCTTTGGGCGTGGGAAAAAGAACCTGAAAAGTTTCGATGTGAGCGTCGAATCCCCAGTCTTTGAATTTCGCGAGAATCCAGTCGGCGTTGTCTTTGTCGTAGGGCGAACCGACGTGGTGCGGGCGAGCGCTCATGCGGCGCATGTTCTCGCGCAGATTTTCCGTAACAATGCCGCTCTGAAATTTCTTCTCCCAGTCACGCTCTTCGCTGGACGACTGAGCCGTGTAGCCGAGCAGTTGGGCGCCGGCTTGGACGGGGGTTTGCGCCCCGTTTAATTGCGCGATGAAGAGAACGATGCAGCACGAAAAGACTGAGCGGATCGGCTTCACGAAGCCTCCTGGGATGGCGATAGGCAATGGTATGAATGGCGCGAGTCGGCATTATAAGCGAGCGAACGAAACTTTCTGCACGAAGATGTTGTGATTTTGGTGGCGACAGGATTATTGTGTACGTCTCCGGAGGAATTAACCTTGCGAACGTCCGCTCTCGTACTCTTAACTGCATTTTTTCTCACTTCAGCGTTAGCTCAAAAGCAAAAACCACAAGCGAAACCAGAGCCGGGCCAAAAGCAAGTGGAGGCTCCGAAGCCGGAGAACACAGCGAGCACTGCGGCGGCCGATGCCGATCAAGATGAGAACGCCGCGCAGGGCCCATGGAAAGGAATGCAGTACCGATTGGTTGGGCCATTCCGCGGCGGACGGGTGGTCGCAGTGTCGGGCGTGGTGGGGCAGGACGACGTCTACTATTTTGGCGCGGTAGCGGGCGGTGTGTGGAAGACGACTGACGGCGGCCTGAACTGGAGGCCGATGTTCGACAAGACGAAGGATGCATCGCCATCGATCGGCGCGATTGCGGTTTCCGAATCCGACCCGAACGTGATTTACGTCGGCACAGGCGAGGCGTGCATTCGCGGCAACATTGTGGGCGGCAATGGCGTGTGGAAGTCGGTGGACGCCGGCAAGACCTGGAAGTTCGTGGGCCTCGCGGATACCCACGCGATCGGGCGGCTGGCGGTGAATCCGAAGAATCCGGATGTCGCTTTTGTGGCTGCACTGGGACATCCGTTTGCCGACAACGAAGAGCGCGGAATTTTCCGCACGCGCGATGGCGGCAAGACGTGGGAGAAGGTTCTTTATAAGGACGCCAAGAGCGGCGGCATCGACGTGGTGTTCGACCCGAGCAATCCGAATATTTTGTTTGCGGCGCTGTGGCAGGCCAAGCGGACG
>DASSRO010000082.1:0-10333 GCA_035701745.1 Candidatus Sulfotelmatobacter sp. | reverse complement strand
CAGCGTGGGCGGTGGCTCGCCGGGAAGCCTCCCGGTAAAGTGGCGCGAATAATTCTCGATACCGTGGCAAAAACCCATGGCCTTGATCATTTCCAGATCGAACATCGTCCGCTGATGAATGCGTTGCGCCTCCACCAACCTGCCCTGCTTTTCCAGTTCGACTTCCCACCACGCTAGTTCTTTCTTGATCGACTCCACGGCGGAAGCGCGGGTTTCCTCTTTCATCACGTAATGGGTCTTCGGGTAAATCGGCAGGCGCATGTACTTCTGCTTCACGGTGCCAAACAGGGGATCGATCTGCGTGAGCGAAGAAATTTCGTCTCCCCACAGTTCGATGCGGTACGCCATATCGTCATAAGTAGGGAAGACCTCGATGACGTCGCCGCGGACGCGAAAAGTCCCGCGCCGGAAATCGCCGTTAGTGCGTTCGTAAAGGATGTCGACGAGGCGCCGCGTGATGTCTTCGCGCTTGATCTTCTGGCCTTTTTCCAGAAACATCATCATGCCGTAGTAGGCCTCGGGCGATCCCAGGCCATAAATGCAGCTCACCGAAGCCACAATCAGCGCGTCGCGCCGCTCAAACAGCGAGCGCGTGGCCGAAAGCCGCAGCTTGTCGAGTTCATCGTTGATGGTCGCTTCTTTTTCGATGTAGAGATCCGCAGCCGGGACGTAGGCCTCAGGCTGGTAGTAGTCGTAGTACGAGACAAAATATTCGACCGCGTTGTGCGGAAAGAAGTTTTTGAACTCGTGGTAGAGCTGAGCCGCGAGCGTTTTGTTATGCGCCATCACCAGCGCCGGACGGTTTGCCGCCTCAATCACCTTCGCCATGGTGAAGGTCTTGCCCGACCCGGTAACCCCCAGCAGAACCTGGTGCTGCTCGCGGTCAAATACGCCGCGCAGAAGCGTCTCGATGGCGCGCCCCTGGTCGCCTTGCGGTTTGTAATCAGAAACGAGTTTGAAGTCCATGGAAGAAGCTCTTAGCCTTCGGCTACTGCGTGGCTAACGCCGCCGCCCATGTGGGGGGACATCCGCCCTCGGCGGTTCGGCGGACACTCTCACAGAGGCCATTTTTGCTGACAGACAATCTTTTTATTATAACGCGGAGCAGTTTGCGGCAAACGAGGCGACTGCTACTTATGAAGTTCGACGGCAATCAAATGCGGAGCCGCAGTCCTGTCAGCGGATTCGACGTACTCAACTTTTGCGGGCCTATTCTCCAAATCACTGCAGGGTTTGAGTTCACCGCTGGGTGAGAAGTTCAGCGCGGTGAATTGAATCTTGTAGAAATTGTCGGTGTGAAGAGCGAGCGTTTTTGTCCCGGAAGAGACCGTCAAATCCAGCATGGGCATGTCGCAATGGACGCCTTTCAGCACTCCCACCACAAAATGATGGGGGCCATTGGCGACGAACTCTTTACGTGCCAGACGGGGCATCGAAACCTCTGCCGACGAACCTTGTTCAGCGGCAGCAGTCGTTTCTTCAGGAATTCGTCGATGTTGTTCCGCAAGTTGCTCTTGCGCGGCCGCGTACTCCTGCGCATTCATCAGCATATTATCCAGAGCTTGCTTTTCCTCTTGGGTCCTGGCGACCTTGGCTGCCGCACGCAGCACGTTCACCGCATTCTGGCCTTGTTGCATGGCCAGCAGAACATTCGCCGCAGTAATGCGATAACCGACATTTGCCGGATCGAGAGACACCGCCCTTACTGCCATCAGGCGCGCCTCGTCGAGATCGCGGTGCCGCATTCCCAGAAAAGCGGCGAGACGGTCGTAAGGCGGAGCAAAAGAAGGATTCAGCTTGATCGCTGCTCGCAAGCTGCTTTCGACCCGCGGCTCATCGGAAGCGGGGACAGAATGCATCATGGAGATGGCTGCGAAATAGTAGTGAGCGAGAGCGCTTTGGGAGTCGAGGCGCACGGCCTGCGCGTACCTATCGTGCGCCTCCTCTAAGTGGCCTTGAGAAAACTCAATGAATCCCAGCGTTTCTTGCGCGGAAACGTTGTTGGGATCTTCCTGCAACACGCGGTTCAGAAGCGCTTGCGCGTCGGCGGTTCTTTGGTTATAGGCGAGGAAGTCGGCACGCACCGCGTCGGCTTGCGCCGGCGCCAACTCGCGAACCTTGAAGGTCGAATCGTCAACTTCGGTGTGGGTCGCCATCTTGAGAGCGGGAAAACTGGATTGGCCGACATAGCGTTGCAGTTCCCGCTGTAGTTTATTCAGGTCGCCGAAGACTCTGGTTGCGGCCGTGACGGGGTCGATCTTCTGGGTCAACTGTTCGACATACTCGGTTAGTCGAATCGTCCGCTCCCGCTCATCTTTCATGTAGATGTAATGCATAAGGGCCCACGACTCCGCGTAAAAAATGGACCCCTTATGTTCTTCGTGATAATAAGGCGAGGTGTAATCGACGGCGAATAAGGTCGCGAGTGGTAACAGCTGATTCTGCCGCAGCAGCAGAAGGTTCTCGGCGCTGGCTTCGCCCAGCACGACATCCTTTTCCTCGATCCTGGTGGTCTGATAGAACTCAGCCAGGCCTTCGTCCATCCAAAGAGGCATCCACTCCGCAGACTTTTTCATGAGCAAGTGCGTGTACTCGTGATAGACGACCGCGTAGGGATGTTCTCCTTCAACGTCAAGTTGCATCAGGACGTAATTCTTGTCGGCGGTTGGTAGAAACAATCCGCCTAACTTCAGCGATCCTTTGGCAAGATAGGCGGTGGGCTCGAGGGCCCGAAAGTTTTTTTCGTCCTTGATGGCCAGAATGACGATGGGAGTGCCCGGATCAAGCTGCATTTTGGGAAACGCAGCGTGAAACACGGATCGAATGCGCTCGAATTGGTCGAGCGTGTGGCGGCCTTGCTTCTCGTTGGAGTTGGTGAGGACGGTGAAGTGCGGACTGCTCACTCCATGTTTCGGCCTTGTCCCGCGCTGGGGACGGAGCTCCGGCCAGGAGGAGTCCGAGCAAAAACAGATACTTCGACATAGCGGCGCGCCCATAGCAATACACCGCGATCCAAGGCGAGTCAAATGAAAAATGCTCTGAACCCCTTATTTGGCGGGCTGTGGGGCGCTTTTCTTGTTCCGGCTACACGACTGCCGGTCGTGTTTCGACCTTTCGGGTAGTGATGGTCAGGTTCGCCGAGGCCAGCTTCGCCGATGCCGAATCGCCGGTGTAGGCTTCAATCGTAATGGTCCCCGGCGTCTTGCTGGCTTGCACGATCACTTGCGCGAGGCCATTGAACAGGCTGCGTTTGGGCGCTTTGTCGGACTCCTGGCAGTTGGGGTCGCCGTTGCCCACGCCGATCAATGCTCCTTCGCCGCCGACTTTGAAGCTGATCAGGTTGTCGGCAGTGGGAACGGGCCGGCCCTCTGTGTCGAGCGCTTCAACTCGCAAGATGGCCACGTCCTCGCCGTCCGCATCGATCTGGGTGCGATCGGCGGTGAGGCGGATCGATTCCGGCGCTCCAGTCGTTTCGCGCTTCTCTACGAGCACGACCTTGCCGTCCTTGGTACCGCGCGCCTCCAGCACGCCTGGCTCATATTTCACCTTCCACTCCAAATGGGTCAGCGGCGGTACTCTCTGCGAGCCGCAGCTCTTACCGTTCAGGAAGAGTTCCACCGAATCGAGATTGGAGTGCACCCACACGGAGATCGGCTCGCCCTCGCGCTGCTCCCAATTCCAATGCGGAAATAAATGCAGCACCGGCTCGGAAGCCCACCATGCCTTGTAGTAATAAAAGTTGTCTTTGGGAAAGCCGCACATGTCGACGATGCCGAACTGCGAGTTGATCGACGGCCAGCGATAAGGCGTGGGCTCGCCCCGATAATCGAAGCCGGTCCAGGCGAAGCCCCCTGACAGCCATTCCCGCGCGGCATAGAACTTCCACCACTCCTCCGCCAGTTCGGCCCACGGCGGATGAACCGCGTCGTAGGAACTCACCCAGTTACGTAATTTGTCGGTCTCATAGATGCCGCGTGTGCAAACGGTGCTCGCCGTCTCTGAGCCTACGCTAGGCTTTTTCGGGTGGGCCTTGTGCCAACCGTCGGGCACATTCAGGTTGTAGTTGAATCCCATGACGTCGAGCTGTTCGGGAAAATGCGTCTCGAATGACGCATTGACCGCCGCGGTGCACAGCCGCGTCGGATCGAGTTCGTGAGTACGCGCAATCATTTCGTCGATGACGTGCACGCCTTGCGGCTGAGGCATCATCGTCCATTCCTCGTTGCCCATAGACCACAGAATGATCGAGGGAGAATTGCGATAGCGCTTCACCATTGTCTCCAGTTGCGCCATTCCCTCCGGATTCGAACTCATCAGGCGTGTCTCACACATCATCATCATGCCGAGACGATCGCAGGCGTCCACCCACTCTGGCGTCGGCATGTTGTGCGATGTGCGCACGGCGTTGCCGCCCATCTCTTTGAGGATGCCGAGTCGGTACCACTGCAAGCGGTCGGGAAGAGCCGCGCCCACGCCGGCGTGGTCCTGGTGGTTGCAGGTGCCCTTGAGCTTAACTGGCTTGCCGTTGAGAAAAAATCCCTTGTCCGCGTCCCATGAGATCGTTCGAACGCCGAAGGGGATGCGTTCGGCATCGCGAGACTTGCCGCCCGACTCCACCGTCACGACGGCTGAATATAGGTTTGGAGTTTCCGGCGCCCAGAGCGTGGCGTTCGGAATGTTTGCAGTAGCGTTGAAGGTCGCAGATCCGTCGGAAGCGATGGACTGCGGTGAGGACTCGGCGGAGGCGACTGGCTTGCCGTAAGAGTCGACGATCTGCCAACGGACGCGGCAGTTCTCATGCTGGCGGCCGTCGTTCTGAACGACCGTTCCCAGATTCAGGATGGCCGCACCCGCTTTGACTGCGGGACGAACATAGCTCTCCCACGGACCAAGATGGAGGGCATCGGTTGTCGTCAGCCACACATGGCGGTAGATGCCTGCGCCTTCGTAGAACCAGCCATCGCCGAAGCTGGCGTCCATGCGCACCATCAGAAAATTTCGTTCGCCATAGTTGAGAAAGTCGGTCACGTCGAAGCGAAAGGGCGCGTATCCGTTGTCGTTGCGACCGATGAAATATCCGTTTAGAAACATCAATGCGCTGCGAAACGCGCCGTCGAACTCGATCGTGATACGGCGTCCACTGTCCTCCTTGGGGATGTCGAAAGTGCGGCGGTACCAGCCCACGCTGGTCTCAGGGTATCGTCGCCCCAGCGGTTTATAGCCATGGGACTGCTGTTCCTCGTCGCGCACGAACGGTAACTCGACCGCCCAGTCGTGCGGCAGATTGAGCACGCGCCATTTTGAGTCGTCGAGCTTGGCAGTGGCAAAATCGAACTCTCCGCTCTTGGCAAAATCTCCCTGTCCCATGCCAAATCCAAGATCGCGCTGCGGATCACTGCCATGCCCCTGAAAAAACTTCCAGCCGAAATCAAACAGCAGACGCACCCGTGGAGTGACGGCGGTTGACGCCTCCTGCGGTGCCGGGCCGGGGTAGTCCGCCAGCAGCGCGTGCGCGCGGCCTACCGAGCCTGTGACCAGTGTTGAGGCAGAGAGTGCAAGGCTGGAGCGAAGCAGATCGCGGCGGGTGAAACAAACCATGGTGCCTTCCGGATGAATGAAATTGAAATCCTGGCCCGTGCGCAGGCGATGCCAGCGGCAAATATGCAGCCTGTGCAGCGGGGACGCCGCATTATAAGCCCGGGCTCCGAGCAAGAGAGAGAAGAACAGGCTGAAAGTGGAATAAGCACCGGGCGTACTTCAAGCCTTGGATTTACTGATTATCTTTAATTTCGCCCATGCCTACGATCTTCGAGGATGTCCGGAACTTCTTGTAGTCGCGGAAATCCTGCTCGCCGTCGATGTTGAAGCCTTTGAACAGGGCGACGCGCGCGTCCACCTTGAAAGTCAGATGCCGGGGCAGCCAAACCTCGTCATTGACTCGAGTCTGCTCGAGCATCACGCGCGTGCCCTTGTGAATGCGCGCCAGCACCCATCCCACCGAGACGGTGTCGATGGCTGAGATATCCATCTTGGCCAGTTGCAGGTCGCCTTTGTCGATCCATACGCGCCCGTGAAACTTGGAAAGAAATTTCGATTCCTTCATGTGCGGCTCAAAACCCGGCCGCGGCTCGCCATCGATCACCCAAGCCTCGCGTCCGCCGACATCTTCGGTTCCGACCAGTTTGAAGTCGTAAGCGTCGGCGACTTCGCGTACAAACTTGCGGCCGTCTTCGCGCTCCTTCATTTCTTTCTGTTCGCGCTTTTTGCGATCTTCGTCCGATTCATTTTTTCGCTTGTCGATGATCTTCTGGACTTTCTGCTCTTCCTTGGCGTCTTCTTTAGCATCGAGCGGCTTGTCGTCTTTTGCGATCAGCCGCTGCACCGGAGTTCCATAGATCTCGAGCATCTCGTAGGTCTTCACCTCGGTGGACTTGGTTTGCCCTTTGCCGTCCAGCTTGTTCTCAACCTCGCGATCGATGTAAGTGTAGTCACGCAGGCGCTTCTCGTTTTCAATGTCTTTGTCGGCGACCACGCGAAGCAGCTCCCGCATCTGTTCCTGCGAGAGTTTGCCTCCATCTCCCGGCGTAAGATCCGGAACAGGAGCGCCTTTCGCAGGGGGAGAGTTTTCTTCGGTGACAGGGCGTTGTTGCTGGCAAAACGATGGGAGGCAAGCCAGCAGGGCGAGAACGAAGAATGGGTACGGAACTTTCATGCTGCAATTTTAGATGTTTTAGACGACCGGCAGGTGTGGCGGGATGCACGGGGTAAAGGGGGCCGTCACTGCCGAGGGTGGAATCGCTTAAAACCCCTCGCGGGCGTCGGGAAGGTCCATGGAGAGTTCGCGGCAGGTGCGGGCAATTATGTCCTGCCTGGAATTAATCTCGACAAACTGGAAGCCGTAGCGGAATGCATTTCGCTGACGGACCAGAGCGAGTACGTCAACATCCCCGAGGGGCAGTTTAAATTCGAGGCGAACCACCTCGCCTACTGGAACCTCGACGCGCAGCATGGCGGAAATGCCAGACTCGCTGATGTCGACGGTGCGCCCGCGAACCACCGGAGAGTCTCGCGGGTAGACGCGAATATCGATTTCCAGTGGAAACCGGGGATGACGTCGGAGATCCACGTTAGGGCCAGGTTGCTTTCTTCCGAGTTGATGGCGCAGATCCAAGCTGCCTTCCGGGAGCGTTCGCGGCGAGGACTCTGCTGAGAGTAGCTAAGGCCTCGCCACAGGAACACAGGCTCTTCTATTGCTCTTAGGAATGATCGGCGATGCATTCCAAATCTTTAAACATTAGCATTTACTGAGCCGGCTTATAGGCTTTTCCCAGGCACTCCGCCTGAAAAAGGCGCTCGTCCACGCGGTGCAATCGCTTCTCCTGCGCTTTGGTTAGCAGGGAATAATGCTTGATGTCGAACAGGTGGTAAACGATGAACCACACGGGCTGATCGGTGGTCATCCAGTTCTGCCGGTCGAAGCGCTTGAGATTCACCGGAACGGAATAGCGCCGCAGAGTCCGCTCGCGGCGCAGGTTGAAGTAAGCGTTGAAATAGCTAAGCGCGAGTTCGCGAAGCGTGCGATAGACAGGCTCGCGCCAGCGACAGCCGGAGTAGTTCGACTTGGCAACCGCGCCCCAGCAGCCGGCTTCGCGATAGACGGCAATCACGTGGTCGGTATCGCGGTCCGCCTCGAAATCAAGCAGCAGGGGAGGGTAGCCGTTCGCGCGCAGCGCCGCCGCCCCAAATATCGCTCCTTCCAGGCAGTGGGAAGCCTGTTCCGCCAATACTTTTCGCGGCGACCACGCTGTGTCTTCCAGGTGATACGGCATCTCGTCGAGAAACTTCTGAATGCCGTAGGGATTCTTCATGCTGCGCAGTTTGCGCAACTCTTTTCCGGTAAAGCCGGCGCTTGGGCCAGAGTGATTAAAGGTCATATTGTGTTCAGCATCAGTGCCTAGACAGAAGTGTAGACCGCGACAGCCGGAAGCCAGCGAAGAGCCACAGTCGGGTTTTTCTCAGCGCTCTCCGCGAGGGGCTCTCAGTGCATCCCCGATTGAAGCTTTGAAGTGCTCCCAGACAAGACAGCACTCATTTCCTCCGCGCTGTCGACGAGCACATCTGGACCCTCTGCCTGCAGAGTTTCCGGAGCGAATCCGTAAGTAACGCCGATGGACCACAGTCCGGCATTGCGTCCGGTTTGTACGTCAACGTGAGAGTCGCCTACGATCGCCGCCTGTTCGGGGTTCACTCCATACTCCTGAAGCAGTGTGCGCGCGCCCTCGGGATCGGGCTTCTTGGTGACGAAGCTGTTGCCGCCGTAGACCTGAGAGAAAAATTGTCCCAGGCCGAGAGCATCGATGATGGCGCGCGAGGGAATTACCGGTTTGTTCGTGAGGACGGCCAAAGTGCGGGACACGCCGTTTTGCGAACTCCGAACCGTGGCCAGGGCCTGCGGGATTCCCGGGTAGACGGTGGTGTGATCGAGTTTATGCTCGCGGTAATAGGAGAGAAAGAATTCCAGCCCCTTACGCACCAGCGAATCGTCGGCCGCCTCAGGCCCGAGCGCCCGCTGGATCAGGAGCGGGGCGCCGTCGCCGACGTAGCTGGCAATGACATGGTCCGGTAATTCAGGGCGCTCAATGTGGCGCAAGGCGGCATTGACCGAATGCACCAGGTCAAGGCGCGAGTCGATCAGGGTGCCATCCAGATCGAAGATCACCAGCTTGATGGAGTGCGAATCAAAAAGGCGGCGTGTACGAATCATCTCTTTCCAGCATAAAGCAGACGGCGCCCGGCCGTCAGCACTCAGCGGCAGGGCAGGCAAACCGGTGGTCATGGCAAATTAATCGAAGACCGATCTTGACAGAATCGATATTTCCAGTAATATAGAAACATGCTTGCCGCCAAAATATCCGCCAGCAGCAGGGCCAGCGAACGCGTCGCTAAATATGCCGACATGTTCTCGGCTATGGGAACCGAGGCTCGGCTGCGCATCATGCAGTTGCTGCTCACGGCCCATCCCGAGGGACTTGTGGTCGGCGAGATTCAAAGCGAACTGGATATTCCCAATTCGACGCTCTCGCATCATCTCGACAAGCTGCGAACCGAAGGCCTCGTCGAAGTGCAGCGCGAGAGTACTTTTTTGCGATACACGGCCAACACGGCCGCGCTGCAGGAACTTTTGCAATTTCTCTATGCCGAGTGTTGCACACGAAATAAAGCTGTCAAACCCGAACAGATTGTACAGATCTGCAAATAGGAGCCCTTATGAGCACCACGGAAATCAAAGACGTTGTCCGGCAGAAATACGGGGAAGCCGCGCTGCGCGTGAAGTCCGGCGGAAGTTCCTGCTGCGGCGCCGCTGCCGCGACCAGTTGTTGCGATCCCATCAGCACCAATCTTTACGACGCTTCGCAAGCGGGGCAGATCCCGGAGGAGGCGCTGCTGGCGTCTCTCGGCTGCGGGAATCCCACGAACCTTATGCAGTTGAATGCGGGCGAGATTGTTCTCGATCTCGGTTCCGGAGGGGGTATCGACGTGCTGCTTTCCGCGCGCCGCGTGGGCCCCGGCGGCAAAGCTTACGGTCTCGATATGACCGACGAGATGCTCTCGCTCGCCAACGACAACAAGCGCAAAGCGGGCGCGGAGAATGTCGAGTTTCTGAAGGGGGAGATTGAAAATATTCCGCTGCCCGACAACTCGGTGGACGTGATCATTTCCAACTGCGTGATTAATCTTTCCTCCGACAAAGACAAAGTTTTGCGCGAGGCTTTCCGCGTGCTGAAGCCGGGCGGGCGATTTGCGGTATCTGATGTTGTGACGCGCGGAGTGATTCTGCCCGAAATTCGGCGGAGCGTGCTGGCCTGGGTGGGATGCATTGCCGGCGCGCTGGAGGAAAATGAATACCGCGAGAAACTTGCGGCGGCCGGATTCGAGCAGGTAGAAATCGAACCGACGCGCGTTTATCGCACAGAAGATGCGCGCGAATTTCTTGCAGGGCAGGGAATCGACGTCGACGTTCTCGCGCCGCAAGTCGACGGAAAGTTTCTAAGCGCCTTCATCCGCGCCGTCAAGCCGGAACGCGCGCAGAAGGCATGCTGTGGTCCTACCTGCTGTAACTGATTTGTACCGGTTTTAGCGAAATGCAAAAACGATATAACGTACTGTTCCTGTGCACGGGAAACTCGGCCCGCTCCATCATGGCCGAGGCCATTCTGAATCAGAGGGGCCAAGCAAACTTCACTGCCTATAGCGCGGGCAGCCATCCCGCGGGAGCGGTTCGGCCCGAAGCGCTGCGGCAACTGGAGACTGCACAGATGCCGAGTCTTGGCCT
>DASSRO010000081.1:0-3484 GCA_035701745.1 Candidatus Sulfotelmatobacter sp. | reverse complement strand
CGCGCCCGGCATGACCTGGTCGCGCCTGCCTCTGTTCATTTGGGCGCACTATGCCACCAGCATCATCCAGGTTCTCGGCACGCCCGTCATCGCCATCACTCTCGTGCTGGTCGTGGCCGAGCGCGCTTTGCACCTCGGCATTTTCGATCCCAAACTCGGCGGCGATCCGCTCCTCTTCCAGCATTTGTTCTGGTTCTACTCCCATCCCGCCGTCTACATCATGATTCTGCCCTCGATGGGCGTGGTCACCGAAATCATTGCCTGCTTCTCGCGCAAGCGCATCTTCGGCTACAGCTTCGTCGCATTTTCCTCGATCGCCATCGCCGTCTTCGGATTCCTGGTCTGGGCACATCACATGTTCGTCGCGGGCATTTCCGTCTACGCCGCCCTCGTGTTTTCGATACTCAGCTACGCCGTCGCCGTTCCGTCGGCCGTCAAGGTCTTCAACTGGACGGCCACCTTATATAAAGGTTCCATCCACTACGACGCACCCATGCTCTACGCCTTCGGCTTCCTCGGCCTGTTCACCATGGGCGGATTGACCGGCCTCTTTCTCGCCTGCCTTGGCATCGACGTGCACGTCCACGACACCTATTTCGTCATCGCTCACTTCCACTACATCATGGTCGGCGGTGCGCTCATGGGATACCTGGGCGGCATGCATTTCTGGTGGCCGAAGATTTCCGGCAAGCTCTACCCCGAAGGCTGGGCTCGCCTCGCCGCCCTCATCGTCTTCCTCGGATTCAATCTCACATTCTTCCCGCAGTTCATTCTCGGCTACCTGGGCATGCCGCGCCGCTATTTCCAGTATCCGCAGGAATTCCAGGTGCTCAACGTTCTTTCCACCGCCGGCGCCACGGTGCTCGGGGTTGGCTACTTGCTTCCCATGGTCTATTTCCTCTGGTCGATGCGCTACGGCAAACCCGCGCCCGACAATCCCTGGAACGCCGCCGGACTCGAATGGATGACATCTTCCCCGCCCACGACTTTCAACTTTGAGACCGAGCCCGTCGTCACCTGGGAAGCCTACAACTACGACGAGATCGACGCCGGACACAAGCAGGAGGTCAAAGTTGTCGGATAGCACCGTCATCGGCCTTCACCACGAAGAGGAGCATCACCCGGAACTGCTCCATCACTTTGCCGACGCGCAGCAGCAGCGCGATGCCTCCAGCTTCGGCATGTGGATCTTCCTGGCCACCGAAGTTATGTTCTTCGGCGGCTTGTTCTGCGCCTATCTCATTTATCGCCGCTGGTATTTCGGCGATTTCGGCGCCGCCAGCAAATCCATCGACGCCACGCTCGGCGCCACCAACACCGCTGTCCTCATCTGCAGCAGTTTGACCGTCGTGCTTGCCATCTGGGCCGCGCAAACCGCGCGTCGTAGCTTGATGATCGGCACCCTCGTCTTGACCATGCTCTTCGGCCTCGCCTTCCTCGGCATCAAAGGCATCGAGTACAAACAGAAGTTCGAAGAGCATCACGTTCCCGGAGCATCCTTCAGCTTCGAGAACGTGCCCGTCCCCGGGCATCCCGATCAATACGCCAATCCCCGCCATGCTGAAATTTTCTTTGCGCTCTACTTCATCATGACCGGATTGCACGCGCTGCACATGATCATCGGGCTCGGAATTTTTGCCTGGCTCCTGTACATGGCATGGAAAGGCCGCTTTACTCCCGAGTACCACACGCCGCTCGAAGTCGGTGGCCTCTACTGGCACTTCGTCGACATCGTATGGATTTACCTGTTCCCGTTGTTGTACTTGATCGATCGTCACCCGTGACCTTGATCGAGTTTGAGAAAACTTTATGTCTGACCATTCAAAATCGTCGCCCCTGAAAATGTATTTCAGCGTGTGGGGTGCGCTGCTTCTCGGAACGTTCATCACCTACAAGGCAGCGTTCATCGAGCTCGGCCGCTTCAACGCCGCCGTCGCCCTCATCATCGCCACCGTCAAGGCGCTCCTGGTTGCGCTCTTCTTCATGCACCTGAAAGGCGCCCACGAACGCCTGCTCAAGCTGGTAGTGATCTCCACAGTATTCTTTCTCTTCATCCTCCTGGTCCTTTCGATGGCCGACTACGGCACCCGCACCTGGAGCTAAGATGCTCACGTGGCGACGGACGCATTCGCCCGTCCGCGTTAAGTTTTTGATTCCAGCGGGGAGAACGACCCATGTAGGGACAGCCGCCTCGGTTGTCCTGAGTGAAGCCGAAGGGGCTGTCCGCGGGGTTCTCTCCGGCGCCAGAAAGCTTTCCCCTCACCCAATGCGTTATACTCGCGCCGACGCTTCTTCTCACCCCAGTACGAGGTGACCTATGGCATTCTGCAATACATGCGGCGCAACCCTGAATCCGGGAACAAAGTTCTGTAATAAATGCGGCGCCGCCATAGCTCCAGGTGCAGAAACTCCCGCCGCCGCTCCAGCCGCCCCCGCCCCAACTCCGGTTCCAACGGGAGGCAGCAGCGCTCTCAAAGTTATCCTCATCGTAGTCGCCATCATCGTCGCCTTCGGCATCCTCGGCATCGCCACTGTCGGCATCATCGGATATCGCATCGCACGACACGCTCATGTCGACCAGAACGGCGATCATGTGAAAGTCGAGACGCCCTTCGGTTCCGTCGAAACTTCCAAAGATCCTGACCAAGCCGCAAAAGACCTTGGTATCGATCTCTATCCCGGAGCGCAGGTTCAGCGCAGTGGCTCGTCCTCCGCGGCTTTCGGCGGTATCCGCACCGTCTCCGCCGTTTTTGAAACCCCTGATTCGCCCGACAAGGTTTGCAGCTTCTACAAACCAAAGTTTCCCGGCGCCATGGTCACCACCTCCGATCAAAACCACTGCAGCATCGTTTCCAACACTCAAAAAAATATGGTCACGATCAATATCCACTCCAGCGGCGACAGGACCAGGATTCAGATCACCAACGTGACCAAGAAATCCTCCGACTAAAAGGCCAATGCAGCCCAGCGCGGACTCAACCTCGAAGTTCTCTGCGGCCCATGCTTCGGGACTCGCCGAAGCCCTGCGCAAGAACATTCGCGGCGAAGTTCGCTTCGACAACGGCAGCCGCGCTCTCTACGCCACCGACGGCTCTAACTATCGTCAAGTCCCCATCGGCGTGGTTCTTCCCCTTGATGCCGATGACGTGATCGCCGCAATTTCTGTCTGCCGCGAATTTGGCGCGCCCCTGCTCTGCCGGGGTGGCGGCACCTCGCTTGCCGGACAATGCTGCAACGTCGCCGTCGTACTCGATTTCTCCCGGCACATGGCAAACATTCTCGAGATCGATCCCGCGCGCCGCATCGCCCGCGTGCAGCCCGGAGTCGTGCTCGACAACCTGCGCAACGCCGCCGAAAAGCATCACCTCACCTTCGCTCCCGATCCCGCCTCGCACGACCGCTGCACCCTCGGCGGCATGATCGGAAACAATTCCTGCGGCGTCCACTCGATCATGGCCGGCAAAACCGACGACAACATCGAAGA
>DASSRO010000080.1:0-5158 GCA_035701745.1 Candidatus Sulfotelmatobacter sp. | reverse complement strand
GAGTCGAAAGGATCAGACCCACCGGCCCCCACAACACAGACCAGAAAACAGCAGCAACCAGAATAGCGATCGAAGAGATTCCGGTGTGGGCGCCGTAGAGCCAGGGTTCAACGACGTTGCCCACGATTGCTTCGAGGATCACGAACAGACCAACAATAATTAACGCGTGCTGCCAGCCTGGAAAGACAGCGAGAGCCATGGCGACGGGAAAGGCGGTCGCGATCAGCGTCCCAATGTAGGGAATGAGGCGCAGCAACGCGGCAAGGATTCCCCAGAGCAGGGCGTGGGGAATTTGCGCGAAATAAAGGCCAAGTCCGAAAAGGAGTCCGTAGCCGGTATTTACCAGGAACTGCAGTAAGAGATAGCGGCTGAGACGCTGGCTGGCATCGTCCAGCGCCTTGGTCATGACGGTTAATCGTCCTTCGCCGCCCAGGCGGATCAGACGATTGCGCAGGTCCTCGCGCTTGATCAGCATGAAAGCCGTGAAGACAACGACGATGGTGGCGGTTTCAGCTGGTCCCGCGAGAGGGCCAAGAAGGGCGCGCAGGTCTTCGACCAGGTTGGTGGGGGGCGCGGTTACCTGGACGGGAAGGGGGCGAGCGGTCCGGGGAGTGCCGTTGGCATCGTGACTTTGTTGCGCGGGAGCTGCGGATAATTCCTTGTTCAACTCGCGCACTGTGGCGGTGGCCTGACCGATCGCGCCGTTGTTGGGGGGATGGAGGGAACGGATTGTCTCTTCGAGGTTGGCTTTATAGTCGCGGATGTGGCCGGTGATGTCGAGCAGTTGCCCGGCGACCTCCCAGGCGAGGCCGGCAGTGAGGGCAAAACCCAGCACCATGACGACCAGCACAGCCGGAACACGGCCGAGGCGAGCTTTCTCGAGCAGGCCAACCACTGGCGTTAGAAGAAAGCTGAGAACGAGAGCCAGGGCGAGCGGAATGAAGATCTGGCGCCCAAAATAGAGCGCGGCAATCGCCAGAGCGAGTACGACGAAGAGAGACGATTTCGATGGGATGACTGGGTTTGTGGGGCGGACCAATGCCTAACCTCCGACGCTAAAGGTCGATTGCGCGCCTCACGGCAGGCGAAACCGATTAACTGGCTTTGGCTCTGTCCTCCTGCTTTTCTTCGCGGGCGATGGTTTCGAGCAAAGTTTTCATATCCTCGGCATGCTCCTCTTCTTTGGCGAGAATTTCTTCCATCATGCGCCGGCTTGTCGGGTCGTTGTCGGAGAGATAGCGAATGATCTCGGAGTACGATTCGACGGCGATGCGCTCGGCCACGAGATCCTCTTTAATCATGTCGACCAGACTCTCGCCTTCTACGTACTCGGAATGGCTACGCGTGAGCAGGCCCTCGGGATTGAAGTTGGGTTCGCCGTCAAGTTGGGTAATTCTCTCGGCGATCATGTCCGCATGCTCCTGCTCCTCGGCGGCGTGCTCGAGAAATTCCTCGGCCACGGCCTGGGAGTGAATGCCCTTAGCCATGTAGTGGTGCCGCTTGTAGCGGAGAACGCAGACGATCTCGGTGGCAAGGGCTTCGTTCAAGACGCGGAGAACGGTCTTGCGGTCGCCCTTGTAGCTGTCGGTGACCGCGCCGTCTTCGATGTGCTGGCGGGCGCGGCGACGGATCTCGCTGATATCGGTGAGAAATGAATTCTTGTCTTTGGGTTGGTCTTTGGATTTCGGATTGTTCTCGGCTTTCATAATGTCTTCCTTCCTCGCGCGCTGCCAATAAGAGTTCGGGGCGCCAGGCAACAACCGTGAGACTGTTGCCCGGCAACCCCGATACTTGAACTTCTGATGCTCTTAGACTGCACGAGGGAGCCGAATGTTTTCGGCTTTTTCATCGGCGGAGGATTCCCCGGCCGAGGAGATGTCCTGAGCGCCAGTGCGCTTCAGGATTTCCTTGGCCCGCTTGGTCCATTCGGAATTATCGGAGTGGACCGAAAGCAGGATGCCGCCGTCTTTCACTCGGCCTTCGTAGCGCTTGGCTTCGTACTCGGGAATTCCCATCCCGATAAGGGCGCCCGCGATACCGCCAACCGTTCCACCGACGCCTGCGCCCGCCAGGGCAGCCATAATCGGACCGGCGGCGATGAATGGCCCAAGACCGGGAATAGCGATGGCGCCAATGCCCAGCAGCCATCCCATAGCGCCGCCCAGCACCACGCCCGTACCCGCACCAGTGGTCGCACCCTCGGGAGCTTTCGTGTTTTTCTCGTGGGCAAACTCTCGGGTTCCGGATCCTTCTGGGAATAGCGCCGAGATGTCTTCGTTTCTAAAGCCGGCCGAACGCAGGGCATCGACTGCACTTTCAACGCCGGGGTAAGACGGGTAAATGCCGAATACAGCTGTATTTTTTCCTGCCATGATGAACTCTCCTTGGGTATGAGTGAAATTAGCTCTTCGGTTTGACGGTCAATTCGCTGGTAACTTTGCCTTCACCTGCGACTTCGGCTGCCTTGGCTTCGACCGCACGCTTCTCTTCTTCGGAACGGACCGGCCCTTTCAGGGTGATCTGGCCGTTTTGGGCGATGACTTTTACATTGTGGGCGTAGGTGGAGAGACTCTTGTCTCCAACGATGGCCTTGCGAACTTGCTGAGTGAGGTCGCGGTCAGAGCGTTCGTTCGGCTGCTGATCCGCGTTAGGCATCCGGTCGTGCTGATTCATTTTTGTGTTATCCGCAGCCGGCGCCTGTTGCGCGGCGTCCTGGGCCGATACCATGGCCCCGCAGCCGAGCAATAACGAACCGGCGAACAACAAACTTCGAAACCCGAGCTTCCGCTTCATGTCGTCGCTCCCTTATTGTTGTTTTTTCTTATCTTTAACGAGCATAGAGACGCGTGCCAGACGGTGCCCATCGGGTCGGGCATCTAGATCATTTATGGAATGCCTGTAGCGCGGCCGCGTCATTCGGTTGGATTTTGCTCACTCGCACTCACGACAATCGGCGGGGCAACTTGAGCGTGGTCGCCGTACTTGCCAGTAAGGGAGTACCACCGGATGCACAACATTTCCTTCGCCATGGCCAATCCGTCTGCGAGCGGGTTTATCCGGCTGCGACAATCATGCGCCCAACGAACGGGAACCTCGGCAATGGTGAACCCGGCCTGACGCGCGAGGAATAAGATCTCCGGGTCAAAGCCCCAGCCTTCGATTTTTTGCAAGGCGAAAATCGTGTGGGCGGCGTTTCGACGGAAAGCTTTAAAGCCGCATTGTGTGTCTTTGAAATTAAGACCGAGCGTGAAGCGAAGCAGCAGGTTGAAGATTCGTCCCAACCCCTGCCTTGCAAGAGATTGGCGACGGGCCTGCAGTTCGCTTCGCGCCCAGCGCGATCCGATCGCGATGTCAGCTCCCGCATCGAGGGCAGTTATCAGGTGGAGCGATTCTTCTATGGGGGACGACAGGTCCGCGTCGGAGAACAGGATAATGCTCCCAGAAGCGTTGAGCACTCCCTCGCGGACGCAGTAACCTTTGCCGCGGTTACTGGGAATCTGCAGCAGGCGTATGATCGGATGGTTTCGCGAGTAGACGCGTACCAGGTCGGGGGTGCGATCCTGCGAGCATCCGTCGACGACAATTACTTCGGCGGCCCATTCCTTTTGGCGGATGAAATCCAGGATCCGATCAAGGGTCTGGCCCAAGCGGCCCTCTTCGTTGTAAGCAGGAATAACAATGCTGAGTGCGCAAGAAGTATGCAAAAGAGGTGTATTCCTGCCTTCCATAAGTGGATCGTTCCCCAAACCTGCAGCTAAACCTGCTTTCAAAGCAGGCTTTCGGGCTTTCACTTGAAGGCGTTAGAGATTCATGTGGCCCAGGAGGTTGCGCACGAAAGTAAGGCCGGGAATTTGGGATTTAACCGCCGCGGTAATGCAGACGTTCGGGTGATCGGCTACAGGAAATACCTTAGGGATTGGCCATCAGCCCCATGATACGAATACGGGGTATGCTGACGGCGGAACTCCGCTCCGAGCGCGTTCCCCGGGCCCTTTGATTTATTATTCGCACTCCCCCAATACCGTGTTAATCGCTTGAGATGAAACTATTGTCTCGAAATATGTCCGCTTCGGTGAATGCCGATAGGCGGGAGAACCTTGACCGGAAGCACTCCTTTTTTGTTCGGGAGAAACAATGAAGAAGACCGTATTGAATGAAAGCGTGCCCAGCGAAAACCTTCCGCCCAGCCCGGCGAAAAACAATGGAAAATCCACCAACGGGAAACCCAAAGATGGCGAGGGATCTCTGGACCTGACAGTAATCCTGACCAGCCTGCAAAGTATGCGCGATGGCGACTTCGCGGTGCGATTGCCAGGAACATGGGTGGGGCTGGCGGGGAAGATTGCCGACACCTTCAACGAAATTGTGTCCGCCAACCAGCACATGGCCCAGGAGTTGAAGCGGGTCGGACAGGTGGTCGGCAAACAGGGCAAAACGCGGGAGCGGACGAGATTCCACGAATCCCGGGGCGCGTGGGGCGAGATGGAAGTTTCGGTCAACACGCTGGTGGAAGACCTGCTACGGCCGACTGCCGAAGTGACGCGCGCTATTGCCGCGGTTGCGCAAGGCGATCTTACCCAGACCGTGCGGCTGGACGTGGACGGGCGTCCTCTCGAAGGCGAGTTTTTACGGTCGGCCAACCTCGTCAACACGATGATTCAGCAGTTGGGCGTGTTCACCGCCGAAGTGACGCGCGTGGCCCGCGAAGTAGGAACGGAAGGAAAGTTAGGCGGCCAGGCGCTAGTGCCCGACGTGGCCGGAACCTGGAAGGATCTCACCGACAACGTGAACTTCATGGCGTCGAACCTTACAGGCCAGGTTCGAAACATCGCCGAAGTGGCAACCGCCGTGGCCCGCGGCGACCTCTCCCGCAAGATCACCGTGGACGTGAAGGGCGAAATCCTCGAGCTGAAAGACACCCTCAACACCATGGTGGATCAGCTCAACGCATTTGCCGGTGAAGTAACCCGCGTCGCCCGCGAGGTCGGTACTGAAGGAAAGCTGGGCGGCCAGGCGTTGGTGCCCGGTGTCGGTGGAACCTGGAAGGATCTCACCGACAACGTGAACTTCATGGCCAGCAACCTGACGGGACAGGTCCGAAACATCGCGGAAGTGGCGACTGCCGTGGCGCGCGGCGATTTGTCGCGCAAGATCACGG
>DASSRO010000079.1:0-8528 GCA_035701745.1 Candidatus Sulfotelmatobacter sp. | reverse complement strand
CCTCGTCGGCTCCGGCCGCCGCGTCTTTCTCGACCTCAAGTATCACGACATTCCCAATACCGTGGGCGCCGCCGTCGCCGAGGCCGCCAAGCTCGGCGTCAGCATGCTCACCGTCCACGCCTCCGGCAGCGCCAAAATGCTGCGCGCAGCCGCGGAAGCGGCCAAGCCTTATCCCGAATTAACCGTGCTCGCCGTCACGGTCCTTACCAGCATGGACGCAACCGATCTCGATCAGATCGGCGTTCACGACCCGATGCAGGACGCGGTCCTCCGCCTCGCGAAACTCGCTTTATCCAATGGCTGCCAGGGCATAGTCACATCGGCTCACGAAGCCCCCTCATTGCGTGCCCAACTCGGCGACCAGTTCGCCATCGTCACTCCCGGAATCCGCCCCGCCGGCACAAGCAAGGGCGATCAGGCCCGCATCGTCACTCCAGCGCAAGCGATTGCCGCAGGCGCGACTCACATCGTCGTCGGCCGCCCCATCACCGAAGCCGCCGATCCTGCAGCCGAGGCTCGGGCGATTCTCCAACAGATCAGAACCTAGGGGTATATTCTTTCCCACGTTCAAACCGTTGCATACGGGTGGCAGTTCGGCGGTATAATTGGTAGTATGAAAGAGAAGACATCTGTCACACTCTCGCCCGACGTTCTAACCGGGATCGATCGTTTAGTCGGCTCCAAACGCTCACGCTCCGCCTTCATTGAGGACGTTCTGCGCCAATACTTGCGGGAGCGTGCGAAAGCCGCGCGCGGCGCCCACGACTTGGCCGTTCTCAATAAATTTGCGGACGAGATGAACGCCGAGGCCGAAGACGTCCTCCGTTACCAAGCCCCTGACGACTGGAGAGAAGACCAGTGAAGCGGGCAGACATCTATCGCGTCTACCGGCCCGGCGACGATCCCAAACGTTATCGCAGTTTTGTCGTCGTCAGCCGGCAGGAAGTGATCGACTCCAGATTTTCAACCGTAGTCTGCGCGCCCGTCTACAGTCGCGGCCACGCCCTCGCGACCCAAGTCGCAATTGGTCCGGATGAGGGCATGAAACATGAAAGTTGGATCGTGTGCGACAACCTGGCGAGCGTCAGGAAAGCTGAACTCACTCAATTCATAGGCTCGCTTTCCTTCGAGAAACTCGCCGAACTCGACCAAGCTTTAAGAATCGCCCTCGCCCTGGATTAGCATCCAGTCTGGTTTGCGTACACAAGGAAAAGCCCAGGCAATTCTTCCTTCTCCGAATCCTCTTCTGCCAGCCCTCTAGCGCCTCTCGTTACGTTCGTTATCTATCCCGTATTACCGCCATCGTTAAAAGTGAAGGCATGACGCTTTCCTCGATGGTGGTTTCGCGCGATTGGCAGGAAGTCAGTGTTCTGGAGTGCATCCTCGGCGGCCTGCAAATGGATGTTGCCGTCGAAAACGAACCGCAGCGCGCCTTGGCGCGCCTGGCCAAGTCGAAGATCGACGCCCTCATCGTGGACTGCGATCTCAACGGCAGTTCCCAATTTCTGCGCGAATTGCAAAGCGCGGATCGGCAATCGAACTCGATTCCCCTCGTCATCATGGGCGGCAAGCACTGCCAGTCCAGCCTGGATCAGAGCGGGGCGCTCTTTGCCTTTGAGAAGCCGATCTCCGTCGAACAGGCGGTCCGCACTCTTTCCGCCGCGCGCAACCTCATCCTCGACGGACGTCTGCGCTACCACCGCACCGGCGTGGAAGTCCCTGTATCGGTGCGATGCGACGGCCGCAGGGCTATGGGCGCGTCCATGATCAATCTCAGCCAGGGCGGAATGCAGATCCGCACTGAGGATCTCGTCGACTGCGTGAAGTCGTTGCAAGTCTCATTCGACCTGCCCGGCGCCCGCAAGGGGTTGAAGGCTAAAGCCGAAATCGCATGGCAGGACAAGCGTGGCAATCTCGGCATTCGTTTCGTGAAGCTGGCCAGGCAACAGCAGCGCACGCTGCAACTCTGGCTGGCGCAGCAGTATTTTGCGAATTAACCGGCACGTCCCGGACCAGGCCAAGGTCAACGAAAGCGAGTGTCCCTCGCCTGCTCTTCCTCAACATCCCACCCGGCCATCCGGGCCAATCTCACGCCCGGGCTGGTTCCTCCAAACAACCGGAAGAATCCCCAGTACAACGCTCCAACAAAAACCGCGGACCCGCCTGCCATAGCCAGCGGCCACCGCGGAGGCTCGCCGGTGATCGACAGAAACACGACTCCGAAGAGCAGAAGCGCCGCTACTACCACCAGTGTGTTAATGGTCCAGATCAAGCCGCGCCCGGTGAGCGGCTGCGCCAGCCAGTCCAATCCCGCCGACGCGGCCGAAGCCTTCTGAACCGAAGCAAGGTCCGCCTGAGCCGGCTGCAACGGATCGAGCCACCTCGGCAGCTCGATGACGCGGACTGGCGTCGCGGAAGTCATCAAGCCATCGTCTTCTTCCTCCGCGACCTGCAGCAGCGACGCCGTTCGTGGGAACAGGAAGCCGGCCCGCTCCGAATGGACGCAGGCTCCTTCGAGCATGTTCCCCAAGATCCATTCGTCTATCTGCCGTGCCGTTCTTGGAGAGAGGTCGATGAAGCGAATCCCGCACTGCCCTGAGCGCGTCGACCACGAAACTTCGCCCTGCGCTTCCACGCGCAGCCGCGGATGGTTCAACTCGAAACGCACGCGCAATTGCTGCTGTGCACGCACCGCCGCCACCACCTGCAGCCCGATTCCGCTGTGACTGAGGTTACGAACAATCCCGCCGTTCGCTTGCTCCACCGAGGCGTAAGTCAGCGTGCGCAGTTCGTGCCTGTGCTGGCCCCGCGTTTGCCGCGCGAGAGCTACTCCACCATCCATGCCCCACCACCCAGTTTTTCCTATTTCCCAAGCGCTCGTTCACCCGGGCACCTAATTCCGTCAATCTTATCCCCGCCGGAAAGTACCTTTTTAGTAACCAAACTGGTTCGCACCCAAACTCCTCCCTGGAGACTTCGCCAGCGATCGCTCCACGGAGCGGCGAGTCGAATCGCTGGAAACCAGCGCCTCTAAATCAGGTGAGCAAAAAATTGCAATCACGGCGTCGAGCCATCGCGTGAGAAGATGCCTTACCAAAGTACATGGCCAAAAGGGCATGTCTAGGTAATTGAAACTCGCTGCAAAGCCCGATAACTTACAAGTGAACTATCCTTAATGGCAACCACCACTACTAAGCCGGACATGGACGTAACCTCTCCGTTCAGCGGAGCGGGCACGCCGGCGTGGCCGCGCAACGAAGGCGCATCCCCGCTTTCCGATTATCGCGCGCAAGATTCCACCAAGCCATCGCAACGTGACGCGCTGCAGGCGCTGCTGGCCTTCTCGGCGCTGCACGAGCAGATTCGCCGCAGAAAAGCTCTAGCCAATCGACAGCCAGCTTTCGACGCGGGCCCACCGGCTGCGGAGTTTGCCCCCGACGAGCAATTCGTTCTCAGCGAAGTTCTTCAATTGGTCGCCGAACGCGCCATCGCCATCACTGGCGCGGACGGTCTGGCCATCGCGCTCGCGGAAAATAACGAAATCGTATTGCGTGCCGCTGCGGGCACAGTGCGCCCCGACATCGGCGCGCGCATCGATCGCGATTCTGCTTTCTCCGGCGCCTCTTTCCGCACCGCGCAAACCGTCAACTGCGACGACACCGAAACTGATCCCCGCGTCAACCTCGAAGCCTGCCGCAAGCTGGGAGCGCGTTCCATGGTGGCCGTGCCGCTGTGCGGACGCCGGCGCGTAATCGGATTGCTGGAAGCATTCTCCGCGTGGCCCTTCGGATTCAACGACACCGACATTCGCAACCTGACTCTGCTCGCCGAACTGGTATTGGGGGCGCTCAAGCCCGAAGACGAAGATCGATTCGCCGAGTCCGCACAAGCCGCCGCCACCAAGCTTGAACCAGCCGCCCCTGCTGCCGCGACTTCCGCTAGAACCGCAGCGCCGCAACCTGCTCGTGTTGAATCGCCGGCACCCGCTGCCGCTCCGGCGACGATCTCCGCTCCAGATCCATCACCTGTTCCGGTTCCCGCCGCGGTTGCCCCCGCGCCGCTTCCGCCGACGAGTTCGGCCTCCGCTGTTCCGGTCGTGGAAAAGATCGAGAAGAAACCGGTAGCAGCGAAAACAGCGTCCGCACCAGCAACAGTCATTTTGGAAAAGCCGGCAGCCGAACCGGCGCCCAAGGTGGAGAAAGTTGCCGCGGCCGCAGTCGCTGCAGAAGTCAAAGCCGCCACCAAGCCGGAGGTCCGGAAGCTCGAAGCCGAGCCTCGCAAGCCCGTTGCCCTGATGCTGCTAATCGCCATCGTGATCGTCACCGCATTCGCCGGCGGAGTCTGGTGGAAGCTGAAGACCGAGCAACTCGGCAGCGCAATCGTTCACAACGATGAAGCCCCGCTCAAGCCCACGGACTCTGCCGCTGCGAACAACGTGCCCGTTGCCGCTCCCGCCGTGCTTGCCCCTTCGAATCCCATTACGGCAGGCGCTGCCACCGACTCCCCTGATGAGCCCAGCGAGTCATCCAACTCCGCGGCAACCTCGCAGGAGCTGTCGAAGTTTCCCCGCGTCACTGGCGTGCGCCATTGGAACTCGGCCGACTCGAGCACCGTGGTGCTCGATCTCGAAGACCAGGTGCAATACGAGGCGCATCGCCTGGCCGGCCCCGACCGCATCTATTTCGATTTGCGCGATACCCAACTCGCCTCCGACCTTATCGCCAAGTCGATCGATGTAGGCGACACCTTCGTCAACCGCATTCGCATGGCGCAGCCCGTGGCCGGCATGACGCGCATTGTTCTCGAGACCAAGGCCAACTCCACCTTCTCCGTGAGCCTGGAGCCGAATCCTTACCGACTGGTGGTCGAAGTACGCAAAATCGGCGCGACTCCCAAAGCGGTCGTCAACCTCTTTCCGAATGCGACCCAGGCGGAAAAGAATAAGCTGGCCATCGTCATTCCTCCGCCGACGAAAGAAGATTTGCAACTGCGCGCGCGTGTGCCCAAGCTGCGCGTCGTGGTCGACGCCGGACATGGCGGCTGGGACCTTGGCACGGTGGGCCGCCGCGGCTTGCTGGAGAAAGACCTGGTTCTGGAAATCGCCGAGCGTCTGGGCAAGCTGCTCGAAAGCCGCCTGGGAATGGAAGTGATCTACACGCGGCAGGACGACAACTACATTCCTCTCGACGAGCGCGCCAGCATCGCCAACTCGTCGCAAGCCGACTTGTTCGTCTCGGTTCACGCCAACTATAGCGACCTGCCCTCGGCACGCGGCGTCGAAACTTACTACACCAATTTCTTCACCGCGCCCGGTTCCAGAGAAGCTGCGAAAGACGTGGACACTCGGCTCACCGCGGCCAGTGTGAAGCCGGCCATGACGGCAACGCTTTCTGCCGCGGACTTGCACGACCGCATCGAGCAATCGCGGCGCCTGGCGGCCAGCGTGCAGCGTTCTCTCTACGGCACGCTCTCGGCGCAGAATCCCGGCCTGCGCGATCGCGGCGTGAAAGAAGCCGGATTCGTGGTCCTGACCGAGAGTGCCATGCCCGGTATCCTCGCCGAAGTTTCCTTCGTCAGCAGTCCCACCGACGAACAGAAACTCCGCAGCGACGGCTACCGCGAACAAATCGCCGAAGCCTTGTATCGCGGCATCGCCCGCTACGCCGCCGCCTCCCACGCCGTAAAGATGGCGGCGAAGTAAGTACGAGTCGCGAGTACCGATTTTGCGCCCGCTTCGCATTAACTCTCGCCCACCCTTGCTGCTAGCCCGTTTTCGAGTTTTGCATCCTCATCGAGCCGGTGTATACTCCCGAAACCATCACCGTCCCCGAAGCGCCTGTTCGCTTCTGATGGAGACGACTCACACAATGTAGAGAGGAGTTGCCGTGAAGAAATCCTCATGCGCACTGTTCGCCCTCACGTTGTTCGCAAGCTTCCAACTGAACGCACAAGTCCAAGGTCAGTGGGCACCGACGGGCAGCATGCAGTCCACGCGCGACTTTAGCGCCCAGGCGCGATTGCTCACGGGAAGAACGCTGTCGATGGGAGGAGTCGACGGCAACGGAAATCTTCTCGCTTCGGCGGAACTATACAGTTCCACGCACGGCACGTGGACCCTCACCGGTAGCATGGCTCAAGGCCGCGAGTTGTTTCCGGCAGTGGTGCTGACGAGCGGAAAGGTTCTGGTCCCCGGCGGCATGGGCGCGGGCGGCACGGTGCTGGCGTCCGCCGAGTTGTACGATCCGACGACGGGAACCTGGTCCGCGGCCGGTTCCCTCTCCGTGCCTCGCTACGGCCACACGGCAACTTTGCTGTCGAGCGGCAAAGTGTTGGTGGCGGGCGGATGCACGGCGAGCGGATGCAGCAGCAGCACGGCGGTCAGCGAACTCTACGATCCCGCGTCGAATAGTTGGTCGATCACGGGCAGCCTCAACATGGCGCGCCGCTACCACACCGCGGTGCGCCTGAAAAACGGCAAGGTGCTGGCCATCGGAGGCTGGTCGGGCACGGCCACTACTTCGTGCGAGCTCTATGATCCTTCGACGGGCAAATGGACCTACGCGGCCAGCAGCAATGCGACCCGATACCTGAGCACCGCGACCTTGCTTCCGGATGGAAAGGTACTCGCCGCCGGCGGCACTGCATCGAGATATCCATTGAGTTCGGCGGAGCTGTACGATCCAACCGCCAACGCATGGACTCTGACCGGGAGCATGACGACGGGACGCTACGCGCATAGCGCTACGCTGCTGCCGGACGGTACTGTAGTGGTGGCGGGCGGAGAAGGTCAGGCGATCAGTTGCGGAAGGGCTTGCACCGGATACATCCCGACTGCGAAGACTGAAATCTACAGCGAGGCCACAGGCAAGTTCACCGCAGGGCCGTACTTGAGCCGAGCCATGGCCTATCACTCGTCGACCTTGTTGACGAACGGACGCGCGCTGGTGAACGGCGGCATTGGGACAACCAGCATCTGTTGCGTGGTCTTGAACGTTGCCCAGGTTTATACGCCGCTGACGATGACGTTCTCCGCGTCCAGCCTGAACTTTGGAGTGCTTGAGATCGGGCTGACCAGCGCGTCGCAGTCGGTCACAGTCACCAACGTCAGCAGCCACTCGGCGACCTTCACCAGCATTGCCAGCAGCGGCGACTTTATCCAGAACAACAATTGTCCGGTCACGCTGAACGCGGGACAAAGCTGTGCCATCACGGCCAGCTTCAAGCCCATTGCGGCGGGGACGCGCACTGGAGCCGTGACTCTGCAGGACAACGATCCCGGCAGCCCCACGCAAACCATCGCGCTGACCGGCATTGGCGCCACCTATGCAATCACTCCGCTGCCGGGCAGCCTGAGTTTCGCTGGACAGATCCCCGGCACAACCAGTGCGCCCAAGACCATTACGCTGTACAACGACGGAGCGGCTGCGGTGACGCTCAGCGCGATTCGCATAGCGCCTTCGGGAACGACTTTCGTTCAGACCAACAACTGTCCGGCGGTCCTGAATCCAAATACCAATTGCGCGATTCAAATCGTCTTCACCCCGCCGGATACCGGCAACTACAGTGCGACCTTGTCGGTAACCGACAACAGCGCCGGAAGCCCGCACACAGCGTCTTTAGCTGGAGTAGGGCTTGACTAGACAGGGGCATGTGATCCGCAAGATTTTTTTGGTGCCCATCGTTAAAATATTGAATTGGAAGGGTTTAGCTAACCGGATACCGGCTGAACCCGCGCAAAATCTTGAGCCATAAGGGTTTGCGGGTAAAATCTTCCAAAATAAGGACTTAGCTGCGAGAGTTCCGACCACCCGGAGACTAGCGGGGGAATGACAGTATCGAGAAGCTTTCGCGCATGAGTCGAGCTTGCGCTTTTTGGTTTTCTCAGTAAAGGTTGTTCGTCACAGAAGTCGGATTTTTTATTGTGGAAGGCTGTGGAAAGCTTTGGGCAAATGATGCCAGCTAGTGACGGTTATGAATCTCATCGCGATTGAATTTCCAGCCCTGCGAATTGCCTTGCGCTGAAAGGCGCACGAACTCTTCAATGCTTTTCTCGTCATCTTCGGCGAGCATCCTTTGCAGATATTCGACGATCAACTGGTCGAGACTCTTGCCGAGTGCTTGGGCTTTTGCGCTAGCACGAGCAAGGAGTCGTTCGTCGAGCGAGAGGGTAAGGTTCATGGGCATAGTATACGCGGCTGCGCCGCCGCCCTCGTACGTCACGAATGAGGCTGCCCATCCATCGCGGTTTTCGACGGGTGGTACTCGAGATCCCTTGGAATTTGAGGTCCGTGCTGCGCACTCTTCGAAAAGCCCCGAAGTGCGGCGAGTCGACGCGGTGGGGCGCATGCTATCAGTAGAGGTTGGCCAATCCCCGCTTCGGTCTCAAGTTCAACGGTCATGGGTAGACCATCCTATGGTGCACCGTAACTTGGGCGAATTGTAAATTCTGCGTTTTCCTAGAGAATCAACTGAAAGGACGCATTTCCCACAGTTTCTCCACAGATAAAAGTCGTTGTTATATTCACTTC
>DASSRO010000078.1:0-6682 GCA_035701745.1 Candidatus Sulfotelmatobacter sp. | reverse complement strand
GTCGATACGGTCGCGATGATACGTGCGCCGATCTCTCGCGCCATCTGGACCAGCAATAGACCGACTCCTCCAGCGGCGGCGTGAACCAGCGCGGTCTCGCCCTTTTTCAGCGGATATGTGTCGTACGCGAGGTAGTGCGCCGTCATCCCCTGCAACATGACTTTGGCAGCGTCATGTTCGGTGACACCCTGAGGAAGCTGTACAAGACGGTCGGCGGGGACAGCGGCGTATTCGGCGTAGCTCCCCATCACTCCCGTGTAGGCGACGCGGTCGCCGGGCTTCACTGTTTTTACTTCCGTTCCAACCGCGGCCACGGTTCCGGCGCCTTCTTGTCCCGGAATGAAGGGCAGCGCAGCGGGATAGCGTCCTTCGCGGTGATAGATGTCGATGAAGTTGACGCCTGAAGCGGCGAGCTTCACTACGGCTTCGTTGGGTTTAGGTTGGGGAGTAGCAACCTCTTTGTATTCGAGGACTTCGGGACCGCCGGTGTGGGAAATTTGAATGGCGTGCATAAGTCAGTTCTCAGTTCTCAGTTCTCAGTTCTCAGTTCTCAGTTCTCAGAGGGATGCGGATTTGGCATGTTCGGATGCGCCGTTTTGGGAATCTGCGTGAAATTTTGAAAGTATGACGTTCATGCGTCACAGATGCCTTAGAGGTTTCCGTGCAAAACATCTATCGCAGAGGGCTTATGGGCGAATCATACAGGAATCTAATAGCGTGGCAAAAAGCGATACGACTGGTAACGGACGTATACGTTGCGACGCGGGCGTTTCCACGGGAGGAACTTTATGGCCTGACCAATCAACTCAGGAGAGCGGCAGTTTCGGTGCCAAGCAACATTGCAGAAGGGCAAGCCCGTTTCTCGCGAAGAGAATTCCATCATTTTCTGAGCCTCGCTCGGGGATCGCTTGTTGAAATAGAGACCCAGCTCCAAATCGCCGAGAATCTCGGTTATTTGCGCGCCGCGGAAAGCGGACCCTTGCTGGCGGAAGCCGCAGAGTTAGGCCGCGTTCTAAACGGCTTGATCGCGTCTGTCAAGCGATCAGCTTAAACTTGCCATTGCAACGACACAGGTTGTAGTTTTTCTGAGAACTGAGAACTGAGAACTGAGAACTGAGAACTGAGAACTGTTACCCGCTATGCCTTATGTGCATCACGTCGCCGTCTTGCACGATGTAGTCCTTGCCTTCCAGACGCAGCGTGCCTTTGGCGCGGGCGTTGGCTTCGGAGCCGGCTTCGAGCAGTTGATCCCAGCGGATGGTTTCTGCGCGGATAAAATGTTTCTCCAGATCGGAGTGGATGGCGCCGGCGCCTTCCTGGGCGCGGGTGTTGGCGGGAATTTGCCAGGCGCGGCATTCATCTTCGCCCGCGGTGAAAAATGAAATCAGGCCCAGCAACTTGTATGTCGTGCGAATCAGGCGGACCAACCCGCTTTCCTTCAGGCCGTAACTGGAGAGAAATTCTGCGGCGTCGGCGTCGCTCATCTCGGCAAGTTCAGCTTCGACTTTGCCGCAGATCGCCGTGGCGGCCGCGTTGGGGCGGGCGGCAATCTCTGTAAGTTTGTATTTGCCGACGGCTTCTTCCAGCTCTTTTCCTAACTCGGTCGACTCGCCAATGTTGAGCACGTACAAAATCGGTTTCTCGCTCAGGAACATGAAGCCGCGCAGGCGCTTCTTATCCTCAGGAGTCATTTGCATTTCGCGCAACGGCTTCTCGGAACCGAGGTGCGCGTTGGCGCGCTTCAACAGTTCGAATTCTTTCTCCAGTTCCGGCGTCTTCATCTTTTTGAGATCTTTTTCCAGGCGTTCAAGACGCTTCTCGATCTGCCCGAGATCGCTGACCATGAGGTCGAACTCGACATTTTTGATGTCGCGCAGCGGATCGATCTCCGCCACCAGCGGAACCGCAGGGTCCTCAAATACGCGAACCACGTGAGCGAGCGCGTCCACTTGCCGCAAATGGCCGATATAGCCGGACTCTTTCAGTGCATCCTGGCCGATGGCGCCAACGTCGACGTATTCGACCGAAGTGTGAGTCAGCTTCTTCGGGTTGTAGAGCGCGGCCAGACGGTCGAGGCGGTCATCGGGAACTTTCGCAACGCCGATGTGAGCTTCGCGCGGGTTGGCGTGCGCCTGCGACAGATTCGCCTTGGTCAAAATTCGAAACAGAGATGTCTTGCCTACCTGGGGCAGGCCAATAATGCCGGTTTTCATAAGAAAAGCTTCTAGCTGCTAGCTCCTAGCTAGTACTCCGCTCAATTAGAGACACGGTTACAGTGAGTTCAGCGAGTGGCTGACAACCTTTCAGGATAAATGATGTTGCGGGGATTGCCCAAACGCCCGGTGTTACGGTTTTTCGCTGGGAAAATTCAGGCGCATTCCAATGCGATATAAAATCGGCGGCCCGATGTTGAAAAGTGAGCCGGTGCTGGTGGGAGTGTTGGCCACCTGGTAGCGTTCGTCCGTGATATTTTCTGCGGCGGCAAAAATTTCCAGGTTGCGCGTCATATTGCGGGCGATTTGAAAATCCATGGTGTAGAAGCGGGCCAGCGGATAAACATTCTGGTCGTCATCGAACTGCTTGCCCACGAATCGCCCTTGCAGGCTGAGCATGATGCGCGAAGGATTCCAGTAGCGGGCTTCCCAGGTAAAGACATTGCGCGGCACCTGCGCGACTCGTTTGCCGAGCAGAGAAATTTCGCCAGGCGGAACAGTGTAATTGACGACGGTGGCTGCGGTGAACTCGTAGCCGGCGGAGATTTGAATATCGCGGCTGAGGTGCACCACGCCGTCAAGTTCCACGCCGCGCGAACGAATTCTCCCGAGATTTTCTTTTTGCCGGAGGACGGGACTCGATGCGGGATTAATGGTGACGTTCTGCACCGGATCGACGATGTCGCTCCAGAAGAATGTTCCACGAAGGTCGAGCTTGCGTTGCAGAGTGGTTAGGTTGACGCCCGCTTCGGCGCCAGTTAGGCGCTCGGCGTTTAGATAAGGATTGTTTAGCGTCAGAACGTTGGCGAGACGAAAACTGCGGTAGAGTTCGTTAAGAGTCGGCGCGCGAAACGCGCGATAGATCGACCCAGTCAGGGAAACGTTATGGCTGAGGGAGCGCAGCACTGAGAGCCGCGGACTAAACGCGACGTCGCTCCGCGAAGGATAGAGCGTGCTGGGGGATGTTGCGCAAGTGCCGGAGAATGGAGTGCAGATCGAACTGGCGTTGAAATTGTTCCAGTCGTCGAAGCGCCCGCCGAGAATGATGGTCCAATTATTAAAGCGGACGAGATCTTCTCCGAACCATCCTAGAATGCGCTGACGGCCCCCAGAGGCATTGTTGCGGGTGTGTTTGCCGGCGGTGAAGAGTTGTTCGTCGCTGGCTCCCATCACTTCCATAGCGTCCATGCCGGCGATCAGGGTCTGATGGCTGCCCAGCAGATGCGTCCACTGCCCCGCGCCTCCCACCACCTGCTCCGGCACATGCTGGAGATCAGTCAGCGATTCGCTGTTGCGGTTGGCTGCTATGGACGAGAATCGCTGATCGTATCCCTGAACCAGGCCGTACCCGCGAAGAGTGATGGAATCGTTGCTGCCGAATTGTTGGTCGAGTCCCAGAGCGCCTTCGCCCAGGGTTGTGTCATTGGTCTGGATGGGGGTGCCATTGTGGCGGAATTCGGTGTAGAACGTGCCACGTCCAAATACCCGCCCCTTGGCGCCGAGTTGATGTCCAATATTGACCTCGACGGCCGCGTCCCTGGAGTTGGCGGGCGTGTCGACAGTTCCGCGCTGCCATGTGGGAACAAGGATGTAGCCGTCGGTGAAGAACATTTCCGAGGCCAAAGAGAGGTCCCACGGACCGGCACGAGTTCCGGTCCAGAAAGAAAGATCGGGCGTGTGTTCGTTGCCGTAAGAAGTTTCCAGCGCGAACGCCGGCCGCTGCGGCTGTCGCGAGATGAACTGCACCACTCCGCCGAGTGCGTCGCTGCCGTATAGGTTCGAAGCGCCGCCGCGGAATACCTCAACCGTGGCAATCGACGTGCGGGGAACTCGATCCCAGTAGACCCAACCACCAAAGGCATCAACCAGCGGGAGGCCGTCTTCGAGCACCAGCGCGCGGCTGGCGGCCGTTCCGCCCAGGCCGCGCAGGGATACGCCTTGATTGGAAGCGTTGGCCGTGCGGCTATCCGAACGCCGAAACAGAGAAAACCCGGGAACCTGGCGAAGCACGTCGTCGACGCGCAGCGCCGGGGTTGAAGTCACATCCGTCGTGTCGAGAAGAATCGTGCTGCCGGGGGTTTCGGAAAGCCGCACTTCGGTGCGTGCCGCGGAAACCGTGACTTGTTCGCTGGCCGAAGCAGGTTGCAGAACGATCTCGAGATTGGCGTTGCCTCCCGCACCGGCATTCCACGATTGGCTTGCCGTGCTGAATCCTTCGTGACGGATCTCGATGCTTCCAGCAGAAGCGGCAACAGCGGCAAAGCGGAAGTGTCCGTCGGCGTCGGTTTCCGTCGCCGCCTGATACGAGCCGGATCTGAGAATCACAGAAGCACGGTCGATTACCGCGCCGCTAGGGTCGCGGACGGTGCCCTCGACGCTGGCGGTCTGTGCGGACAGAACCGGAAGACTGACGGCCCAAAGCAGAAGGGCGAAGGTCGTTTGTCGAATGGGCATGGGCAATAGGCTACAGGGCTATGCATGCCGCTAGTCCTGCAGGGGAATAATAACGGATTGGGATTGTATACAAGGGCGGATTCGTTGGGTAGGGATGCTTCGGCTGCGCTCAGCGTGGCCGGCGATGTTTCACTGAAGTAGGCGATATTTTCCCGAAATTGGCTGTATGTGATCCTAATCACACTCAAACGTGACAGGCCAAATAGGGCCTGGATTCCGCTCCAAATAACCTCCACTCATACCAAGTTCCACCGAGATCTCCGCCAGAAGCTCTGGGGAATTTGTAGACGAGGAGGTAGCGAAAATGCTCGCCAATCCGGCAGCCAGTTGGTACCACAGCAATCAGTACACCGCACAATCCACGTGTGAGCACTGTGGAGGTGTTGTGCGCCACGAGCGGTGGTGCATTACTTGCGATCCCCTTGTCCAGTACGCCTATGGAGTTGTTCTCGATCCCGAGAAGCTGACGCTTCGCGATCGTCTAATCTTGCACGCGCTCGGCGCGTCCTGGGAAAAGAACGAATGCCAGCGCAATTGCCAGGGTTCCTGAACTAACGTGCGGCGGCCTGTGCGGCGGCCGCCGCCGGGGGCGCGATCCTGACCGAGTCAGGTTGCGTCCAGACTGCCTTGCCGCTGCTCAGATCAAGGCGGTTCATGGTGACCTTCAATTCCTTCCGATCGACTTCAACCAACAGATAGTGATAATTCACAAGCTTGCTTTGAAATGGATCGTCCGGAGCGCGCTCAATGGGGTAGGCGTGCGCGCCTCCACCGCCGGAAACGAAATAGGTGACTCCGCCATGCTCATGGCGCTCGTAGTTGTGGACGTGCCCGGAGAAGACAACGATGCGGAAGCGGGCGTTGGCCTGGCGTTGTTCAAGAATCTTCGCGAGAGACTGCTCGGTGGGGCGAGCCGAGTGCCCGCCGCCGTACGCCTTTGCGTCGGAGGAACTGGTGTAGGGCGGATGGTGGAACATTAAGAACACAAAGTCCACATCGGCAGGGACATGATTGAGTTTGTCCGCCAGCCACTGGCCCTCGGGGCCGCTTGATTCCTCCAGAGAACTGTCAAGTACGAGAATCAGGGCATTGGCCACACGCACCGAGTAGTATCTGCTGTTCTTCAGCTCGGGGAAGCGGTGGAAGTAATTGCCCAGCGCGACATTCTGGTCTCCGTGCAAGTCATGGTTGCCCAGCGACGGATAAACCGGGATTTTCTTGTCGCGCCAAATGCTGGTCTCGGCGTCCCAAACTTTCCAATCATTGGCGTCGAAGCCATTGAAGACGATGTCGCCGGTAAAGCAGATAAATGCCGGGTTGACGTCTGCTATGGCCTTCACCAGTGCGACGCGCGCCGAAGGATTCGCGGGCTCCAGATCGGCAGGATCGTGAAAACGCGTGTCTCCGTAAGCGACGAACTGAAACGGGGTCTTTACGTCGAGCCGCAAGTCAACGGAGGAATCTTGCGCGATCGATTTCTTGGTGCAGCAGATCAACGCCAGCAGCATCACGGCCGCGAAGAACACGGCCGCCGTCCGCAACTCGTGGCGAAGGCTTTTTACACGAAACACACGTGCCACCCCACAGACCACCGACTTCTCCATGACTTGCTCCTCACTTCAACTCTAGCCGGCGCGCCTGAAAATTGCCTGACGCTCGATGCTCTCGTTTATAAACGCAATTTCCATCCGCGCCCTCAAATCAGAATCGGACGCGAGCCATGAACTGAAGCTGCCGCGGCAGGCCGGTTCCAGTGTTGGGCGAAGCGGCATTGTCATTGTTGTTGTTGAAGTTCACGGTAGAGCTGACCATGCCAAAGTTGCCCGGGACAGACAGATTTGTGCCCGGCACGGTGGGGTCGTACGTCAGAGTGAGGGCTCCCGGATCGCCCAACTGCACGTGGTTCAGAACGTTGAAGGCCTGCACCGCAAGTTCCATGGAGACTCGCTCCGTGATGTGGGTCTCTTTGGTGAGCGCGAGATCGATCTGCCAGGAATTTACGGCGCGGATCACAC
>DASSRO010000077.1:0-15589 GCA_035701745.1 Candidatus Sulfotelmatobacter sp. | reverse complement strand
GAGAAAGTGGGATGGCCCTGCTAAGCGGATCGAGCGCCTGCTCCATCCGTTCCCGGAACGCGGGCTTATTCTCGACGGTCTGCTGCTGTCCGCCCAGGGCGCGCAAGCGGGCGCCCAGCATGGAAGTCGGAGTCACCACGGCGGCGCCAAAAGCGAACACCACCATCACGACAGTGATGAACACAACGGCGATCAAAATTAGAGGCAACATGATTTTATCGACACCTGCTACGTTTCCCTACACCCGGATCCGGATGATCCTGCGGATCACGAAGTATCCAATCGTTTGCAAAATAATGCCAGCGACCAGCAGGGTATGGCCAATGGGATCAGAAAATAGCGGTTGAATGAAGCCAGGATTTAGCAAAAGCATGACCGTTACGATGATGGGCGGCATTCCCATCAGCAGAGCCATCGTAAGGCGCCCCTGGGCGGTGTAGACGCGCACCTGACGTTGAATCTTGAAGCGCTCGCGGATCACATACGATAAATTGTCGAGGATTTCGGCGAGGTTGCCGCCAGTCTCACGTTGCAGCATCACCGCGGTAACGAAAAACTTCACGTCGACCAGCGGCATGCGCTCGGTGAGATTGATGAGCGCGTCGCGAACCGGCATGCCGAACTTCTGTTCTTCGTAAAGTTGGCGAAACTCACTGGAGACCGGTTCGGCGACCTCGTTGGTGATCATTTCAAGAGCAGTCGTGAAGGCGTGTCCGGCCCGAACTGCGCGGGCCAGGGTATCGATGGCTTCGGGGAAAAGCTCTTCGAATTTTTCGAAGCGCTGGTTGCGCCGAAAAGAAGCGTATGAGTATGGCAACAGGAAACCGACCAGCAAGGCGACCCACGCGACCTCAACACGCCGGCTCACCGTGTAAGCCACAATGGTGGCGACGATGCCGGCCAGAGCGGAGGTTCCGAGAAAGTTGCCGGCGCGCATGGACAGGCCACCTTGCGTCAGCATTTTCTGGATCTCCGTCACCCGGGAAGAGCGGCGGAGCAGAGTATCGATGACAGGAATTTGACTGAGTTGCTCGTCGCGCAGGAGGGCGAATTCCTCTTCGGCGGCTCCCTCCGGCGCCTTGCGCTCATTCGCGAGACGTTCCTTGATGAGACGCGCGCGAGCGCTGCGCTGGTCGAGCAGCGACACGGCGGCGAAGACCGCAAGAGCGACCAGCAGGAATACCAAAACGGCCATCAAGGCGGCGGACATGGGGATATCTCAAACCTCGGTTCTTGTTTCAAACAGCGCCGGTCGCAAGCGGGCTCCAGAGGTCGCAAGCCTCTCCGCGAAATGCGGGCGGATGCCGGTGGCCCGGAAAACGCCGCGAACTTTTCCGCTTTCGTCGGTGCCCGTGCGGTCAAAACTAAAAATATCCTGCATGCCGATCGAATCGCTGTCCATGCCGGTAATTTCGGAGACGGTAATCACCTTGCGCGTTCCGTCGGAAAGCCGCGCAATCTGAACGACGGCGTGGACGGCAGAGGCGATCTGATGGCGCACGGCGCGCTCTGGAATGTTCAAGTTTGCCATCGAGACCATGTTTTCGACGCGGGCCATGGCGTCCCGGGGAGAATTGGCGTGAACGGTGGTCAGCGATCCTTCGTGACCGGTGTTCATCGCCTGCAACATGTCGAAGGCTTCCTCGCCGCGCACCTCGCCAACGACGATGCGGTCGGGACGCATACGCAAGCTGTTGATAACCAGTTGGCGCTGGCGGACCGCACCTTTGCCTTCAATGTTCGGCGGGCGGGTTTCCAGGCGGACCACGTGCTCCTGCTTGAGTTGCAGTTCGGCGGCGTCTTCGATCGTGACGATGCGGTCGGAGTTGGGAATATATCCGGACAAGACATTCAGCAAAGAAGTTTTACCAGCGCCAGTTCCGCCGGAGACCAGGATGTTGAGGCGGCCCTTGACCATGGTCGAGAGCAGTTCAAGCATCGACTCGGTCAGAGTCTGATTCTCGATCATTTGCCGCGCGGTAACAGGGTCGCGGCCGAAACGGCGGATAGAGAGGCAGGGGCCGTCAATCGCCAGCGGGGGGATGATGGCGTTGACGCGTGATCCATCCGCCAGCCGGGCATCGACCATGGGAGAAGATTCATCCACGCGCCGTCCGACCCGCGAGACAATGCGTTCGATGATCTGCATCAGGTGCGAATCGTCCTTGAACGATAAGGCCGTTCTTTCGAGTTTGCCCGCGCGCTCCACGTACACACGGTCGAAGCGATTCACGAGAATATCGGAGATGGTGGCGTCCTTGAGCAGCGGCTCCAGCGGGCCCAGGCCGAAAATCTCATCGAGAATCTCGCGGGATAACCGTTCGCGTTCTGCAAAGCTAAGCGGAACGCCTTCGCTATTGACCGCGTTGCGAATGACCACCAGCACTTCATCACGCGCGGAGTCGCCAGAAGTCTTGCCAAGTTTTTCCAGATCGAGGCGGTCGAGTATCTTGCGATGCAGGTCGGCCTTCACCTGCTGGAAGAAATCAGCCCGTTCGAACGATTGAATATTTGCCATAATGCCCTAGTTTTCGACCCTTCGTTGCTAAACCGATTTGAACAGTGACCATGCGGTTCGCTTCACTTCTACATCGTTCCTCGTCAATTCCTGCGCCAGTCCGCTAAAACACCGGGCCATTTCAGAAGTGCGCTGGTCCATGACAGGGGTGCCGCGGTCGATCGCGCCAGAGACGGCGAAATACTGGTTCGGAATCCGCCAAAGCAGTTTAGCGCCGACCGCCGCCTCGGCGTCTTCCTCGCTGAAGCCGGGCACTTTGCGGAACCGGTTAAGAATCAGACGGACACGGTCGCGACCCCCTGCCTCTCCCAGATACTGTTGCACCCGGGCGGCGCTCCAGAGCGAGGCAACATCGCTGCAAGCGACCAGCAGAACGGTCTCTGACAGACTTGCGACAAGACGGCTGACCGCGTCAAAGCGCGAGGAGCCATCGACCACCACGTAGCGGAAATGCGTCACCAGCATGTCGAAGAGCCGGACAAACTCCGCAGTCGAAGGATCGACAGCGGCGGGCATGTTGGTTCCCGCCAGCAATTGCAGGCCGCCGCTGTGTCGGGTCATGAAACTTTCGAGGAGCGAAGCGTCCATGCGGTGCAGGTTGCGGTTGGCATCGGCAACATTGAAGACCGGTTTCAGGTTCATGTGCAGCGCCGCATGGCCCAGAGGAGCCAGGTCTACGAGAGCGGTTTGTCCGTGTGCGGCCTGCAGAGCGAGCGCAAGATTAACGGCCACCGTGGTCGCGCCATTGCCGCCCTTCGCGTTGATGACGGAGAAAACTTTGCCGCGAATACCTTCCTGCCGCCCCCGGCGCTGCGCCGTCGCTAGACGCACAAAGGCTTCCAGCAGATCGGTGGTGGTAGTGGGACGTTCAATGAATTCGCGGGCTCCGACCCGCATCGCGTTGACGATGATCTGAGGCTGGTTCAGATTGCCGATGGCAAAGATTGCAGCCTCTGGCATTTCCTGATGCAGCAATTCAATGGCGCGCAGAGCCAGCGCGGGACTATCTGCTGGAATATCGACCAAGATAACGTCGGGGTTGGCAACACGCACGCGTCGGGTTACGGGATCGGAGGCCGTGACCGGAAAACTTGCGCAGGTATGCACCGTCCGCGCCACACTCGTGCCATCCACGAGCACCTGCAGCACTGCGCGCTGCTCGTTATCGGTGGCCACGATGACGACTGAAAGTTCTGCCATATCGGCCTTCGATTTCTCAATTCCCCGCGAAACTCAATTCCAGCCTTCTGCGCATTCCGAGCTGCTCTCTTAATTCTTCTTGTCGAACCTGCCCGTATCCATAAACGGTTTCGGATCCTTGGGCGGTGCAGGCGGCTCCGCGTTGGGAGAGATCCGGTGCACCGTACATAAGACCATGAGTTCCGAATTACTCTTGGTCAGGCTCTTGCTGCGAAAAAAATTGCCCAGGATTGGAATGTCGCCCAAACCCGGAATTTTGTTGTAGATGTCGGTCACGCGGTTATCCATCAGGCCCGCGATTACAAAGCTTTGGCCATCCTGCAATTCGAATTCGGTTTCAGCTTTTCGGGTGCTCAGCGCGGGCACCGTAAATCCCGAGATCGTCAGCGCATTGGCAAAGTCCAGGGTACTCACTTCCGGAGCGACTTTTAAGTGAATATTTCCGTTGGGCATAATTACGGGCGTGAACTGCAGGCGTACGCCGAAATCCTTGAACGAGATGGTCACAGCCGTGAAGCCTGCTCCCGGCTGCACGACAGGAAAAGGGAACTGACCGCCGGCGAGAAAGCTCGCTTCTTTACCATTCACCGCGATCAGATTCGGCTCGGCAAGAATCTGGAGCAGATTCTTGGTCTCGAGCGCCTGGATGGTAGCTCCCAGATTAATATCCGATCGAAACAGAAACAGGTTTAAAACGTTGTTGACCGTGGTGGCAGGCGTGGCTCCGGTGGTGGTGGTCCCACTATTTGTAACCTGAGTGCCAGGCGTAAGAGTTTGGGGACCGAATCCGCCGAATTGCCCGGTGGTTACGGTTCCTACGGTATTGGCCGCGCCGGTGGAAATGAAATTGACGCCGAGCTGAGTCAAGGCGGTTCGGTCCACTTCCGCAAATTTTACCTGCAGTAGAACTTCCTGCGCCCCAACTGGCCCGAACGTGAGCACGTTTACGACTCGTGGAGAATAGGCGCTGGCCAGTTCACCGGCACGCTTGGCGACGTCCTCGGTAGAAACGTGGCCGGATAGCACTACTGCGGCCCGCGAAGGCGTGACGGAAATTTGTTCGTCGGGAAATACACGGTGCTCTTCATCGGCGCAAGCGCTGACGTCGACATCCACGCGCAGATCGAAGCTCCGCGAACGCTCAAGTTCGTCCCAGATCAGCAGCGAAACTTCGCCCGGAGATTTTCCGTGAACCAGAATTTGCGTGGGTGTGATGACTTGCGCGTATGCGATTGCTGGATCGGTGACAGAGATGCGCTTGAGCCGCTCGGTTGTATTGATGAGCAGAGACTTGCCTACCATGACTCGCAGCGGAGCCGATCCCTGGGGTTGCGGCTGAGATTCCGGCGGCAGGGTTGTGGTCTGAGTGTTGTTAGGCGCGGAACTTTGAGCCTGGCCGGTGGTCTCTGCTTGCTGCATGATCTCTGAAACAGCAGGAAGCGAGAAGGCGGCAAGAAACAGCAAAGCCCGGAGAAATGGCGCGCGAACTCTCATTTTAAGATTTCTCTCCCCACGACGAAGCTGCCGGAGTGTGACAAAGCATCATGCAGTATCGAATTTTCTCCATCACTTGTTTTCGGAACCCTCGCCCGGAAAAGTGACCACATCAGGTTTCTTGTCTCCCTGATAAACCTGAATGCTGACCCCGGTGGCGGGTGGCGGAGCTACAGGAACGACCTTTTTGTTCGTTACGTGATGGACCACCGGTTGAACGGTTGGTGGCGCGGCTCCGCCGCGGTACAGACCTCTCGAATTGGAGGATGGAACCTCATCCTGCTTGGTGTCGAGGGGATTCCGGAGCGCGAGTTGAATATGTCCTTCGGAACTAGCAAGTGTCAGCCGTTGTGCGTCGTCGGGGGAAACCAGGAGCGTGATAACTGCGGTATTCTGTGCTTCGCCGGTCGCGGTGCGTTCCAAGGTGTGGCCCGAGGCCAGGACGGCCACGTTCTGCAGAACCGTGGTCGTTTGTTGTTCGCCGGCGCCTCCGGGCGTCCCGGTCAACAGCACATCGACGCGGGTGCCGGGAGTTACGAATCCGGCGACCGATACCACCTCATTCACTCGCACTGAAACCGCGCGCATGCCGGGAGGAATGAGTGAAGGTAATCCGGCCCCGGCATTTTCGCCGGCCAGCCGGTTGGGCAGGATAAATTCGCCCTTGGAGATCGGCACGATTACGCCGTGACCCAATACGTCGGAACGCCGCCGGGGGGCTCCCGGGGGCAGGTCAGCCGCCGGGATCTTGATGATCTTTATATCGTGCTCAGAGATCCGCGCGCCTACCTGAAGATCGTCCGCCGCCACAATCACGTCCACGCCAGACTCGTAACCTGGGCCATTTTTGGCTTGCAAGTTCCGGTATACATACACACTTGCCACGAAGCCTAGCGCCAGCGCCAGGACCCCAATCATCAACAAACGTGTGCGGTTCATACTGCTCCCTTAGAAACTAAAGCTGACCCGCCGCAGCGAACTCGCGTCGCGGCCGTTATCCCTCAGCCGGGTTGTTTTCTACTGGATAGAACTGGCGACGGAGGAGAATACATTGTTGGCATTGGACCCGATCAGCCGCACCGTGCCAACAACAATCACCAAAATCACGGCTAACATGACAGCATACTCCGCGATATCCTGCCCTTCCTGGTCGCGCCAAAGTCTGTGTAGAAAACCCATAGACGTACCCCTTTTCTGAGTTCGTGAGATCGAGTCGAGCGCACCCGAAGCTTCTGGGACGAAATAACCGAAGATTGTCTACTCGACTTCGTAATCATACCCTGCAATACGAGAGAAAAGGCGTAATTTATTGCATACCCTTGGGAAAAAATCAATTACTCAAAATGCCCCTTTTTGGGGTACTTCTCGCAAGGCCTGTTCGTAAAAACGAAAATCGATGAGCGTCGAAATTCTCCTGATGGGAGCTTTGGGGATTGCAGATACAAGGGGTTAGGGAGTTCCTGTTCGTCATTTGTAACAAATAATAAAGAAAATTGTGGCGGGTCAAAGGACCTTGCCGTATTTGCCGATAATTTCTCTCCTCCCCTCTACGCCCCCCCCGGCGAACGATCGATCCCTCTCTTTTTGGAAGCGGGTTCCGCTTCGACGCCCATTGGGTGATCGTGCGAACCGCAGATTAATCAGGCGGTTGATGACTTCTGGTGGAGCGGCGTTTCAGGTTATCCGCAAACCGTAGACCGCCTTCCCGGAAGCAATTTCTGGATCTCGTTAGCCTGGAACCAGGCTAGCGATGCGAACGTGAACTCCGGTGGGGGTGGAAATGCAGAGGGCAGCAAAGAGGGAATGGATGCCTTTCGCGCCTACTTTTTCGTAGACACCTCAACCTATAGCAACGGCCTGTACCGCCCTAACGGTACTTCGGAGTTTTGCTATCGCCGACGATCACTTTTTCTGGCGAGAGTGAGGTCCGGCCAGCTCGGGGACGGGTCGACGAGCATTAGGGAGTCTTGCCCGGATGGTAGTCGATCACTTCTCTGCAAGAAAAGAGTGTCCCTGGTGAGCGGCGCGGCGGACACTCGCTAGTAGGCAGCCAAGAGCGAGGGCAACGGCTGCCGGAAGCAGCGGGCTGGAGTCGAGGGGAAGCGCCCAGAACTGGATCAGTGTGGCTACGGGGACCGCCGCAGAAGCCAGTAAAAGGCCGAAAGCGGCGATCCACGGCCATGCCAGCAAAGTCCAGGCACCCGCCAAGAGTAGCTTCGTCCACCCTTTGAAGATCGATTTCTGTTCTCGAAGCACGCACAAAAACCCGGGAAGCAGCAAGAGTTGAGCGTGGGGAGCCAGGGTGGGAATGACGATCAGAGTCACCGCCAGCATCAGGCTGGCCACAAGAAAAAAGCGTGTCGAGTTCGCGGGTTGCAAACGGTGCGGCCAACCGATTACCAGAGTCGCCAAAACGAGCAAGGACGCGGCTATCCATCCCCAGCTTGGGGTGAACCAAACATCGAGCAGCGAATGACCATACGTGTATTGACGGTAAGCGCCCACAACGCTGAGAAATTGACCAATCCAGCCCCTGACAAGCCATTCGCCTACAAGAACTAGCAAGAGCATAGTTCCCAGGAAGCTTCCCGCTAGCGAGCGGCGATGGCGCCAGTCGCTTGCGGTCCAGACAGCAAGCCAGACAATCAACACGATTGAAAATTGGGGTTTGAAGGTGGAGAGGGCTAGAAAGATTCCGGCGAGAACGGAGCGGTTTTCGGACAAGAAAAAGAGGGCGGCCGCAATGAGCGCGGCCGCGGTCACGCTCAGATTTCCCAGCTTTATCCCCTGCATGGCGGGAAAACTGCCCAGGAGGAACAGCGCGATCGTGAGCCATGTCACGCTTGAAAATCGGAAGAGGAGCGCGCGCAGCCACAAACTCAGGCTGAGCAGCGTTACAAGCAGAGATAAAGCGAGATGTAGCTTCTGTGCAGCCGAAAACGGCAGATATACGGTCGGCCACAAAAGGAGTGCAGCATAAGGAGGATAGGCGAATCCCCCGGCAATGTTTGCGGGATTATCCGCGGAAGTTGCCTTCGCCGGAGCTCCGTAGATCACCGTTTGAATCTCATGGGCTACTGCCGGGGAATATGGATTGCGACCATGCCGCAGAAGTTCGTGCGCTGCCCACCAGGGCGCGTAGAAGTCATTGAAGTGGGAAGGCTGATTGACGCTCCATATTTGGAAGACATAGAACGCCATGCTTCCAGCCGCCAGCGCGCCGAGAAGTAGCCACAAAACGGCCTTCGAACTGGATGCATGATTCATGGCAGCATCCGGCTGGGCGATAGAGGCGCCGCAACATTTTTGCCGCGAAACGAAACATCCGTGATTGCGATGGCGATAGCAGCCACGGGTAACGCAACCAGGATGTCAATCGCATAGTGCATCTCAAGCATGAGGATCGCGATGAGCAGAAAAATGTCATACGCCGCGAGTGCAATAACTATTCTTCGCCGAGGCCGAAGAAACCACAGCACGACCAGCGGTTGCACGAGGTGCATACACGGAAACCCAATGAAGTAATCGGTGGAAATTCTTGAGACAGGAGCGTGGTGCCAAAGGGCCAGGGCATGGGGGATGAGAGTCTTTTGAATGTTGTAGGCCTGGAGGCTCGGGGGAAAGCGCGAAAAGTGACCGGGACAGAGAGAATACGGTCCTTGCGCTGGACAGATATAGAAAATAATGAGCGCGAGATAGTAGGACATCAGGATCGTCCCTACAAACTGCAAGGCGCGCGTCCGCCCCTCGGACATGGCCAGGAAAATCATGGTGGCGCCTATCTGAAGAAACATTCCAAAATAAATAAATTCTGCGGCTTTGAAAAACGAAAAGGGGAATGCGCGCAAAGCCCAATGACTAAATTCCCAGACGGAGTGTCCATGCAGCAGCCAGCGGTCGATGTTGGCGAGCGCGGGGTCGTAGAGGAAGTTGTATCGCATCGACACGATGACATTGTTGTAAGCGAGAACCATTAAAAATCCGAAGAAAAGATAAGCTGCCGGCGCGAGAATGGCGGCAGCAGTCTTGTGCAATGCGGCTCTTCTTCGGTTGACGACTTCAAGCAGAGCCATGGCATCGACGCTTAGGACCATTCCTCGCAGCCAACCAGTGAATCCAATCAGGATCGCGACGAACAGCAGTAGGGGAATGCAACGCAGTGGGTTCTCCCGGTACCGTTGTAGAAAAGGCTCCACGACCCGCTCGCGAGGCACGCCGATCAGGCACAGAATTACGGCCGCGAAAATCGACTGAGCCGCAAGCAAGAACCAATACGCGATGCCGAGAGTAATCCAATCAAATCTGAGAGGGAGATTCTCGTGCCGCAAAATGGGAACCATCGCCAGGAGCAGCAGCAGACTGATCCAATAGTGCCAGTACCGAGGCTTCATGGGCGAGCGCGTCCTATCTTTTGACAAGCATCATCCGCTTTCACGCGGACCTCGGATGAGGGGGAGAATATGCGTGCGAAGATGTAGGCTGCTCGCGTCGCAGCAGCACCACTACCAGCATGGGTAGGTAGAGGAAGATTACCGTGAAGCGCCCGACTTCAGTGAAGCTTGTGGGTGTGTGGTACCAGCGCCAGATTCCGGCCCCCCAACTGAAGAATACTGTCCAGATAATTTCGCGGCGGGTTTGAGGAATTAGCCAGAGAATGAAGCTGTCAAAAAACCAGCGTTGCGGCATGATCGAAGACAGAAAAAGAAGGTTCGCATCGCGATGCCGGTATCGCAGCAGGGCAAGAATGAGTAGCGCGCCCGGAAGGACGAGCATTGGAATGAAGTGTTGATAATTTTTAGCCTGCCGGAGCCAGAGTAGCGGCCATCTTGGCATCACGGCCAAGCTCAAAAGTCCCACTGCGAGGCAGGCCAGCAACCCGCGCCGACTGAGGTGCGTAAGGAAGACTGGCAACCCGACCTGCGGCTTCGCCATGGTTGCAGGCAATAACAAAGGGAGAAGTCCGCTGGCGGCGATGATTGGCGACCATTGCACGGTCAGGATTCCGGCCCAGTATGGATAGGCCAAGAAAATCAGCAGCCGCGTATACCCGTGACGCGTGAGGCCGAATGCCAGAAGAAATGAACTGATTCCCCAGAATAGCGCGGCGGCCAGTTCTGGTTGCAGGCGCACGAATGGGAGCGCGAACAACGCCGCGGTCAGCGGATACTGTTCGAGCGGCGTGTCGTATGGACTTTGCCGAGCCAGCAGGCGGTCGACGAGGTGCAGGGCCCAGTGGAAATCGGCTGCATCCTGATGCAGATGGTTCATCAGGAACCAGCAGAATGCGCCACTGGCAAAGCCGATTGCGGCCGAGACTGCGAAACGCCATCGCATGCGATGTTCTTGCCCACACAGTTGTAACATGGAGCCGTTCTTCTGAAGTTCCTTGCGTCAAGAAAGGGACGCGCTCGAATTGCGAAAGCATTCGCTATTGCTCATCGGACTAGCGTTGGCCATTGCGGCCTCGGCTAGCACCTGGTTCTACATCGATTGGATCTTGAGAGCGACTCAACTGGCCGAAGCCACTGCGCACAATCGCCCCCGCGGCAATTTATCGGATCTTTACCCGAGGTGGCTCGGAGCCCGCGAACTGCTGCGGCACGGACGCAACCCTTATAGCCCGGAGATTACGCGCGAGATTCAGCAAGGGTACTATGGCAGGCCAATCGACCCGGCCCGCTCCGAGGATCCCAAGGATCAGCAAGCGTTCGCCTATCCAGTCTATGTTGTATTTCTGATCGCCCCCACCATCGACCTGCCTTTCAACACCGTGCAGAAGTATTTCCGATGGTTGCTGCTGGGCTTGGCGGTGGCGACCGTTTTATCGTGGCTCTATGTTCTGCGCTGGAGGCCGCCTTCGGGAATAGTCCTGATTTTCATCGTCCTGATGCTGGGATGGCTACCGATGGTGCAGGGAATGAAGTTGCAGCAACTCTCTCTGCTGGTGGCGGGCCTGCTGGCCGGATGCGCTTCCTTTCTTGCAGGTGGATGGCTTTTGCTGGCGGGGCTATTGCTCGCCCTGGCGACCATTAAGCCGCAGCTCACTTGGCCGCTTGTGTTGTGGTTGTTGTTCTGGGCTGGCAGCGATTGGCAGTCACGCCGGCGATTGGTGTTCGGCTTTGGAATCGTCATGTTGATTCTGCTCGGCGGGGCGCATTGGATTTTGCCGGGATGGCTGCCAAGGTTCATTGCGGGTCTTGGGCAATATCACCGGTACACGCAAGGTCAGTCGGTGCTGACCTCGCTGTTCGGTCTTCTCGCAGGCCGGGTACTTGGGGCGGCGTGCCTTCTGACCTCCGCAATCTGTGTATGGAGGTTGCGACGAAGACCCGCATCCACGGTGGACTTCGGGAATGCAGTGGGAGTTGTACTTGCCCTAACGATCGTCATTGCACCCATGTCTGCGCTGTATAACCAGGTCTTACTGGCGCCCGCGATCCTCGGTTTGCTGCGAAGCGAAGCTGCAGATGAGCCTATCCTGCCGTCGATTCGTCGGGCCCGCGCTGTTGGCTACTTTGTCTTCGTCTGGCCGTGGATAGCGACGATTGGACTCGGCATATTCTACCCATGGTTGACGCCGGATTTGCGAGAGCACCTTTGGCCGGTACCGCTGTATTCCAGTTACATGACACCCGTGTTTGTCTTTGGATTGGCGCTGCTGAATACGTGGAAATGCGAAGCGGATTGCTTGCCGCAGAGCGAGGCGGCAGAGTAGTCTGTTTCTGCAACAATTTTATCGCGCGGACGCTTTCGGCGCCGGCTCTGGCTGACTGCGTTTTGAATCCATCCATGCCGCTTACCGCTACCAGTTCTCATAGCTCCAGTTCGGGGGCGTTGCCCGCTTTGAAGTTCGTGCAGGGCAGCGAGCAGAAAGATATGTTCATGGACCATACTCCGTTCACCGTCGGGCGGAAGGTGGATAAGGATCTGGTGATCGCCGACCCGCGCGTATCGCGCGATCACGCTCATATCCTGCAGGAGGGGATGGATTTCTTTCTGGTTGATCTGGGCAGCAAACACGGCACCTTTGTAAATGGGGAACGCATCCAGCGCCAGAAGTTGGAGCGCGGCGACCGGTTGGAATTTGGAGCGCGCGATTCGGCTTATCTTCTTTTCAATCCCGGCAAAAATTCCAACACGGCGCGGGAATTCCTAAGCCAGATTTCCGGGATTCAGATCAAGCAGGAAGCGACCGACCTGGAAAAGCTCACGCTGTTTCTGGAGGCCGCGCGCAAACTCAATACCGCAGGCGTGCTGGAGGAGATCCTGCTCACCATGCTCGACGTGACGCTGCAATTGACGAGCGCGGAACGGGCTTTTGTTTTTCTGAAGGAGGAGGGGAAACTGAGGCTGGCAGCGGGGCGCAACTCCAAGAAAGAACCTCTTCTCGATGACAAGACGATTTCGCATTCGATTCTGGAAGAATCGTTGCGCTCAAATTCGGAGTTTCTGCTGACGGATACGAGCCGTTCGCTGGACCTTGCGGGCCGGCAGAGCATCGTGGCCTACGATCTGCGGACCGTAGTTTGTATTCCTCTGCGCAAGATGCAACTGCAGGCGACGCGCGATTTACAAACCCCGGTGCCCCCGGCAAATTCGGCGGAGGCGATGGGCGTGCTCTACCTTGATTCGCGCTTCGCTTCCCGCGATATCAGCGGGGTGAGCAAGGACATCCTTCACGCCATTGCACGGGAAGCGGCTTCGCTGATTGAAAACGCGCGGTTGGTACAGGCTGAAGAAGAGGCTCGCCGCTACCAGCAGGAGTTGAGCATAGCCGCCAGCATTCAGCAGCGGCTCATGAAAGTGAAAATTCCTGAAGTTCCGTTCGCTCGAATGGACGGCAGAAATCTGCAGTGTAAGGAAATCGGCGGGGATTTCTACGATGCCGTACACACAAAAGATGGGTTGGCGGTGGTACTGGCCGACGTAAGCGGCAAAGGGGTTTCGGCCGCTCTTCTGGCCTCGACTTTGCAGGGAATGATCTATTCCCACTTGATCTCAGGCATGTCGTTGCTCGACGTGGTGACCGCGGTAAACCGGTTTTTCACGGAGAAGATGGGTGGCGAGAAATATGCCACGCTGCTGCTGGCGCGCTTGCGCCGCGATGGTGATCTGGAATATGTCAACTGCGGCCATGTGCAGCCGCTATTGGTTTGCGCGGGAGAAGTAATACGCCCTCCCCATGGAAATGTGCCGGTCGGACTGCTATCGGATGCCACCTTCGAGAGCGCCCGATGCCAGATGAAATCGGGCGACCGTTTCATCTTGGTGACCGATGGCGTGACCGAGGCGGAGAACGCCATGGGCGACTTCTTTGAAGATTTTCGTCTGGAAGAGGCTGCCGCCAAGTCGCCCACGCTGGATGGAATTTTCTCGGCCGTCACCGCATTCTGCAGCGGCAATCCTCTTAGTGACGACTGCACAGTGGTCGAATTGTGCTACACCAGCGTAGAGCCTAGCTGAATTTCCCACTGCGTTAACCATTCTCGATCGTCACCGTATAGTCCTTGCCTTCCCAGCGGTTTTCCTGCGGCCAGAAGAAAGTGAAGACGGCTTGCGCTCCGACCGGCAGCGACGCTGTCGGCAAGTCGAGCGTGTAGGTTCCAAGGCCTGTATCCCGGGCATCGGTATCGTGGGTCGATGTCCAGCTATCGACACTCCAGTGCACCCTGCCGGGCGTGAGCAAAACAATGCGGAGAGTCTTGTTCTTAGGCACGCTGCGGGTCTTATTGTTGAACCGCCATCCGAAGATCTGCCTCACGTGCTTATCCATCAGGTATCTTTGCACCGTCTGGGGAGGCTGGTCGAAGATTTTGTTGTCGCGGAGCGAACGTCGCAGCTTCACATATTCAGAGTGGGCCCAGACAAGCGGACAAGCAGAGCCGGAGGGTTTGCCGCGGAACAGTTCAAGTGGAGGATTGTCAGCGGCGTCCCAGACTTGTTCTGGAAGCAAGCGGCTTTGATGGGCAGGCGAGTTTTCCAGCACCGTGAGCAGGGCCTCCGCCTCGTCGCGATGGCCTCCGGCGAGCGCATAGTGCGCGCGTTCGCCCGCAAGCAACGGCCAAGGTCGTCCAATACCAGTCCCGTCGAAGGCCGAGCCGTCCTTGTGCTCGCCGTAGCCGTCGCCGTTATAGCGATACCAGCAGGGACCTTGGGGCAACTCAACCGCCAGCAGGGCATCGATGGCCCGCAGTGTGTTGAGGATGCGGGGGTCGTCCGGCGCGCGCAAGCCGAAGCGAACCAGCGCCAGCGCATCGGGGCTGATGATGTGGTAAGCCCGTTCGCCGTCCGAACCCGGAGGCCGGTTCTTGATGGGCACAAATCCTTGCGTGGGCGAAGCGGCTGCATCGGTGCTGGGAGGAGCGATGCGCACGTAGTAGCCGTCGATACCGAGTTGTTGCGCCAGATCACCTCCAGTGGCATAGACCCAGCGTTCGATGTTGTCGTTCCAGGCGTCCGCAGTGTCGCGCATCACCGTCGCCTGCTCGGAGTGCCCGGTTAGGTCCGCGATATCAGCTCCAGCGAGGAGCGCGGAGATTTCTGCGGCCAGGGTGAACGGCGAGTATCCGGCGTCTTCTTCCCAGCGATCCTGTTGCGTGACCGGGCCGTTGCGCACGATGAAACTGGCGGCTTTGCGCACCATCGGCCACCAGCGATCAAGTTTGCCGAGAGCTTTTGGCGCCTCGCGCCGCAGCAGATCGATAAGCAAGATGGGGAAAGCGGTTTCGTCCATCTGGACGCCGCCCCAGTAGGGACGGCCGTCGAGCCATAAATTTTGCGCCCAATTACCGTCCGCCTCCTGAGTCGCTTCCAGGTACCGTAGGACGCGTAACGCATCGGTGACCGCACCCGCCGCCAGCAAAGCGCCCGCCGTCTCGACCAGGTCGCGCGGCCAGACCAGGTGATATCCCCCCAAATCCTCGTCCCCTTTGTTGAATCCCCACGGGATGGAGAGGCTAGCGATTATGCCGCCGAGGAAATCCTTCGATTCGTGGGTGCGCAGGACAGCCGTCGACGCACGATAGAGATCGCACTGACGCAAAGGCTGGTCCAGTTTGATCAGGGAGTTCTGCCAGAGTTGCCATTGCAAGATGTAATGCTGGCGAATGTCCGAAAAGTCCTCGAATAAAGCGGATCGGCTTTGCTGGGCGGCTTCCGTCCATATCGCTCCAAAACCCAGCGCTAAGATGAACTCGCCATTGCAGGCGGCGAGATCAATCTCTCCGGTCAATGCAATGTTGCCATTCTCTGCGAGGGTGTATTCCCACTCCATCTGAAAATGCTGAGAGAGATCCTGCCAGCCGTCGGAGACGCCGACGAATCCAACCGAAGTTCTCTTCCAGCGCGCCGATGAAGCCAAAGCCAAGGTGACGCCAT
>DASSRO010000076.1:0-19807 GCA_035701745.1 Candidatus Sulfotelmatobacter sp. | reverse complement strand
GTGGGTTCGACCGCCAGTTTGGGATTCTCATTGCGAACGACCACCACCGGAGGCGTGATCTGCGTCATGGAAAACTTTGGCAGTTTGCCGCGAGTTGCCTGCAGTACGTCGCGATCACCACCGCCGCCTCCGCCGCCCACTTGCGTTTTTGAGGGCTTCAACGCCGGCAGATCGCTGGGATCGACAAGCGTAACCGTGGGGCGAGGTGCGGCCACGGCCTTGACCACGCGTCGTCCGATTACCGTGCCTACAACCAGGATTGCGATAATGAGGAGGTGCACGCCGGTCGCACCGAGAGCTCCGGTCCTGCGATTATCGTAAAAGCCCCAAATATTTTTTACCGGCTCCGGCTTCGATTCGAGCACCAGAGGCGGAAGCTTCTTGGGAAAGAAGAATTCGTCCAATCCGCGGAACAGGGATTTGTAGAGAGGCTCTTCAAAGCCCTTGTCGGCGATAAGAAGGTTTAGCTCTGGCTCGTGTGGAAAATTCGGATTGATCGATTGGGATCCCATAATTCCGATCTGGTCTGCCTCGCTCATACCGCCGTAGCTTCTACGGCTTCTTCCCCGGCGAAGTCCGGGTTACGCCTGCTTTACAAAGATGTGCGACGCACCCGGCAAGTTGCTTCGGTTGAGCTCGATTTTCAGTGGTTACCCACAGGGCCGACCCCAACGAATTATCGAGCTGCCACGTTCCTGCCTGAAATTGTACCTCTACTCCGGCGATTCCGACAGTGCATTTCGCTGCACTTACTAGCAGCCCAAAAGACATGTCCCTTTTCTAATTTCGTAGTACCGGCCCTGCCTGACCTAACCCGCACTCACGATCATCAACTGATGCTCCAGTGGAGAGATGGTCTAAGTGGCGTTGTCAGGCGTAGGTTTCGCGGGGTCAAAGAGTGGGGACGAATCAACGCGTTCATGTGCCGCAGTCTATTGAAAATACGGCGTTTTCGAGCCACCGCAGGCGCGGGTCACTAAGCTCGCCGCTTTTCTAACGACCGCCACTCCCTGAGATATCGAGATACATCGACCTCCCATTCCTTCTCGGGCGCACGAATGACCATAATCTCCTCAGAAGTTCCATAGCCGCGTTCAAAAGCCGCGGCCGAAACCTCACAACTTTTGAATTCGTCAGACTTCCACCGGCTCGCCGCCTTGCACCGGCAGTACAAGGTGTAGTCATCCCAACTGCCCGCGATCGTGGCCTGCAGGTATGAGCCGTTCTTATATGGACTGCACGAGACCACATACCGAGTGAGGCATTTGGGACATTCCACACAATGTCGGATGCGAGGCATAACCCCTGCCGATCAAACTGCCTCGCTAAGGTTGACGCGGAAAGTGGTCTTTAACAATACCCACTTGAAGGGTTTTTAACATAACCATTATGATTTGTAGCAATGAAGCGTGTAGCCTCCGGAATTCTTCCCGTGGTTGCAATCGATCGGACTTCTTCCGCGCCGCTTCATCGCCAGATCTACGAGGGATTTCGTTCAGCGATTCTCGAAGGCCGCCTTCGGCCAGGACAGCGCATCCCCTCGAGCCGGGTGCTGGCCGCCGAGATCCTGGTTTCGCGCTTTCCGGTTCTGAACGCGTACGCGCAACTTCTTGCCGAGGGCTACCTGGAAAGCCGTGTGGGCGCGGGCACTATCGTTTCATGTTCTCTTCCGGAGCAACTCACCGCTAGCCGTCCCACGCGGACGAAATCCGCCCCCGCAAAGCCAGGGCCCCGACCGGTGGCGATGCGATCCTCGGTTCTATCCCTCAAAGAGCGATTTCCCTGGACTGTTCACCTGGGAGCGTTCCGCGTTGGGCAAGTCGCGTTCGATCAGTTTCCGCACCAGATCTGGTCGAGCCTGGTGGGGCGTCGCTGTCGTGCCCTGAGCGCTCACACGGCGCACTACGGCATTTCGAGAGGCAATGAGAGCCTGCGCCGGGCCATTGCCAACTATGTGAAAAGCGTGCGATCCGTACGCTGCGAAGCGGAGCAGGTCCTGGTAGTCAATGGTTCGCAACAAGCGCTCGAGATTACGGTTCGAGTGTTGCTTGACCGGGGCAGTCGTGTCTGGATCGAGGAGCCGTGCTATCACCTGGCGCAGGACGTTTTCAAGCTCAATGGCTGTGAACTGGTGCCGGTCCCCGTCGACGAAGAAGGTCTCAACGTTGCTGCCGGAATTGCCATGTGCCCGAAAGCGAGAGCGGCTTTTGTTTCGCCATCCCACCAGTTCCCGCTTGGCGTTACCATGAGCGCCTCGCGCCGCCTGCGGTTGATCGAGTGGGCGCAAAGTTCGGGAGCCTGGATCATCGAAGACGACTACGACAGCGAGTACCGCTATGAAAGCCAGCCCATCGCCTCATTGCAAGGCCTCGATCCCAACTCCCGCGTGATTTATATCGGGACGTTTAGTAAAGTCCTGTTTCCTTCGCTGCGCGTTGGTTACATCGTGGTGCCGCCGGATTTGGTCGATCGCTTTCTGGTGACGCGGCGGGTAATGGATTTGGGCTCTCCTGTCTTTCACCAGGAAGTCATCGCGGATTTCATCGAAGAGGGCCACTTCGAACGCCACATCCGGAGGATGCGGATTCTATATGGCGAGCTAAGGCGGCTTCTGGTGGGGAATCTCCGCGAACATCTGGAGAAGACTCTCACACCCATTGGCGACGAAGCCGGCATGCACCTGACAGCGATGCTTAATACCAAGCACCGCGATGAAGAAGTGGCGGCTCGCGCGGTGCGCCAGAAACTTTCTCTTTTTCCTCTTTCCCGTCTCTACCTAGAACGTCCACGGCAGGGATTTGTCCTGGGATTTGGCGGCACGACGGTGAGCGAGATTCCCCAGGCGGTCCGCAGGCTGCGCGCGGTGCTCGATTCCAAGTGAATTCTTTCGCCGGTGGTCATGTCGAAGATCAGGTAAGTGGCTATTGCCGAATTGAGCATGAGGCAAGGATCATTCCGGAGTTCGGATCGCGACAGCCTGTCCGATCCGTCCGCTTCTCGAAACCATCCCGCGCAAAGGATTGAGACCGCCAAACCGCGCGCTATCTTTTCACCGTGGCCGGGATGGAGTTTGAGCACAGAGCGGTCACCGTTGTGAAAGAGGGTCGGATGCTTGCATCAACCAATTTACTGATGAGTTTTGGGGGGCTTCTGTATCTTGCGGGCGGATTTGTTTTCGCACGAACGGGGAGGGGCGAGCCTCGCGACAAGCTCACCACGATGGGCTCTGTCTTCATGGCGGCTTCACTCGCAGCATTCGCGCCCGAGCATTTTCACGGGGGTCCGGAGTACATCCAGGAGATGGCGCCGCCCTGGATGCCGGTGCACTGGTTCTGGCCGTATTTTGTAGGATCCGCACTGCTGGCGGCAGCCACAAGTCTCACGGTGAGGAGGTACGCGCGCCTGTCGTCGACACTGCTGGGAATAATGTTCTGTCTTTTTGTCGGCATGGTTTATCTACCGGGCGCGCTGGCGCATCCTCAAAGTCGATTCGCATGGATTTTTGCGCTGCGAGATCTTTCCTTTGCCGCAGGCGCATGGGCGCTTGCCGGGCTGTACCGCCGTGCTTGTTCGCCGCAGGCATCGAGGTGGATGATTCTATTTGCACGCATCGTCATAGCCATTGCCGCAATCTTTTTTGGGGTGCAGCATTTTCTTCATCCGGAGTTTGCGCCCGGCGTTCCGCTCGAAAAGTTGACGCCGTCCTGGGTTCCGTTTCCAAGCCTGTGGGGATATCTCGCCGGGGCAATTTTGCTGACCTCTGGGATCGCGTTGGCCCTGAACCAATATTCCCGGATCGCCGCGGCTTCAATTGGCGCATTGATGACTGCGTTAACTCTCTCGCTGTATCTGCCTATTTTGATGCTGGCGCTTCGTAGGTCACCGCCGGAGATCAATGAGGAGTTAAATTATGTTGCAGATACGCTCCTCTACGCGGGAGCTGCCCTTGCCCTGGCATCCGCATTGCCCCGCGCTCCTGAATCCGGCGATGAAGGGATGGAAAATTCTGAACGGGTAACATAATGACGCTAGCCGCCCCCTGGAGTCGTGTAGAATGCTAAGGATGCAGTGTCCGGCAGCGCCGGAAATTCCCTCAGTATTACGTGAAGTTTTGGGTTGTTGGCAGTCGAGCGGAAGTGGTGGAACTGGCAGACACACCATCTTGAGGGGGTGGCGCCGAAAGGCGTGGGGGTTCAAATCCCCCCTTCCGCACCAAACTTTGAAGATTGTGGCGGCATTTTGCGAGCCGGCCACGCCGCAAGCGATCCTGTAACTTAGGAAAAAATCTACTTATGATTTACTTGGTCACTACCGTCCACGTTCTGGTTTGCTTTTTCATCATCATCGTCGTGCTTCTGCAGAGCGGCAAGAGCGGCGATATCTCCGCGGCTTTCGGCGGACAAGGAAGCCAGACGGCGTTCGGTCCACGCGGCGCGGCCAGCGCGCTCTCCAAAGCCACCACATGGTCGGCGGTGGCTTTCATGGTCACTTCCATCACCTTGTCGGTTTATGCGTCCCGGCGAAGTGGTCCAAACTCGGTTCTGCAAGGCCTCAAGGGTCAGCCGGTGAAGACGCAACCTGCGCCGACTCCGAATCCCGCCACGCCGCCGGTTCCGCAAAAATAGAGGCTGCGGTGGCAGTTTTTGGTCCGCACCTCTGCGGCCGCTCTCAGCGTCAACGCGGTTAGTGAAGTGTTGGCGCACAGCTTCGCAAAGGCAGTCCGAAAGAGTTCAACGTCGATGCTTTGATCTTCCCACCCGTGCACTCCCACGCAATTTACAGATTCCCCTGTAATTGTATTTGCCTTGCAGAGGATGTACGATTCAACTGATTGATTTCTGAGGAGGCTTTCTATGTCGGACCACGATGGCAGCAGCTTTGTTTGGTTCTTGGCGGGCTTAGGAGTAGGAGCGGTGGCGGGACTTCTATACGCTCCCCGTGCGGGCAACGAGACTCGGGAAGTTTTGCGAGCTCGAGCTGAAGAAGGCCGCGAATATGTCCGCAACCGGGCACGTGAAGCCCGCGAGCAGGCTTCGCAGTGGGCCGACAAAGGTCGCGACGTTGTGACTCAGCAAAAGGAGCAGTTCCGCGCCGCCTATGAAGCCGGCCGGCAGGCTTACCACGAGGCGACATCGGAGACAGCCGCCGCACCGAAGAACTTGTAGCAGGATGGCCGGGCCTCAGGCGAGGCCGAACGCCACGGAAATTTGCTCGAGCAAGCTTATGGAAAATCTCACCCCTCTGTTTATCGCGCTGACCGGGATTGCGGTTCTGCTGCAAGCGGGCGTGCTGATCGCCATTTTTGTGGTTCTGCGCAAGACCAGCACGAACATGGAAGCGCTTGCCAATGAAGTGAAGACCAAAGTTCTCCCCACCATTGCGCAGGCGGAAGCTCTACTCACCGAGATTCGCCCTAAAGTGGAAGCCATCGCCGAACAAGTACAAGAGACGACTACCCTCGTGCACAACCAGGTCGAGCGGGTCGATGCCACGGTACACGATGTGGTCGACCGCGCCCGCCTGCAGATTATCCGCACCGACGAACTGTTTACCCGTACGCTGGATCGGGTTGAGCGAACCTCCGACATCGTACAAAAGACAGTGGTGTCGCCCGTGCGCCAAATCTCAGGGTTGATGCAAGGCGTTACCGTGGGGCTGGAGTTCTTGTTTGGCCGGGGACGTAAGAATGGCGGCAGCCGCGAGCGGGGGCCCGTGCCGCAGGACGAAATGTTTATCTGAAGGTGTGCTCCGCGCAAAACAGTTCCGCCCGAATTCAAAAAACCTCATGCGTTACCTGGTTCGAGCTCGCGTCAAACCCGGCAAGGCGGCCGATCTGCTCGAGGCTATCGAGCAGCAAACCCTGGGCCAGGGATCGGTAGCGGAAGGCGAGTATCTGCGAAACATGCGGGAGGCGCGCGTCTGCGACGACGAAACCGCACGCTGGGTTGAGGTCTGTTATTGCCCCACGCCGCTGCTGGAAGAACGGCCGTACTGGGAGCAGTATTTCGATTTAACTCGAGTGCAGGATGCGCACGACCGCCGCAAATGCCGCGACGAGAACGGAACCGAGCCGTGGGCCTGCGGAGACTGCGATTGCACGGCGCGTTTGGAAGAAAAACTGAAAGCGTCCGGGCGGCCGTTCCTCGTCGAACTGCGAAACCAGGGCGTATCGGACGAACCGAGTCAGCGCTGACGCGGCAAAATCCCCAGCCTACTTGCTCTGAGGAGCCTTAGCTTCCGCCGTCCGGGCGGGCAGCGGCACGATCTCTTTATTTCCTGCCGCCTTCTTCAGGCGCTGTTCTTCCCTGTCTTTGCGAAGTTGCTCGGCTTCGGCGTCGGTGACATAGCGGAACTGTTGCACGCGTCCGGGATACATTTCCGAAGTAAAGACGCGGTTGTTCTTGTCGGTCGCGATACCGACCAATCCCTGAAACTGGCCGGGCAGCAGACCATGACCACCGAACGTGATGAGCAATTGCTGCTCTTGATTGAAAACCTGCACCCGGTCCTGCATGCCGTCCGCCACCCAGATATGGTCATCGGAATCAACGGCCACTCCTTTGGGGCGTGCGAAATATCCCGGACCGTCGCCGGCTTTGCCGAATGTGCTAATGAACTTGCCGTCGGCGTCGAAGATCTCCATGCGATTATTCATGGTGTCGCAAACGTATAGATTTCCGTCCTGGTCAACCGCCACGCCGGTCGGTTTGGCGAAGTTACCCGGCGTCGTCAATTCGTGATTGTGCCCGGTGGTGCCGATCTTGCGCAGGAGCTTGAAACTATCCGCGTCGTAAACCAGTATCTGGTCCAGTGCGACATCGGCCACATAGAGCAGACGGTTTTCTTTGTCGATCGCCATGCCGCCGGGCTCGACCATTCCGTCGGTAATCACGTCTTCCGCCTTGTGGGTGGCATCGAAAACCAGAATGTGGTGCAAGCCAGGATCGGATACGAATAAGCGATCGTTGTCGTCCATGGCCAGCCCGATGATGCGCACAAAGTGGGCGTGAACTTTATTCTTGATCAGTTCTACCTCGCGCGTTTCCGTGTTGAAAATGAAGATGGCGCCGACTTTCTGGTCGGCGACGTAGAGATTATTTTTGGAGTCAACCGCCAGCCCGTACGGCTCGGCTAACTGAAAAAGAATTTTTCCGCTTTCACTTGCCGCTTGGGTTCCAGCAAGGCGATCCATCCACTTCTGCTTCTTGGTGTTGCCCGTCTCGACCTGCGAGAGTTTCTGCGCCGAATAAAAAGCCTGGTAGCGGATGCGCGCGATGGCCGGCGGGTTGGGCCACACGATGTTGGAGTAGTCGATGACCGGTATCTTCTTGGCGGAATTGTCGTCTCTTTTCTTGCCGCCAAAGGCCGCCGGCGGCGCGAGCAGCGTGATCCCCAGCAATATCAGGGTCAGATTGCTGGCTTTCAAAATTGTTTGAGTTTTCCTCATCGCACTACCTCCGCGTCAGATCTTTGTGACAGCTGGAACAGAATGCCAGGTTGTTGCTCTGATCCTTGATCAACAGATCGGGCTGCGCCGATGAATGCGGCTGATGGCATGAGAGGCAGCTGATCTGCGCCCGGGTCTTGGAGATGTCGGTCGGATCGACCACATCGGAGACCGGGTGTCCGTCCACCGGGTGTCCCCGGCCATATTTCAGCGGCAGCACGACCACTTTGTTCTTGGCGAAATAATCTTCGGGAAGCCTCACGCCTCCGTTGAAAATCGTGAGCACATGTTCCGCTTCCAGCTTCTTTGGCTGCGAGTCTGGACCGTGGCACTCCAGGCAGAGGGTGTTCGAGTTCTTGGCGCGCAGCAGATGATCGTTCTCTCCGCCGTGCGGCTCGTGGCAGGTCGCACACGCCTGCTTGAATGCGGGCTGATGTAAGAAGTGTTTCTTCGCCTGCTCGGCCTGATCGCTGTGGCAGGTCAGGCAAATATCCACGGCATTGGTCTTCGGCAAGCCTGGCTGCCGGCTGGCATGTGGATTGTGGCAGTCGGTGCACTCACCCGCCGCTCCGGGGTGCGGCACTTTCGCCTTTTCGATCTTTTCCGCCTGATCGCTATGGCAAGTCACGCAAAGAGATTTCACATCGGTCTGCGTGAGGACTACTTTGCCGTCTTTCGCGGGCGCATGGCAGGTATCGCACGACTTGTCGGCGAATGGCGGATGCAGGAATTGCCGCATTAGCTTGGGGGCCCCGGACTGATGCGGATCGTGACAGGTGGTGCAGTCCGCGGTCGCGAATGGCTGGTCGTGATGCGTCTTCTGCAGCGCCGCATCCTTCACGTCGTGGCAATCGATGCAGAGCGCGGGAGCAGCCTTGGTGAGATGGTAATCGAACTCGGCTTTACCAACTTCTCCAACTTTGTGAGTCGTATGGCAAGTGTCGCATCCCAGATCGATGGCAGCGTGTCGGCTTCCCTTTTCTGGGACGTTGAGTCCTTGCGTGTGGCAATCGAGGCAGAGATTCTGACCCTTATCGCCCGACTCAGCTTTCAATAACTGATTCTTGTTGTCGCTGGTGTGCGGATCATGGCACTTCAAGCAGTCGCGAACCGCCGGAGGATGCACGCTTCCTTTAAGGGTGGCAGCGTCTTTGTCACCGTGGCAACTCAAGCAGAGAGCCTGCGGAGTCGAAGTTGTCAGCTTGATGCGGGTCACGTCTTTATTCACCCGCACTTCGTGGCAACTCAGGCATCCAGTCGCGATCGCCGAATGAACGGCCTTGCCCTTCGTCTTATCTTCATGGCACTCGAGGCACTTCGCGGCGTCGACATTCTTGTCGAGCGGAACTGGATGTTCCTTGGCGAAGGCGGGCATCGCCACGAGCACGAAAAATAATGCAAGCCAATTGAGGTGGCGGGAGAGGGCCTGACCGATTCTGGGTTGGTCGCGCATTTCCGAACGACTTGGAGCGATTGGCTGCATTTCCTACCAATACATCTGCACGATCGTCTCCTTTGTGATTGCGGAGCCTGTGCGCTCGTGAATGGGGAGTGTAAATTATTGCAACAACTCAGTTTTGGCTTCCTTGGCAAAGCGCAGAAAGATTCAGGAAGCTGGTTTTGCACTTCCCCAAATGGGCTTTCTGCCACACTCGCCCCGTGAAATCACGCACGTCGGTAATGTCCGCAGACGAATGCGTTTCCCGCTTGATTTCATGCATATGTGATTGAAATCACAGCTTGGCTGCGAGTGGGGGAAAATGCAGCGGAGCCTTGAAAAGATGAGTGTTATGGCTCATGCGGCGCTCCCGGCAAGAGTTTGGACCGCATTCATTCGACTGATTCCACGGGACTTAAATGTCGCGCCCATCTTGGCGCGGAACGTGCATTGCCCAGCAACGAGGAAGAGAAACGAAATGGCAACTTCACTTCGGTCCGCGTGGCGCAAATTCTGGCAGACGCTGAGTTCCATCAAGACCGGCGTCGTCCTGATCATTCTCGTCGTCATCTTTTCCGCAGCGGGCACGGTAATCCTGCAGCGGCCGATGACCGACCCGGATGACTTACAGCGCGCCTACTCGCCGGCCATGTTGCGCTTTCTCGACGCGACGGGGCTGACCGACGTCTTTCATACGCGCTGGTTCGTCGCTCTCCTCATGTTGGTCAGCTTCAGCATCATCGCGGCCTCGGTGCAACGCTTCCCCAATGCATGGCGTTACTTCGCGCGTCCTTACAAGAGCCCCGACGAAAGCTTTCGCAAAGCGCTGCTGACGCAGGCGCAGATTTCCGTTGCCGACGAGGAACAAGGACTGAGCGCGGCGGAACGCGCCTTTCGACAGATGGGACTGAAGACGGAACGCATCGTTCGGCCTGACAGTTTTTCGTTGTTCTCGGAGCGCAACCGCATCTCTGAGATGGCGGTCTATATCGTCCATGCCAGTCTGCTGCTGATCTTTCTCGGCTTTATTGTTGACTCGCTTTATGGCTGGCGCGGTTTTCTGATGCTGAGCCCGGGAACGGCCAGCAATCAAGTCGAAATGAAGAATGGCTTGTTGCGGACGATTCCCTTCTCGGTTCGCTGCGACGACACCGGCGAGGAGACTTACGTAGACGGCAGCCCGAAGCGCTGGTGGTCGAAGCTTGCGGTGGTTGACGGTGGACGTGAGATTTCCCGCAAAGAAATCGTAGTCAACGATCCGCTGGTTTACCGCGGGCTGCGCTTTTACCAGGCGAGTTGGGGACGCACCGGGAAGCTCGACAAATTGATCGTAGATGCGACTCCTACCCGAGGAGCAACGCGCACCACCCAGCAGATTTCGTTGTCCATGAATCGGCCCGTGGACCTTGACCCTGACACCACTGTCGAACTGGTGGAGTTCATTCCCGACTTCGTCGTGCAGGACGGCCGCGTCTACGCCCGCAGCAAGGACATGTCGAATCCTGCTGTGCACATGGTGGTGACTTCGAAGAAAACCAACAGCAGCGTCAACGTCTGGCTCCCGGAAATTCCCGGCATCGACCAGAACGCGTCTTCCCCCTATATTTTCGACCCCAAAGATTTGAAGACCGGGATTTACACCGGATTGCAGGTTTCGCACGAACCCGGGCAATTCGCGGTTTGGGCCGGAGTCGTGCTCATGGCGGTGGGCCTGACTTTTGTCTTCTACGTGGTCCACATGCGCTTCTGGATTGTTCCTGTTGTTGATGGGCAGGGCAGCGTGGCGCTGTGGGTAGGCGGCACTGCCAACCGCAATCGCGACGCATTCGAAATTAAGTTCAAGAACGTGGTTGAAGAAATTCAGAAGGAATTGAAATCGCAAATCGTCGCCTCTGCCGAGGCGCACGACACATCCTTCACAGGAAAAACGATCGCCGGACGCTAGTCCGTCAACGGAGGAGTGGGTATGGCACGCGCAAAAGTAGAACAGCATCCAGCGACCGGAAACACGCTGGTCGTGATGGTGGGGCTGGGAATGGCGTTCCTGCTGTTCATTGCTTTCCTGAACGTGATCAAGAGCGGCAGCATCCTGAGTGAGGCCAACCTGCTGTACGCCGCTCTGGTCTTCTACGCGGGGGCGGGATCGTTGTATCTCGGCTTCGGGGTAACGGGAACTGACGCTTATATCAAGTTCGCTTCTCTTATGACCTGGGCTGGGCTGCTGGCCAATACTGGGGCGGTGGCGCACCGCTGGTACGAGGCCGGGCATCCTCCGTTCGCCAGTATCTATGAAATGCTGCTCAGTTTTGTTTGGACTTTAGCCGCACTCACCCTGATCGCAGAAAAACGCTACGGAGTGAAAGTCATCGGCACGGTGACCATGCCGGTCGCCATTGTCGGCGTGATCCTGATGCAACTTCTGCCCAGCGAAGTTCGGCCGCTGGTTCCTGCGCTGCAGTCCACATGGCTGCACGTGCACGTAACGCTCGCCATGCTCGCTTATGCGGCCTGCGCCTTGAGCTTTGCGCTCGCCATGATGTTTCTGATCCAGGACAGGATGAAGACCGAAACTTTCCTGGTGGCTACAAGCATCTTCACCGTCGGAATCTATGCCGCCGTTTTGATGCGCTTCGAAAAATGGGGGGGCCTGAGCGTGGTCGCATGGGATGCGCAGAATAAAGCCGAGGTATTTATCTCGCGTGGCGTGCGGTTGTTTGTCACGATTCCCGATCTCGGGTGGTTGATGCTTCTGGTTTTCGCCGCGGTTCTGGCGCCGCTCGCGCTCTACGTTGGGTTCCGAGTCAAAAAGAATGAAAGTCTGCTGGCCATCGCCGATCGTGCAGTGTTCATCAGCATTCTGCTGCAATCGCTGGCGCTGGTATTTTTCCTGGTTCGCGTGAGGAATGGGCAGTACCCCTCGCTGGATGCCGCGGGACTCTACGCCACAAGTCTGGCCGCGAGTCCATTCATTTTGTCGGCGCTGGTAGGCGGCATATTTGCCAACCTGCTTTATCTTCTCTTGCTCTGGCGCCGGGCGGACTTGGAACGGCTTCTGCCGGATGCGGACGCGCTTGACCGGATTACCTACAAAACGATTTGCATAGCTTTCCCCCTGCTCACCCTGATGATCGCCGCCGGCGCCTACTGGGCTAACCGTGCCTGGGGTTCCTATTGGAATTGGGACCCGAAAGAGACGTGGGCGGCGATTACGTGGCTGGTCTATGCGGGCTACCTGCATATGCGCATAACCCGCGGCTGGCGCGGGCGGCGCGCTGCTTACTTCGCTATTCTTGGATTCGTCGTGGTGATGTTCACCTTCTTCGGCGTCACTTACCTGTTACCGGGACTACATGCGTATGCCTGAAACGATCAGAGAACAAATCGATCCGCAGACAACGCCTGCAGAGGTTTCGGGATTGGCGCCTCAAGCGCGTTCCGGATTTTTCAGCACCGCGTATTCAGGCGGGGCATTGTTGTCGGATCCGATATCCGCCGTAGCCACCGAGGAGGCGACTGCCGGCGGAACCAAGTCGGACGACCCGGAACTGCCATGGCTGCGCATCAACTGGGAGATCAAAGCGCTGGTCCCGATCGCCTGCGTTTTACTCGGAGGAATGTTGCTATTCCTGCTGGCGACACTCTCCTGGCGCGATCCTGAACGGCACATTGTTTTATTAGTTGCTGGCGCGGGCGCGGTCGCCATCTGCGGGGCGCTTCTCGTCGTGCTCACTTACACGGTGCAGCGGCCGATGGTTGAACTTCAGCAGAAAATAGCGGAACTGGGCGGGGGTGATCTTAGCGTGACTGTAAGCTTCGCCCATCGCAATGACGAGATTGGAGACTTGGGTCGAAACTTCAATCACATGGTGCAGCAATTGCGCGAAAGCCGAATCGAGATCGAGCGACTGCATCGCACGCAGATGTCCCGCGCCGAACACCTCGCGACCCTGGGGGAAATGGCCACAGGACTGGCCCACGAGATTCGAAACCCCCTGGCCGGAATTGCCGGTGTCATCGAAATTATTGGCCGCGATCTGCCGGCCACCAGTCCCGCTCGTTCCGTGGTCAAGGATGTCCGCCAGGAGATAGCCCGCATTAACCACATCGTCACCGACCTGCTGCAGACGGCGCGGCCGCATCCGCCGACCGTCCGCAAAAGTGATTTGAACACCACGGTCGAGCATGCGGTGATGCTTGGCCGCCAGCAGGCACTGGCGAAGTCCGCGCATATCACGCTTAACAAAGCCCCGTTGCTGCTCGAAGTGGAGCACGACAGCGATCAAATCCACCAGGTGCTGCTCAACCTGCTGTTAAACGCGCTGCAGGCAATCGACACGAACGGAAAAATAGCCGTCACCGTGAAAGCCCAGGGCGCAACCGCGATCGTTGAAGTGGCCGACGACGGCCGCGGTATTTCGCCCGACCACCTTCCCAACATCTTCCGCCCTTTCTATACCACCAAAGGAGACGGCACGGGCCTGGGGTTGTCGTTGGCCCGCCGCATCGTCGAGGACCACCACGGCCGAATTGATGTGAGCAGCGCAGTGGCGGAAGGCACGACGTTTACCGTTGTTCTGCCGCTGAAACGGGCCTCGGAATCCCCGTCTGCCTCGTGATTCAAATAGCACTCAACAGCGCCAGCGTTGGGCGATGCTCAGGCTGGGTGCAACACTCGCCACGCCAGTGAAGATCGCCAAAGATGCGGGCGCAGTTTACTGCTGTCTCCATTCGTGCTGATCTTTGGGCGAAAGATAGGCCTTGGATGGTATCGTTGCACGGGGGGACAGAGAATGGCATTTCCTAATGATGATCCCACAGTCCAGCACGGTGACCGTTCAATCCAACTAATTGACTTGTTGGTGGGACGATTGGAAGAGTGTCTCGGTGAGGTTATTCCGCTCCAGACCGATGACTTTTTAAAAGACTATGCCAGGAATGCTCGGGACAAGATCGCATCCGCAATCGAACAACTGAGCCTGGCACGCGCTAAAAAAGAGCAACAGCTCGGGGGCCGCACCAGCTAGAAAAGCACACTCTGCACGGAGAGAGCTTTCGCTGCGCGATGTTGACGTTACTCTACGCGCTCCGTTTCGGAGTAGTATTCAGCACTCAAAAAATAAGAACGCCTGCCAAGGCGGGGCACTTCCGGAAGACCGGAGGCTGCCCCTTCGGTGGCAGGCGGCTCGTTTTTGCGAGAACTGTTTGTGACTAGTGGTCGCGGTGGTCGTCGTCCTTAAGCCGTCGTACTTTGTTCACTTCCAGCGAGCGATCGTCTTCGTGCAATCGGGCATTGACCCGAACATGATGTCCGTCATGCTCCCGTATCGCCTCTGTGTTTTGCACCCGGTAGCGGGTCTTGTCCCGGTCATCTTCCACCACGTAATTGTCGCCGTCTTTGCGGACGTAGCCATTCACCGTTGTCTTTCTGACGCGGTGTGAGGTTGCCTGCTGATCGTGCCGATTCTGGTTCTGATCCTGGGCGACGGCCCCAGCTGTGCAAATCAACGCAAGAGTGATGGTCGCGAAAATCGCATTCTTCATGTTTTCTCCAGTAAGACGTGTGTGTGATATTGGGCAACAATTGCCGTCTGTATGATGCACTGCGCGCAATCGGCGAACCGTGCAAAATTGCGCCGAGCCGGAATCTCAGGTTCTTTGCCGTAGTGCGAAAAAGGTTGTATCCAAGACGCAAGATCCGTATCGAACTCTAAATTCCGACGAAGCTGATCGTTTGCACTCGCAGAATTTGAGCGCAATGCCTGACTCGCTTGTCGTGGAGCTTGCAAATCGAGCGAACTGCTCGGGCATCCCAACTCTGCAAGCTCTGCCCGCTCATTCCAGAAAATCTACAAAATTGTGACACGGCGCTGACAATCCCCCATTTCTTTGCGCGCTAGCATGCTCACGGCTGATCAGAGATTGTGACCGGGTGCGAACCAGGCTGCACCGTCACCCTCCTGGACTGACTTCACGCACAAAGGAGATTCCACATGCTGGGTCGCACGCTCCAACCTACAATTGCGCTTGCCCTGTTGCTCATTTCCAGTTCCGCCGTAGCGCAATATAAACTCACGAATCTATCTTCAAACCAGGTCAAGCAGGCGCGTCACGACGATCCGCTGCTGGTCAACGGGTGGGGATTAGTGCACGCTGCGGGCTCGCCCTGGTGGGTCAGCGATAACAACTCCGGCTGGTCTACGTTGTACGACGGGCAGGGAAACCTGCAGCAGGGTTTGAAGGTATTGATTCCAACCGCCGGCGAAAATGGCCCCGGCTCCCCCACTGGGATTGTCTGGAATGGATCGAATGAGTTTCAAGTGCAGGGATGGGCATCCATTTTCCTGTTCGCCACGCTGGATGGAACCATCAGCGGCTGGGCGCCTCAGTCGAACTTTAACCAGGCCATTGTGGCCGTGAACCGCGCGGCCCAAGGCTCGATCTATACCGGTTTGGCGATCTCTAAAAACGCCTCAGGAAACCACCTGTACGCCGCCGACATGGCGAACAAGCGGGTCGACATGTTCGACGGGACTTTCACGCTGATGAAATCCTTCACCGATTCCTCGTTGCCGGCAGACTTTGCACCCTTCGGCATCCAGGACATCGACGGCGACGTCTACGTGACGTTTGCCAGCATCAGCGGCGCCCCCGGCGGATTCGTCGAAGTATTTGAGGAGGATGGCACGCCCGCGAGACCGACGCCATTGATCAAAGGGCTGCCTCTGAACCAGCCATGGGGCATCGCTCTGGCACCTCCGAATTTTGGACCGCTGAGCAACACGCTGCTGATTTCAAACAACACGAATTTTGGAACGATCAACGCCTTCAACGCCCTCAGCGGACAGTTTGTCGGCACGCTGAAGAGCAGGAACGGAAGACCGATCGTGATCGACCAGCTGTGGGGAATTGGGTTCGGAGACGGAGCCGGCAAGAATGGAAACACGAACAGCCTGTACTTCGCGGCGGGGCCCAGCAACAATCTTGCCGGAACCTTCGGCGTGATTTCGCCTGCGTGGTAGACGGTTCGACGAAGTGAAGCCGGGATTTCAGCTTTCAAGTCTGAGGCTGAGATCCCCGGCATTCAATATGTTTGCGCTGCCCATCACATTGCGCAACGGCCTATCGCGGAATGCCCAAATTGCGGTCCAAACGAATCTCCAGCGCAGTTCCCTTTTCCAGAACCAGGTCGTGTCCCGACTCGAAGGCCGTCACAGCCGCGTCCGCCGCCCCGGACCCAGCGCCTGAGGCAGCTCCGCGCTTGCCCCCCGATTTCTCACCCTCGGCTGCGCCACGCCCGGCTCCCACGACGATCGCTTCAGCAATCTGTTCCTTGGTCATTCCCTGCCGGCCGATTTCTCCCTCCTCCCCAATCTGCCGCAAGCCATGCTCTCCCGGCACTCCGGTTACGGTGGCAATCAGCGGCACCCATCCATGCCCGGTGTCAATTTCGTTGAAGCTCAAAATCATGCGCGTGCGAAATCCCGGCTCCACCGCGCTCACGTGACCTTTGATTTTTTTTCCCGCTGGAATCGTCTGTCCATCAGCCGTCAAGAGCGGCTCCGCCAGCCGCGCCTCAAAATGCTGGCCGGCTTTCACGGTTCGCGTATCCAGTTGGTCTGACAACTGGATCAGAAAAACTGTTCCCTGAGGCACGACATTTCCCGGCAGCGGCGGCGCATCCTGCGCCACGTCCTGCGCAAGCAGCGATGTAGAGACCATCGACAAACAGGAAATCGCAACCAAAAAGCAGAGAAGACGGAACGCACGCCTGAACATAGGACCCCCCTGGTTTAGCTATTATGCTATTTGGATGGGGAAAAGAAGGAAAGTGCTGCCTTACAACTGCAGTTTGGGAATGGCGCGGTGCCGCCCTACCCTTTCGCCCCTGCAGTGTAAGCCACCCGGTAGATCTGGTTGTGAATCTCGTTGCGCAGGTCTTCCCAGATATTCTCCGGCATTTCGAGAAACACTTTCACTACTTCCGGATCAAACTGCCTTCCCGACCACTTCTGGATCTCGATCTTGGCCGCCTGCAGGGTCTGTCGCGGGCGGTAGATTCGATCGGACGTAATTGCATCGAGGGTATCCGCCACCGAGAAAATTCGCGCCCCGAGTGGAATCTGCTCGCCTCTCAGTTGCCGGGGATAACCCTTGCCGTCATACCACTCCTGGTGCGAGTAGACGATCTCCGCGGCTTCCGCCAGAAACGGAATCTTCTTTACGATCTGGTAACCGTGATAGGCATGCTCCTGCATGATGGTCATCTCGTCGGGATCGAGTTTTCCCGGCTTGTTCAGAATTTTGTCGGGAATCGCGATTTTCCCGATGTCATGCAGAAATGCTCCGCGGGCAATGGTGTTGATCTGTTCTCGAGGCAGCCCCATCGCACGGGCAATCGCAATGGTGAAGGCGGTCACCCGCTTGGAGTGGCCTTCGGTCTCGCGATCTTTTAAGTCCAGCGCGTCGCCCAGAGTTTCCAGCGTGATGTCGTAGGACCGCTCCAGGCTCGACATGGCGGCCTGTAGTTGATCGGTACGCGCCTTCACCAGAGATTCCAGATTTGTCTGGTAAGTGCGATTCTCCACTTTCAGGCGACGGTTCTCGAGCGCGCGGCTCACCGTGTTGAGCAGTTGCTCGCGCTCGAACGGCTTCAGCAGATAGTCGTAGGCCCCGTTCCGAATGGCCGCCAGCGCTACGGAAATATCGTGCACTGCGGTAACCATCACCACCGGCATGTCAGGATATTTTTCCTTGGTGCGCTCGAGCAGGCCGATGCCGTCCAGGTCCGCCATCATCAGGTCCGACAGCATCAACTCGAACTCTTCCCCGGAGGTCAAGACGGCGAGCGCTTCCATCCCCGAAGCCGCCTGTTTGCAGGAGTATCCGGCCGTAGTCAGCATGGAGGCGACAATTTCCCGTATAGGCTCTTCGTCGTCAACTACAAGAATGCGATCTGGCATGATTTAAACGAAAGTCTATCGGCGATTGTAACCCACGCGTGAGATGCCGAAAGTAATCATTCAGGTCCCGAAACTCCATCGAGAATCGATCGGGCCATGATATTCACAAACAAGGAAGACGTACGTCCGCAATGCGATGAACGCATACCTCTGGTCGATTTGGAACACGATTGTCCGGTTCGGCCTCGCCAGGCCGTCCGCCTCAGAACTGGCGCTGCTGATTCTGCTGGGCGCGAGCGTGCTGGCCTTGCGCGCCTTCCGCGAAAATTATTTGAAAGTCTGGATTGTGGGCTGGCTCGCCCTGGTGGCGTCGCATCTCGCCGAACATTGCGTGGCCGCGAAGATTCCTGCGCCGTTTGATCTGGTTGTTGTGCAGACTACGTTCCTGCTGGCCGCCGGTTTGCTGGCGGGGGCCGTTCTGCTTTATACCCGCAACCGCGACCTGCTCCTGCCCCTGACGGTGATCACACCCCTGCTGGTGGGCCTTGGCGGAGCGCGAGTCCTCGTATGGCCCGATTCCCTGCCGTTGCGAGTTGCGGTTGAAGTCAGCTATCGTTTTATCCTCCTGACCGCATCGCTGGCCCTGCTGCGCGCGCGCCGGGGACGCTGGGAGCCTTCGGCCTGGCTGCTCGCGCTGTGCCTGCCACTGCTCCACCTTTCCTGGCCGTCGTTTACCGACAGCATTCCCGGTAATGCCTACCTGGCGGCGGAGATTGCGCTTGGTGTGTGCATGCTGCTTGTGGTGTTCGAAGAAGCCCGGGCGCGCACTCGCCAACTTCGCGCGGTGCAGGCGATCACCACCAGCCTGCTTACCGCTCAGCAGTACGGCAACGTAGTTCAATCGGCTCTTGAGGAATTGAAAAAGCTGACGCGGGTTCGGGCCGCATGGTTCCGCCTTCGCGAAGGCGAACAGTTGGTCGCCACTCACGCCGTCGGACTTTCCTCCGATTTTCTGCGCGACTCCGGCCTTACCCCGGTGAACGAAGAGATACAGAAATTGCTGGCGCAGTCTGCTCCCCAGGTGACCACGCGCGAGACTCCCGGCCCCGAGCCCGAGCTCTGCCTGGAGAACGAAAAGATTCGCCAACTGATTATCGTCCCGGTCGCGGGCAACAAGGCGCCCATCGGATTGCTTCTGCTCGGCGACTCCGGAAGCCGTCACTGGACTTCCGAAGAACTCGACTTCCTGCAGGCGTGCGCCAAGCAACTCGGCATCGCCGTCGAAAATTTCCGCCTGCTGGAGCAGAACCTGCGCTCGCAGCGCCAGTGGATCAACACCTTCGACTCGATTCACGACATCATCCTCGCGCACGACGCCGACTATCGCATCATCAAAGCCAATCAGGTCCTGCTGGAACAACTGGGCGCGGCCGCCGCTGACGTCGTCGGCAAGACATGCGAAGCGGCTCTGCCTCACACCTTGGGCCAGTGGACGGGCTGTCCCTATTGCGCCATGGGCGGCGACGAAGAATTCACTGAGGGCGCCGACCCCTGCTTCGGCGGCTTCTCGGTAGTTTCCACTTCTTCTTACACCGAGCAAGGCAGCCCGCAAAAAGGCACCATCCACGTCGTACGCGACGTGACCGAGCGCCGCTCTGCCGAAGAGCGATACCGCCTTCTGTTCGAGCAGGTGCAGGAAGGCGTTTACGTTGCCGATCCCGAAGGCAAGCTGATCGATTGCAACGACGCCTTCGTCCACATGCTCGGCTACAGCAACCGCGACGAGTTGCTGGTGCTGAACCTGGATATGGAAATTTGCGCCGATCCGGCGCAGCGAGACGCCTTCCGCCGCGAAATCGAGACGCACAACTTAGTCCGCAACTTTGAAGTCACGCTGCGCCGCAAAGACGGCACGCTCCTTCTGGCCGTGGAAAGCAGCTTCGCGAAGCGCAATGCCACGGGAAAGATCGAGCGCTACCAGGGATTCGTGCTCGACATGACGGAGAAGCGCCGCGCCGAAGA
>DASSRO010000075.1:0-7749 GCA_035701745.1 Candidatus Sulfotelmatobacter sp. | reverse complement strand
GTCTTCAGGGTCGGAATGCGCACCAGGTTGACCAATGGCTGCCAATCGCCGTCGATGCCGTCGGCGGTGACGGGGCGGAACTTGAGCCGTCCAAAGGCCGATGGGCCCAGCAGTTTCATGGGATCGAGAACCGCAAAGACCGTCTTGGAATCTTGCAGCGTGAGGTTGCCGTCATTGAAGCTTAACAATACGCGGAAGGATTCGTCGGCGGTGGCCACCTCAATTTTTTCCGTCGATGGAAAAGTTTCCGGGGCCTGCGTTTTGAGGAAAAAGTTCAGACGACCATCCTGGGGCAATTCATCGTCGCTGCCGAGATGAACCGTAAGCGGCGAGGAAGACTGCTCCAATTGCACGCTTTGGTTGAGCAGAGTAACGGAGGGACGAGGGGCTTCGACTTCCGATTTGAGATCGAGAGCCCGGCCGTCCTTCAAGGTGACTCGAACAAGGATTGAATCTCCGGCATGGAGTTTCTTTTTCACGTCGGCGTCCTGCGTGGTCACCTTGAGTTCGTCCTGCTGGTGAGCGCGGGCGAGAGTGCCGGGAATAAAGCGAAGGCCGTTCAGTTCGAGGCTTTCGACGTGATCGAGGCGCGTGCCCTTCAGTATGCCATCGGCATCGCCGGCATGGATGCTGAAACTATCGAGGCGGCCCGCTTCGGCGTAAGTGTGAAGAGGAATCTCGTCAGCGTCGGCCAGTCCAAATTTTTTGATCAGCATGGTGACCGATCCCGCGTTGGCGTTCTGCAGCGGGACTTTGACTTCGAGTTCGTCGGGCTTCGGACTCTTCCACTCGGATTCCAACAGTTTTCCCTGCTCGTCTTTAAGTTTCACTTCGCTGACGCAACATGCGTCGGGGGACTGCAGGTGGAGAGTATCTTCGCGTCCAACGATGAGCGCGCTGGCATCCTTGGAAGCGACAGTCCATTGGCCAGTACGCGCCGCGCGCAGGCGGTAATGCGGTCCATCGAAGGCGTGGAAACCCCAGGATCCACGAATCGTTCCGACGACTTCCCCATCAAGGTCGGCGGACTTAAGCGCCAGTGTCTCGATGGAAAATCCTCCGAGCAGAGGGTCGGGCTTGGCAGGCAGGTCGATGCCCGGTCCGGATTTGGTGTCGACGTGCAGGACGAAACCGTGCGCGAGGTCGGTGGCAAACACCAGGGGAGCCCCCTCGGCGGGAAGCAGAAGAGAAGGTTTGCCGGCGCAAAGCACCTGGGCTGCATCGACCGCGCGCAACGGCGGAAGGGGCGCGGCGCGAACCGGCGGCAGGCCGACTACCAGGACAGACTTCGGATTGCGAAAGGACGGCGGGTTGTTGAGACGAAGATTGAGTTCGTCCTGCTTAGGCAATGCCAACGCGGGAATGTACTGATATTGAGCAGTATGCGCCGTGCTCAGAATGCGGGCAACGTCGACAACCGCGCCAACATAAGGACTGTAGTAGCCGCTGCGGGCGTTAGGAGTGGCGGTGATCTGCGCGAGCAAGTCGGTGGATGGGCCCGAGGTCAGGGTCGCGACCATGTTCTGGCTGTGGGCGTCGTCGAGCACCAATTGATCGGTGTTCTGCGTGAGGCAGGGAGCCTGCTGCGCTGTGGGCTTATCGAAGCACTGCTGCTCCAGGCGAATGTTGAGACTGCGCGCCAGCAAGGTGGTGCGCGCTTTCAACTGATCGGGATCGCTGGCGGAAATCTCGCGCACGGCGTCGAGATATTTATCGAGACGCTGGCGGTCGAGACTGGCCTGGACCAAATCCTGCGAGGCACGCACGAAAGCACCGGGCTTGCCGCGCACCGCGGCGCGAAGAGTGTTGAACGCTCCGCCGGTTTCGGGAGCGAGGAAGATGAGAGCTTCCTCGGCCTCTTCGGGCACGTTTACGAAAATCCCTTCCTCATGTACAGGCTTCGTCCAGGTTTCCACTCGAGTGAACCAGGACTCGGGAGGAGGGTTGGTAGCGCCACGGAGAAATGCCACGACCATCAAATACCGCACCGACTGGCTGTCGGGAAGATCGGGATGGATCCACAAGCGGTCTCCCGCCTGCAGATTGGGAACTTGTGCAATGGGCAGCGTAACTCCGGCTCGCTGAACGCGAACATCGACCTTGGGGCCGATGAGATCGAAGGCAGCATTGTCGGCGCGGGCGGAGCAAGCGAAGGTCAGCAGGAACAGAACGAGCGAGAGCGCCCACTGCCTTGCGCAGCAAGGAGGTTTATTCCATGTGAATGCGGGGTGGCCCAAGGGGTTATTTTACCCGATTTTGGAGGGGATCAGAGACACGGCGGATGGCAGCCCCTCGGCAGATAATCGGCTGCAAAACAAAACGCCCCAGACTCGATTTGAGTCTTGGGACGTTTGTTGATCAGCCCTCCCCCAAGTGCTGCTCAAGAAGAAGAATAGGACCGGGCGGGAAAAACGGGAATGGCCCGTGAGTGCTATCCGTTGGCACGGTCGGGCGAACAGGTTGCAACGTTGGAGACGTGCGGGCTACGTTTCCCTGTCGCCAGGTTCAGAACCTTATTCGTTTGCGCCGTGAGCTCTGGCTCGCCTAGAACTCGTATCGCAGCGCAAATTGCATAACGCGAGGCTGCGTCAGGAGGCTCGTGTAGGCGCCGAAGCTGTTTGGCTGCTGCGTCAGCGAGGTGAGCAGAGACGACGACCCTATGCTTTGCGCATTAAAACGCGTCAGGTTCGGAACGTTGAACACCTCCCATCGAAATTGGATGTTGTGGGCTTCGTTGTATGGCATCTTCCAGTTCTTAACCAGGCTCATGTCGAGGCCGGCATAGCCGTCGCCGCGCAAAACGTTACGGGAGCCAACCTGTCCAGGAAGCGGCAGGGTAAAGTCCTGTTGAGCCGCTGCTGGATCGGCGAAGACGTTGACCGCGCCGTTGCCTTTGAACGTCCCGGTTTTCGGTTTGGCCGTCATCTGCCCGATCGCCGTCAAGAACCAATCCGTGGGCCAGCGCTGCCCGCCATCCACGCTGAAAGGAAATCCGCTGGTCCAGCGCGCGACTCCAGAAAGCTGCCAGTTTCCGATGACAGCGTTGGTAACACCGCCGGCATTGGTTGCAAACGCGCGCCCTCTGCCGAAAGGAAGTTCGGCGACCCAATTGAGATTGATCTGATGAGTCAGATCGAAGTCGGACGGAGCCCGCGCCAGCCCCGGTGAGAATGCGTTCGCCAGGCGGCTTCCCACCAGACCGATATTAGTGTAGCCGTAAACCGCAAATCCGACCCGTGATGCTGCCGAGGTGATGTCGAGCGACTTGGAATAGGTGTAATTCAAATCGAACTGAACGCCCTGGCTGAATTGTTTTCTCAGGTTGACCTGCAGCGCGTTATAGCTGGAATTGCCAATCGAGCTCCAGCCGTACATTGAGAACGCTTGATTATTCAAGAACTGCCCGGAGTTGTTGCCCAGCAGGCCGGGAGGACCGTTGAAGTAATAGGAACCCGAGCCAATGTTGTCGCCGATGCCGCCGTACGAATCGATATCGGCCAAGCCGACGATTTCATCGCCAATGACCGAGAGGGCGGGGTTGTAATACATATTGAAAACTTCCTGGATGAGGCTGTCGGTGGGATTCGGCGTCGGAACCAGGCCGGTGCCAAAAGTATCGCTGTAGTAAGACGCACCGGGCCGCAGCGGTTGAATCATGTCAATCCAGTATTGAGCCGTCTTGCCCAATCCTGCCGCGGTGACGCTTTCTATCTGCGCGGTGGTCGGGAAGCCCTGGTAATAGTTGGTCGGCTGTCCACCGTTGTTCGTCAGCGCAAACTGCCTGGCCAGATTCGACAGGGCCGAAGCTGCCGTGTAGTAGTCAATTCCAGTCTTCGGATCCCGGATGTCGAGAGGCTGCGTCAGATCGCGCTGCGTCAGCAGACGCCGGCCGAAGCGCCCGACATAAGAAAGTTGCAGCGAGAAGCGTTTCGGCAGCTCTCGTCCGATCGAGAAGTCGGCGGTGTAGGCATGCGGAGTTCTCAGGGTGTTGTCATTTCCCCACAAATTGGCTTGGGCGTTGGTGGCGGGGATCTGTGGCCAAGGCGGATTCGTTGCCGGCGGCGGCTGCAAGAATTGAACGCCATTGATATTCGTGGACGGGATATTGTGGATGCCAGTGATCCGCGGCAAATCCTCGGCGCTGGTCACACCGAACGTGCAGCAGGCATTCTGGAGGGTGGTGGACAAGCCTGCCGCGCCGGTTTGGTCAAAGCTGTTTAGCAGCGCGAATCCTGCGCGATCGTAAACCCTGCTGAGCCCGAGGCGGAACACGGTCTTGTCGTTGTCGCCGAAGAGCTTCTTCAAGACTCCTCCGTCGGGACGCGGAGAGTAGGCGATCGAGATGCGCGGCGACACATCAGTTTTCTCCAGCGGGTAGAAACCTGGCCCACGACCCAGGTTGAACTTAATCGGCTGCATTCCGCCGTAGCCGATCCCCTGGTTCATGTTCTTCACGTTCTCGTTGAATTGAGTTCCCAAGCCAAACGTCGGATAGGTTTGCAGTCCATTCGTCTCCCAGGGCGCCGGAAAGAAAGACCAACGCAATCCATACGTGAAGGTCAAGTTGGGTTTCACCCGCCAGGTGTCCTGCCCATAGAACTCATACCAGTCGAGCCCGTAGCGCCGGTTCACGGGAGCGCCCTGCTGCTGCGCGTTGCCGCTCTTGTCCAGGTTGTAGTTGGCGACCACGTCCGAGACCATACCGTAGAGGGCGAGCAGCGGGCGGTCGTATTGCGTAGCGGTCTGAGGTTCTGGGCCGATTATTCCCGGGTGTCCAACCGTGTTGGTCGGGTCGAGGGTGCTGGTCGTTCCCGCAAAACCGATGGGAGAGGTCCAGTTGGTTGTGCCCAGTCCAATGGTGTTCGAGTGGAGGTAACTGGTGCGCGGATCGCGGGCGATTCCAATCGCGGCGCCGAACTGGAAGGTGTGCGTTCCCTTCGTCCACGAGACGTCGTCTACGAAGTTGTGCAGAGGCACCTGGAAGCTGTGGCTGAAGGTTACGCCCTGGTCGAGACCTAAAAACTCGTTCCATTGCTGGTCGGTGTTGCCAACCAGACCGAAGCTCTGCCGCGTGAAGCCCCAGTGGAAGGAATTGGTCAAAGTGGGCGTGAGAACCGAGATATAGCCCAGCACGAAGCCTTTGCTGTGATCGAGGATGGTGGACTCAGGGGTATCGCCGGGCAGGAAAGGAGCGCCCGGATTACGCAGGTCCTGCGACGCTCCGCGCAAAAATAGAGTATGCCGGCCGTCGGAGGTGAGGCGGTAATCGAGCCGCGCGATCGCGACATCATTGTCCAGACTGGTCGGGGCGCGGAACACGAACCCGGCGTAGTTCAAGCCGTCCCCAGCGGAAGGATCGTTCGTCACCGTGTTCCCGGAGCAGAAGGTCCGGTCGAGGTAGCCGCTATGGTTGGTCAGGTCGAGCATGGCGGGATCAATTCCGATGCCCCTGGGGTCCAGAAGCTTGAGCTGGGCAGCATTCCAGACGGTGGTTCCGGTGTTGCCTGCGTTTACGTACTGAAATATTCCCTGGCAAAGAGAGGGAGTAGGAATCACGCGCTCGGCGCGCTGTTGCTCGCGCTCGCGGGTGCCTTCGTAGTTGGCAAAAAAGAACAGCTTGTCCTTGCGCAACGGCCCGCCGACCGACACTCCGAAGATGTTGCGATTCAGTTGCAGGGGCTTGTTGGGAAGGCCGATGTTCAACTCCGACTGCTTCACCAGATAATCGTTGGCGCTGGTGATGGTGTTGCGCAGGTATTCGTAGAGTGAGCCATGCAGCGAATTGGTACCGCTCTTGGTCACTAGCGCCACCTGGGCGCCCGAGCCCTGTCCCTGATCTGCGCCATAGTTCGTCGTGGTCACGCGGAATTCCTGCACCGAGTCCTGTGTGACCGGCAGAACCGACGTAAACGCGTAGCCGTTCGCCTGATCGTTGACGTCCACGCCATCCAGCGTGATGTTGCTCTGATCGCTGCGCGCTCCGTTGACTGCGCCGTTGCGCGTGTCCTGAGACTGGTCAGCGATCCGGTTGCCGGTATAAGCCACGCCGGCCTGCAGGCTCAGCAGATCGGGTACGTTTCTGCCCTCAAGTGGAATCTGGCGCACTTGCCGCTCGTCAAAGGAATTGCCGAGGGAAGCATCCACCAGGTCGATCGCTGGAATCTCCGACGTCACCGTAACCAGCTCCGCGGCCGTACCAACTTTGAGCTGCACGTTGGCAGTCGCCGGCGTATTCACGAGCAACACCAGGCCCTTCTGCGCGTAGCTGCGGAAGCCTGCGGCGGTGACTGTGAGCGTATAAGTTCCGGGCGGAACAAAGAGGAACTGATACTCTCCCTGATCTCCCGTTGTGGCAGTCCGTTCCGTCTTCGATTCGGCGTCCGCCAGCACGACGCTGGAGCCGACGACGACGTTGCCGCCCGGATCAGTCACGGTACCGCGCACCGACGTGGTGGACTGGCCCCAGGCGCCGCTGGCCATCAGCGAGAGAGCCAATAAAGGTATTGCAGCGCGGAGTGAGCGCGAAGACCGAAGGAACCGAGCAGACACACTACACCGGGCGAAGGACAGCGAGTGTCTTTCAGTCATGGCTTCACCTGTTCGTTTGTTGAACTAAAAAGCCCCAGACAACATTACTAGAATTTCGGAAGGTTACGACCGTCCGAACGGGGCTGTCAAGAGAGAAATTCCGATGGGCGAGATCGGCAGGGACGAGCGCTAATCCCTTTGTTTTGGCGGAAGCGAGTGGGGGTCGAACCCACCGGTGACAGGATTAGCTGCCACCCGCCGGTTTTGAAGACCGGGACGATCACCGGACCGCATGCGCTTCCGTGGCGCAACTAAGAAAAGCCGCTGACCTGCTGACCGTGGTGAAATCGTAACAGGCCTGAGGGTGGCCTGCTTCGACGATCACGACGCGTGCAGGCCGGCGCAGTCTTCGGCGAACTCCCGGCCACTTGGCGTCGCTCGGCTACTTTGGCTGCGGGACGATCCGCAAATACGGCTTCGGCGACTTCCACCCGTTTGGATACAGCTTTTGCGCCTCTTCGTTCGAAACGCTTCCACCGATAATCACGTCGTCGCCCTGCTTCCAGTTTGCCGGGGTTGCGACCTTGTGCTTGGCGGTGAGCTGAATCGAATCGATCACCCGGAGAATTTCGTCAAAGTTGCGGCCAGTCGTCATGGGATAGCTGAGCTGCAGCTTGATTTTCTTGTCAGGGCCAACGACGAAGACCGTGCGCACGGTGGCGTTGTCGGCGGCGGTGCGGCCTTCTGACGAGGTGCCGCTCTCCGCAGGCAGCATGCCGTAAAGCTTGGCAATTTTGAGCTGGGGATCGCCGATCATGGGATAGTTGACCTTTGCGCCTTGCGTCTCTTCGATGTCGGCAGCCCATTTGCTGTGGTTGCTGACCGGGTCGACACTCAAGCCGAGGATTTTCACGTTGCGCTTAGCAAATTCCGGCTGCAGCTTCGCCATCGTGCCCAGTTCGGTAGTGCAGACGGGAGTGAAATCTTTGGGATGCGAAAACAGGATGGCCCAGCCATTGCCGATCCAGTCGTGGAAGTGAATCGTCCCCTGGGTGGTTTCGGCGGTGAAGTCGGGGGCCGTATCGTTGATACGGGGAACACTATAGGTTTCGGTCGCGGTAGTCATGATCCTCTCCTTGATGTAATTAGATCGATGAAATTTGATCGCGCAAGATTCGGAAAATCTGCCCGCCGCCGGCTTGGACTGAAAAGCGGATGAAA
>DASSRO010000074.1:0-9036 GCA_035701745.1 Candidatus Sulfotelmatobacter sp. | reverse complement strand
GCGGAGATGGTGATTGAAAAGGCCAAGCGCCTGGTCGAACACAAGCGCGACGTCGTGATCCTGCTCGATTCGATCACCCGTCTCGCCCGCGCCTACAACACTATTGTTCCGCCCTCGGGCAAAGTGCTCTCCGGCGGCGTCGACTCCAACGCCCTGCAGCGCCCGAAGCGTTTCTTCGGCTCGGCTCGCAACATTGAAGAAGGCGGTTCGCTCACCATCATCGCGACGGCGTTGATCGATACCGGTTCCCGTATGGACGACGTCATCTTCGAAGAGTTCAAAGGCACCGGCAATTCCGAAATCATCCTCGAGCGCAAGCTCGTCGACAAGCGCGTTTTCCCGGCCATCGACATCCAGCGTTCCGGTACGCGAAAGGAAGAGTTGCTGATCCCGAAAGAAGACCTCTCGCGCATCTGGGTATTGCGAAAGGTTCTGAACCCGCTTTCGCCGGTCGAAGCTATGGAATTGCTGATCGACAAACTCAGCAAGACCCGCGGCAACAGCGAGTTCCTGGCCAACATGAGCGCTCTCTGATCGCGTAAGAGTAAAAAGAGAAACGAGGAGAAACAGCCAGAGTCCAAAAGTCTCTGGCTTTTCTCTTTCCTTCGTGCACCCTGGTTTCCTTCGTGGTTATTGGTTTGACGTCGATTTACCCCGACGTATAATTTCCCCGACAGCGCAAATCCGGCTCTCGGCGAGGTTTCCGTGCGGTTCAGACTCTTAGTTTGCCTGTTCTTTTTTTCTCTTCCAGCTTTGGCGCAGAGGACAAATCCCGGACTGCCTCCGCCACCCAAGAATGACGTCAACCAGCCGATGGCCGGAGAAGACGAAGCCCGCTCCCGGCTCAGCGGCGAGATGGCCAAGAAAGCGGCGAGAGAACGCGTGGCCGCCCTCAAGCACGACACTGACAAGCTGCTGCGATTATCCGTCGAGCTAAAAGAGTCCGTGGATAAATCCGACGCGAACGTCCTGTCTCTCGAAGTCATTAAGAAAGCCGAAGAGATCGAGAAACTAGCCCGTAGTGTGAAAGAAAAAATGAAAGGCCCCAACTGACCACGTAGCGACAGCCCGCCGCGGCTGTCCGCGCACTCCGAAGCCAAAGCAAATCTCATCGAGTGCCTTGACGTCCCGGGCGTTCCTTCGTGATCCTTGGTGTCGTTCGTGGTAAATATGTTCCGGCAGAAAAGTCAGCGCCAGATCCTCAAACACCCGGCAACCCTCCCCGCCTTTGCGGCACTCAAAAGGGGAATTCTTAATTAGGATTCCCCAGTTATACTGGGAACCTGCCGTTCCGCTTGAAAGCGAGGAGAACAGGGTATGAGAAAACCAAAGCTACTCACCAGCACAATTCTTGGGGCAACACTACTTTGCTGTGGTCTGGCGCTGGCGCAAGAGCCGGTGCAGGATATCGACCCGAAAATTCACCCTAACCTGGCCGCAGCCCAGAATCACGTGGTGCAAGCCAACCGGTCCATCGTGGAGGCTCAGAAAGCGAACCACGACGATATGCGCGGCCACGCCGAGAAGGCGCGAACGCTGCTGGTGGAAGCCAATAAAGAGTTGAAGCTGGCTGCCGAAGCCGCCAATGCGGCCAATGCCGGGCGGAAGAAGTAAGCCGGATCAAACCGCAGTTTTTGATTTATGAAGAAACGCCATCCGAATTTCTCCGGATGGCGTCGCTTTTTCCGCAATTCGCGCGAGTTGCTATTCCGCGCCGGCCTTGATCCGCATCCCGTAAAACGACCGGTACACGAAGAAGAACGACACCACGAAAAACGCCAGCGCCAGCACTCGCGTCAGCGTTGTCCCTTGATCGCTTGCCAGCTTCACCGCCAGTTCCACGGCCAGCAATCCGAACAGGGTGGTGAACTTGATCACCGGATTGAGCGCGACCGAGGACGTGTCCTTGAACGGATCGCCCACCGTATCTCCGATTACCGTCGCATCGTGCAGCGGTGTTCCTTTCTGCTTCATCTCGACTTCCACAATCTTTTTCGCGTTGTCCCATGCGGCTCCCGCGTTGGCCATGAAGATCGCCTGGTACAGTCCGAACACCGCAATCGAGATCAGGTAGCCGACAAAATAAAACGGATCCACGAATGCAAACGCCAGCGTCCCGAAGAACACCGCAATAAAGATGTTCAGCATTCCTTTCTGCGCATACTTCGTGCAGATCGCGACGACTTTCTTGCTATCGGTCACCGAAGCCTTCTCCACGCCTTCGAGTTTGATATTGGCCTTGATGAACTCGACCGCGCGGTAAGCGCCCGTGGTCACGGCCTGGGTTGACGCGCCTGTAAACCAGTAAATCATCGCGCCGCCGGTGATCAGACCGAGGAAGAACGGAGCGTAGAGCAGCGAAAGCTTGGCCACGTTCTCGGTGTCGGTGAGTCCGTTAGTTAACGCCATGATGATGGAGAAAATCATCGTCGTCGCGCCCACCACCGCCGTGCCGATGAGCACCGGTTTCGCGGTTGCCTTGAACGTGTTGCCCGCACCGTCGTTGGCCTCAAGCAAGTGCTTGGCGCGCTCGAAATCCACGTTTAGATTGAAATCTTTCTTGATCTCACCTTGCACATTGGGCACCGCCTCGATCAGCGAGAGTTCGTATACCGATTGCGCGTTATCGGTGACCGGACCGTAGGAATCGACCGCGATCGTGACCGGTCCCATTCCCAGGAATCCGAATGCCACCAACCCGAACGCGAAGACCGCGGGAGCCAGCATGCCCGCGGCCACTGCCAATCCCATCGTGCTCATGTAATAACCAACCGCCATCAGGATCATCATGGCCAGCCCGAGATAGTAGCCGGAGAAATTTCCCGCCACGAATCCCGAGAGAATCCCGAGAGAGGCTCCCCCCTCCTGCGCCGAGATCACCACCTCCTTCACGTGCCGCGATTCGGTCGACGTGAACACCTTCACCAGTTCCGGGATCAAGGCGCCCGCCAGCGTGCCGCAGGAAATGATCGTGGCCAGCTTCCACCACTGCGTGCTGTCGCCGCCCAGTTGAGGGATGATGAAGTAAGAGATCAGATAGGTCAGTCCGATCGACACGATCGAAGTGATCCAGACCAGCGAGGTCAACGGCGCTTCAAAATTCATTTCTGCCGCGTTGCCATACTTTCCTTTGGCAATCGCGCCATTCAGGAAGTACGAGAGCGCACTCGACACCAGCATCATCACGCGCATCACGAAAATCCACACCAGCAACTGTACCTGCACGCTGGGATCTTTCACGCCGAGCAGAATAAAGGTGATCAGCGCGACGCCCGTCACGCCGTAAGTTTCGAAGCCGTCCGCCGACGGCCCTACCGAATCGCCCGCGTTGTCGCCGGTGCAGTCGGCAATCACGCCCGGGTTGCGCGCATCATCTTCTTTAATCTTGAAAACAATCTTCATCAAGTCGGACCCGATGTCGGCGATCTTGGTGAAAATGCCGCCTGCAATGCGCAGCGCCGCAGCGCCCAGCGACTCGCCGATGGCGAATCCAATGAAGCACGGTCCCGCGTAATCGCCCGGAATAAACAGCAGAATGAAGAGCATGATCAGCAATTCCACGCTGATCAGCATCATCCCAATGCTCATGCCAGCCTCGAGCGGAATCTGGTAAACCGGATACGGCTTGCCGGGCAGGGAAGCGAAGGCCGTTCGCGAGTTGGCGAACGTGTTCACACGAATCCCAAACCACGCGACGCCGTAGCTGCCCGCGATCCCCACCAGGCTGAATCCGAGAATGATGGGCAGCGTCAGCCCCACTGACTTTCCGGGCACCGGCGACAGCCATCCAAAATAAGCCGCTATAATGACCGCGATAAACGCCCACAACAGCAGAATGAATTTTCCCTGCGTGACCAGGTAGGTCTTGCAGGTCTCGTAGATCAATTCCGAGATCTCGCGCATGGACCGGTGGACGGGCAAGTTGCGTAACCGCACAAAAATCGTCATCCCAAAGGCCAGCCCGAACAGGCAAAACAGGATTCCGATCAGAAGCAGTTTGTGGCCGTCAATCGCGCCGTTGAGAAAGCTGACCTGCGAAAGGTCCGGCAGCTTCAGCGAAGCTTCGCCGCCAGCCGATTCACCGGCCGGTTGAGCCAAAGCCGTAGCCGTGCCAACCGCGAGCAGCGCGACTACGGCCGAAAGATTCCTGCAAACGCGACGGGTGAGAAATGCAGCAGTGGCGAGCCAGTTGCGCATAAGATGAGTCCTCCGAAAGAAAACGGTTTTAAGGATTACAAACGTGTTTAGGCACTGCCTTCCGGAAGCCGCTTCGAAACTCGCCTTTCGGGCAACACCACTCACGCCCATTCGAGCCCCAAATCAATTCTCTCCGGAATTCCGAACACGCTTCCACCGCAAGACCTGAAGGAGTGTTGAGCTTGGCCGCGTCGGATTTTGCGCCGGGTTCAACCGCAAAGAAGCGGACAGGAGAAGCAAGACCCGATCCCGTCCACCCTGCACAAAACAGGCGTTTATAACACGTCGGCCTAGCAGGGTCAAACGGGCAAGGCCCCGATTCCAATCCGTTTTCCCAGATCGGGCAACCATTCGTCCTCCTCCGCCGCCTTCACGAATGCCCGTCGCGGCCAGCCGCACCGACAAACGAACGCGCTCCCCGACTATTCTTTCTTGACGGTTCGGAGTATCATCTCTTCCGGCGTGCAAAGCTTGGCTCCCCCCTGTAACACCAGAATCCGCCGACGGACATCAACGCACTAAACTTCTCGGTCGACAAGCTCGGAATTCGGGTCTTGGAGTTAACTCTCAAATCGAGGGAATCTCTATGCGCGAAGCGATTCCGCAGTTCCTTAAGTCTTTCAGAGCCCTGTTGCCATTTCTTCTGTTCATCTCTGCAGCGGCCATTGCCGACACTCCCCCTGCATGGAACCGCGTCGGGACCTTCTCCGGCAGCGGAGACGATTCTGGCAATGCCGTAAAAATCGACAAGTTCGGCAACCGCTACGTCACCGGCTTCTTCTCTGCCACCGCAAGTTTCAACGGAAGCCCGCTCACCTCCCGCGGCGACACTGACGCCTTCCTCGCCAAGTTCGCGCAGGATGGCTCGCTTCTCTGGCTAGTTCAGGTCGGAGGAATCGGGCACGACGAGAGCAGCGACATCGCCTTTGACTTTCAGGGAAACGTCTATCTGACCGGATGGTTTACCAACAGCGCCACCTTCGGCTCGGTGAATGGCGCAGTGAACATCAGAACCGGCATCGGAGAAACCGTCTTCCTGGCAAAGTACAGCGCTGCGGGAAATCTGGTTTGGGTGCGCAAAGGCGTCACGCCACACGTCAACGTCAATCGCGGTTATAGTCTGGCGATCGATCCCAATACCGGTGCGCTCTTTCTGACCGGCGTGAGCCAGGAGACCACAAGCTTTTCCTCTGCCGACAATCAAACCTACGCAGTTCCGGGATCTTTGAACTGGCATATGTTCCTGGTCAAGTACGACCTGCGCGGCCAGTTTTTGTGGGGAGAATGGAATGAGGCTTCGCCCAACAGCATTCCTCACCGAGTAGCAATCGATTCCAGCGACAACGCTTACGTCACCGGATGGTTCGAGGCGTCCGCAACTTTTCATAGCGCCGACGGAAATAACCAGACGGTTGCGGGCCTGAGCGGCCCGGTTCAGACCGCTCCCGACTATCCCGACGACTCGTTTCTCGTAAAGTACGACCAGAATGGCAACCTGCAATGGATTAACGACATTGGCGGCTACAAAGCAATTGCCACCGATGTCGCGGTGGCCCCCGACGGCACAGTCAGCATCACGGGCTTCATTGGCAACATCAATACCGGATCCTCCGCCCAAGCCCAGACGATCGTCACCTCGCAGTCGCCCGGTGCCAATATCAACCTCGGAGGAGGCCAGTTCACCAGTCCCTACAACCGCGACATATTCCTTGCGAGCTACAGCGGCGCGGGGGTACTGAGCAGCACGCTACGCGTCGGCGGCGCCAACCAGGATGCAGGCGGCGGCGTCGCCTACGATGACTCCGGCAACCTGTACCTCACTGGAGTCTTTCAAGGGATGATCGACGTTGGTGGCCAAACCCTCAATGGGACGCAAACCAACAATGTTTTCGTCCTCAAATACACCGCTGGTTCACTGGCCTGGGCGGTCGAAGCCGACGGAGCGGGCACCCAGAACTATGAGCAGGCACTGCGTCTGGCGACAAGGTCGGGAAGCACCAAGGTTTTCCTGACGGGCGCGTATTCGGGTACCGCAACTTTCGGCAACATCACTTTGCACAGCGCGGGCGCCGACGACGTATTCGCCATGGCGCTGAAATAGACGCGCAATTCCGCCGACACCGAGCTTTTGGAATCCATAAGGGGCAATGGGATGCGACGATGAACGGACCTGCCAAAGTCGGCACAACCATCGCCCCGTGGCTGTCGGTTCGCAACAGCGTTCGCGCTGTCGACTTCTACAAAGCCGCTTTCGGCGCCACCGAAGCATTTCGCATGGACGAAGGCGGCAGCACTGTGGCCCGCCTTTCCGTGCAAGGCGCGGAATTCTGGGTGGGGGACGAATCGCCCGAACACTCCAACTTCAGCCCGGAGACTCTCAAGGGCAGTTCGGTCCGCATCATTTTGACGGTCGCTGATCCCGACGCGATGTTTGCCCGCGCGATCTCAGCCGGAGCGACGCAAGTCTTTCCCGTGGGCGAGGAATACGGCTGGCGCTTAGGCCGCGTCGTCGATCCCTTCGGACATCACTGGGAGATCGGCCGTCCACTGTCGTAGTCGTTTTTCAGTTCCGCATTCCACTGCGCACTCCCCGGCGCGTATTCCAACTTCGACTTTTGATTCCGCTTGAAAATCCGGTCATAGTGCCGCTTGCACGACGAACTCAATTCCGGATCGCAATGCTGGTGGAACGTAAAAGTGCCAATGCCCAGCCCGAGCGCGGTTCCCACCCACATGTCCGATGCCCAGTGATCGCGCGCCAGGAAGCGCGTGAGCGTAACCGTGAAGGCCGCCGAATAATTCAGCACTCTCACCCAGGGCTGCGAATATTCGTGCGCCACGACGGTGGCCATCGCCCAGGTGAACATCGCGTGCCCGCCCGGAAACGATGTGTTGATCATGGGATGCTTCAGGAAATCCCCATGCCCGTTTCCTTCGCCCGGCCGCTGCCGTCCGGCTATGAATTGCATGGGCGCGTAAACCAGAAACGTATTGACCAGCGTCTCCAGTTCCAGTTCCCCGGTTTCGCGGGCGTGCGGGTGATCGCCCTTAATTCCATACAACCAGACTCCGCCCAGCGTCGCGGCCAGTCCTCCAATCGCAACGTTAGAAGCGTTCTGATAGAGCTGGAAGTGTCCCCCCGGCAAGTTGTTTTCGATGTGGCGATCGGTGACAAAAAAAGCCGCCGCCCCGCCCAGCGTGATCGCGTCGTATTTCAAATGCGCCGGTTCGAAGGGGGAGAAGTAGATTCCCTTTTGATCGTGCAGGATTCGCCTGACCGACCGGCGGACCAAGCCGGGCTGTTGTCCCTGCGTGTCCAAAGAGATGTCCTTTCCTCCGGCATCGTCGTCAAACGTTCCCGCGCGAAACGACGAAACATCGAAGCTGGGCATCGCGTCGACACCTGCAGCCGCCTCCGGCGCGGACGGCACTTCCGGCCCGAAGGCTATTTCCTGGCAAAATACCGTGGCGGAAAACAAAGACCCAGCGAGTGCTGAGGTCATAAAACTACGAAGCATCTTTCGAAGAAGGTGCAAGCGAGTCTCCCTGGCGCGGGTTTACACAAAAGCGACTGGGTATGATGCAATCTGTTGAAAAGCGTCAACCGGGATTTTCCCTGAATTGTTGCGCAAACCATTTACCGCGGGATCGTCTTCGCCTCCGCCAACCCTCCAAATCCCGCTTTGCATCTGATTTGGGCGACTGGTTCTCCGCCGTCTGGCGGTCGCCCGCCAGTATTTTTACCCGGTCGCAGAGGCGGTGTCGGCTGTGTGTCTCTGGTGGCTTCCTGGTTCGTTCCCTCGTTTTCCCCGCGACCATTTCCGGCTTCATGCAACTCGCGGCTTTCACTTTCACATCATCTTTCACCAGCCCCGCCGTCAAATTTGCCGAAAATGCAGTCGGGCCAGAGTCTTCATTCCCAGACATTCTCACGGGTGAAGAACGCCGCGGCATGAATCCCGGTTCGTTCGCCGAGTCGTGGCGTGCTCATCCCAGGAGCGATTGCAGTCACCCCAGGGTTCTGAGCCACTAATACATTTGCAGTAATGAATGGGCGCGGCCGGCTCGCTACAATGGCGCAACGCAACATGACGACTGCCTTGCGCATTGCGTTTCTGGTTCTGCCTCTGGCGGCACTCCCGTCGTGGGCTGTGGAACATCCCGGGGTCGTTCCTCAAAATGCGGATTGCAGTTCCTGCCATGCCAGGCAAATCACCGGCCGCTCGGTACATTCCGCGATGGCGGCCTCGTGTACGGTCTGCCACGTCGCACAGACCCAGGGCGACATGACCACGCTCAGCCTGGCAATGCCCAAGGAGCAAATCTGTTTTGCCTGCCACGAAAAATCCGCGGCCTTGCAGCAGCATGTCCCCGTCGTAAAGGGATCCTGCGTCGACTGCCACGATTCCCACAGCAGCGGCCAGCGCATGCTCCTGCTGAAAGCGCCCTCGACGTCAGCGCGAAATCAAAAACGCAACTGACCGGATCCTCGATGCTGCCCTCCCTGTCTTCTCCCTAATACCTCCCAAGCCTCGCGATACTTCTCCCACATCGGCCGCCTGCTCTCGATGTCCGGATAGAACCGCAGACTCTTCGCCCGCCCCACTGCCGCAATCGGCAGCAGATACCACACATCTACCGGTTGCACATGCGCCGCCACCACATCAATCTCCTTCGCCGTATATCTCTTTTTCCCCCGGGCTGATTAGATAACCGTGTCGGCTCCCAGCCGCCGAGTAAACTTGGTGCGCTCATAGCAACCAGGGCTCGGAGGAAAGGAGCCGAGCACATGAAGATTGTAGGTTGTGATTTACATACGCGCTACCAGCAGATTGCCAT
>DASSRO010000073.1:0-26100 GCA_035701745.1 Candidatus Sulfotelmatobacter sp. | reverse complement strand
CGCCGCGGCGACTGGTCGGCGCTTTGCGATGTTGAGTACTGGCGCACTGTTCGCTATGCCCATGGTCGACCATGCAGTCCGTACACTTGCGGCCAATCGCTGCTGTCGTTCGAGCACCCAGGGCGCGTAATGTTTCTGTGTGATCAACACGCTTGAATGCCCGAGCAGCCGGGAGACCTCCTCTAGGGGCATTCCCGCCAGCAGGTACTCCACCGCAAACGTATCCCTGAGCATGTGGAGGTGAGCCGATTTGAGGCTCCCGTCGGGTTCCTTGAATAGCCTGGGATGTCTTTCGGCGGCGGTGGCGAGAATTTTTCCAAAGATCTTGATCCAGTTCGATACCTCGCTCTTGCGTTTGCTGCGCCCACTCCAGAAAAAGTAGTTAGGATGCGTCTGCGCGCTCGCCGGCACATTGCGCAGTTCCTCGGCCACATCATGTGGCAGCAAACCGTAGACGGGAGCGCTTGCTTTGCCTTTCACCTTCTTTTGATAAAGAAAGAGAGAGTCGTCTTCCCGCAGTTTGTCCCTGGAAAGACACGCAGCATCGCCGGCGCGCAGGCCGCTCCAGCGTAGAAGCTTCAGGTACGCGCGGGCACGCCGCGAATTTACCGTGTCACCCGCTTTTTTGGTGTCGCGGCTGTCGTAGAAGTAGGTGGCTTCGATCAGCGCATCAAACTGAGCACGTGTAAACGGCTCGGTCTCATCCTGCTCTGGCGCAACTTTCTTGATCTTCTTGGCATGATTTTCTTTGATCCATCCCTGTTCGATACAGAAGAAAAGGAACGTGATCACCCGCTGATGCTGGTTGTGACGGGTGGTTGGCGCTCCCGGCCAGGAGTGAATCCAGCGGCGGAGAATCTCGACGCTCAACTCAGACAACAAAACGATCGGGGGACTCTGAGTAGCGCACCAACCGAGGAGGCGATCCTCCAGCGTCAGCCGGTATTTCGCCCGTGTGGCCTCCTCACGGTTGAGTCGCTCCACCTCTTTCAAAAAGGTGCTTACCGCATCGACAAGGGTAATCTGCTTTGACTCGCTCTGTTGCAGCTTCGCCTGCAACTTGCGTTCAAGTTGTCGGACCGGGTTCCAGGAATCGCGAATCTCCTGCGCTCTTTCTTCCGCTTTCTCCCAACTGCGGGTCTTGGCTCTGACCTGCCTCGATTCTCCGTCTTTGTAAAGGTAGAGGTACTTCATGCAGTGGCAGCGCTTCCAGTACGGTTCGCTACTCTTTGGGCAGGAAGGTTTGTGCCGCGTGTAGACGGTCACGTTCTGTGTGCCGAGAGACGAGGGAAGAGAATGAACCGAAGGATCTTGGGCAGGAAGCGCGACAGACGACGTCAATGGACGACTCCAAAAAGTATCGTTGGAGGACGTCATGATCAGCCCGTGCGCCGTTTAAGGCAAACGACGCCTACTTCTCCGCTCCTCCGTTTTCGAGCGGAGTCTAGCATTTTCTTTCATTCAGTTTTCATTCAGTTTCGGGAGGGCTCTGTGGAAAAGGTCGCGTTTTGTGGAGCTTAGGGTTGGTTGCGGGGGGTGGATTTGAACCACCGACCTTTGGGTTATGAGCCCAACGAGCTACCAGACTGCTCCACCCCGCATTCCGATGATAGCAACCGCGTAGGGTGCCGTCAAACATGCGAAATCGTGCGGCATCAAGCGCACTGCGCCAAGAGCTTCGCGTCCTCGCCTTGCAGTTCGCGACGAAAACTCTCAAGCGGTTCCCAACGATTGCATCGGGAACTGTCTGCTAGAGTGCCTCGACAAAATGTTGCAGTGCTCAGCGGGCGAAATTATTTTCGCCAAGGGCTGAAGGTTCTTTGGGTGACCTTGCTTGCTATCACGCCAATAGGCCTTCACGCAATTTGTGTTTTGTCACAAGGGTCGCCGCTGCATTGCCTCCCACCTTTGCCGTCATTTACATTGGTTGCCGGAATGCCCACCACAGGAGAACGTTTCGAACGCGCGGTCGCGATCATGGAGCGCCTGCGCGCACCCGGCGGTTGCCCCTGGGACCGCGAACAGACTTTCGATTCCATCAAGCCCTACACCCTGGAAGAAACCTATGAAGTCCTGGAAGCCATCGACAATCGCGACTGGCCCGAACTTGCCGGCGAACTCGGCGACCTGATTTTGCAGGTGCTCTTCTACGCAGAGATGGCGAAAGAGCAGTCCTCGTTTTCCATCGACGACGTACTCGACCGTCTCTCCACAAAACTCGTTGACCGTCATCCCCACGTGTTCGGCGACACGAAAGCGGAGACGTCTTCTGAAGTTTTGCGGAATTGGGAAGCCATCAAGGCTCAAGAGAGAAAGAAGCGCCAGGCGGTTGCTGGGGAACAGGTTGGCGCGGAAGCAGGTGGCAATCCACGACAGCCCGATCGCACTTCCGTGCTGGCTGGAATCTCCTCGGCTATGCCCGCTCTGCTGGAAGCGTCGAAGCTCAGCTCACGAGCCGCACGAGTGGGTTTCGATTGGCCGAATATTGAGAGTTTATTCGACAAATTGAATGAAGAGGCCGCGGAACTTCAAGAGGAGCTTAAAGATTTTCCGCCGCCCGGACCGCGACCTCAAGGCCGCGGCGTCGCCGGATCTGGGCGAACGCCCATTCCGGAAACTCTTCAAGCGCGACTTGAAGAAGAGGTTGGCGACCTGTTTTTCGTGCTGGTCAACATCGCGCGCTACCTTTCGGTCGATCCCGAATCCGCGCTGCGCAAAACCAACCGCAAGTTCAAGCGCCGCTTTAAGTGGATGGAAGCCCGCCTCGACGAATCGGGCCGCACCGCCGACCAGACTTCCATGGAGGAGCTCGAATCTCTCTGGCAGCAAGCGAAGCGCGAGGAAAAGCCAGCGTGACGGCCGAGCCCATTATTTTGCGACGCTGTCATGGCATAGAAGACTTCCGCGCCTGCGTCGCCTTGCAAAAAGAAGTCTGGAATTTCAGCGACGCGGAACTCGTGCCGCTTCGCATGTTCGTGGTCGCCGACAAAGTGGGGGGTCAAGTGATGGGCGCTTTCCAGGGCGGCCTCATGGTTGGCTTCGCGCTCTCAGTGCCCGGCACGCGTACTGGCCACGTGTACCTGCACTCGCACATGTTGGCCGTGCGCCAGGACCATCGCAATAGCGGCCTGGGCCGCCGCCTCAAGCTGATGCAGCGCGAAGAGGCTCTCTCTCGCGGCATTGAACTTATCGAGTGGACCTTCGATCCGCTGGAAATCAAGAACGCTTATCTCAATATCGAAAGACTCGGCGCGATCGTTCGCCGCTACAACATCAACCAATACGGCATCACCTCGTCGCCGCTGCAAGGAGGTTTGCCGAGCGATCGGCTCATTGCCGAATGGTGGCTCAAGTCGAAGCGAGTCGAAACGCTGCTGGCCACGGGGAAAAGGCCACCGGCAGCTACCGAGTCGAGCATCGAAGTGCCGGCGCAAATCTATGACTGGAAAGCCGCGCCTGAAACTCGCAATCGTGCCCAGCAGGTTCAGGAGCGAAATCGGGAGCAATTCTTGCGGGCTTTCGCCGATGGCCTCGCGGTGCTGGCCTACGAGCGCGACGCAGAAGGCGATGGCAAGTTCCTGCTCGGACACTGGGACGAAAACTGGTCGTACGCGTCACAGGAATAGGTCTCCAGGTTTCATAGTTTCAAGGTTTCAAGGTGGAGTTCCTTGAATTTGCCTCACGGTCCTTGAAGCATTGAAAACCTTGAATCGTTGAAACTTTGCCCCATGAAGATTGAAGCCATCACGCTCCGTGAGATCCACATGCCGCTCGTCCATTTTTTCGAGACGAGCTTTGGCCGAACCTACAGCCGCCGCATTTTGCTAGTTACCGTCCACTGCGAAGGCGTCGACGGCTGGGGAGAATGCGTCGCGGGAGAAGATCCCTTCTACAGCAGCGAATGGATCGAAAGCGCATGGCCGACGCTGACGAAGTATCTAATCCCCGCTCTGCTGGGCAAGCAGATCGATTCCGCCCGCGATTGTCCGGCTCTTTACGCTAAGGTTCGCGCCCACCGCATGGCCAAGGCCGCCCTCGAAAACGCGCTTTGGGATGCGGAAGCCGTCCAGAAACGGCAGCCTTTATGGAAATTGCTGGGCGGGACACGCCGGGAAATTTCCTGCGGGGTTTCGATTGGCATTCAGGATTCGGTTGAGCAGTTGCTGGAAAAAATCGAGACCGAACTTGCCGCCGGATACCGGCGTATCAAAGTCAAAGTTAAGCCCGGATGGGACGTGAATGTCCTCGAACGCATTCGCTCGCGCTGGTCTAACATCACTTTAAGTTGCGACGCCAACTCCGCGTATACGCTCGATCAAGTGGAACACCTGCGCAGCTTCGATCAGTTCAACCTTCTTATGATCGAGCAGCCTCTCTGGAACGATGACATTTACTATCACGCCCGCCTGCAAAAAGAATTACGCACTTCGATCTGCCTGGACGAATCTATCGTGCACGCCCGCAATGCCGCCCACGCCGTCGAAACTGGCGCGTGCCGCATCATAAACATTAAAGTCGGCCGGGTTGGCGGCTTCTCCGAAGCGCTCAAAATCCACGACGTTTGTGAAGCCTACAAAATTCCCGTATGGTGCGGCGGAATGCTCGAGACCGGCATTGGGCGCGCCCACAATATTGCGCTCTCCTCCAAGGAAAACTTCAGCCTGCCGGGCGATGTCTCGGCCTCCAAACGATATTGGAAGGAAGACATCATCGACCCTGAAGTGCAAGTTTCGCCTCAAGGCATGATCGCCATCAGCGACCAGCCTGGTACGGGCTACCGGGTCAAGCCGGATTTGATCGAGAAGCTGACGGTGAGAAAAGAAACGCTGCGAGGATAGTAAACCGTGTTGAGCAGGGTCCTGCGTCCCCGTTGCATCCAGCCCTTGGTATACTCGGAGGCTTCCGGAGCATAACCAAGAGGCGAATTAAATCGCTTATCGAGGAGATCTTTCATGCAGAGCCGAATCGCAGGCACGACCATGCCTGTACTTGAATTTGCGCTGGAACCGAACGAGGCTATTATCTCGGAAGCAGGAGAACTCTCGTGGATGAGCAGTTCGATGCAGATGTTGACGCACACGCAGTTTGCGGGAGGAGGCGGCTTGTTCGGAGTGCTCAAGCGTGTTGCGGGTGGAGGCTCAATCTTCATGACTGAGTACCGGGCGGTGGGCGCTGCCGGCGAACTTGCTTTTGCCACGAAACTCCCAGGCCACATCGTTCCCGTCGAAGTGTCACCGGGACACGAGTATATGATTCATCGGCATGGATTTCTCTGCGCGACCCCGCAGATTCAAATTGGTGTCGGCTTTCAGCAGTCGCTGGGTGCTGGAATTTTTGGCGGTGACGGTTTTCTCTTGCAGAGGCTCAGCGGGCAGGGCACCGCGTGGCTTGAACTATCCGGAGAATTGGTTGTGCGCGATCTTCAGCCTGGTGAAACTCTGCGAGTGCATCCCGGCCATGTCGGGGCATTTCAAGCCAGCGTGTCATTTCAGATTACGACCGTGCCCGGCATCAAGAATATTATTTTCGGGGGCGATGGAATTTTCTTGGCAGCGCTTACCGGACCCGGAAGGATATGGTTGCAGACCCTGCCTATTGCCAGGTTGGCTCATGCCATCGAGCGCTACATGCCTCATGAAACTCGCCGTGAGACCGTGCAAGGCGGCGTGGTCGGCGGAATCGTTGGATCTATCCTCGACAACATGAAGTGAAGGTTTCGCGGCTGGTGGCCTCGCCAACGAATCCAATAAAAGAAAATTTAGACTTTGTAAAAGGAATAAAGCTCTCGATTCTTCCAGCTTTTCGCAAAAGGCCGCTCCCGCGTAGAAAAACCTTCCTGGGGTAGATCGTGTAATTTGTGCCAGCAGGCGGGTGTAGGTCAGGAACTTTCGTCTAAGGTGTTTACCTGATTAGCGCAAGTCCAGGGGCCGCGAAAGACGCGTCTCAAGATGGATCGCGGCAATTCGGCTGATCTCCGCTTTACGACCCGAGCAGGAGATATCCCACCAACAGAGGTAAAAACCCCGCGTTTACACGCGTTAAACCGCGCCAGTGGCGGATAAAGGCGCAGTTAGACAGTTGGAGGCTTTGCGCCAGGTGCGGCCGAAAAATAGCGATCTGGCTGCAAGTGCCTGTGGAAAATGGTGTTTGACCGTCACAGACATCCAAGCCCACAAAATGGCAATGTGGATGCTATGAGATTTGGAAAGGTTCAGCCACGGGCCATATCCGGGCGAAGTTGCTATTACTGCTGAAAAGAGGGGGGAATCGATGAAGGAACAATCTGTTCGGCTGGGCCCACGCGAACAGCAAATTGTCGAGCTGCTTTTGCAAGGTTGTGACAATGCGGAAATTGCAAGCCAGCTTAAGATGGCACGGCGAACCGTTAAAGCTCATTTCAACCGCCTGTTTCTGCGTTTTGGAATTACCGGTGGTATCAAGCGAGTAAAGCTCGCGACCCTTTTATATCGGAGGCAAGCATGTCTGCAAGTGGACGCTATGGGACCCGTGTCCCCAATGAACGTGAACACCGAGTCATCCAACTAGTTGCCGAAGGCCTTAAAAATAAAGAGGTAGCGGATGCAATCGGGACTACCGAGCACGTTGTAAAAAACTATCTGCGAGTGATTTACGACAAGCTCGGTCTTTGGAATCGGGTCGAACTCGCGTTGTGGTATGAATCGCGGCGCATTCCCTCGATGCTGGTAATGCAATAATTTTCTAATTTGGACCCAAGGACGTCGCTGGCGGCGGCGTCCTTGGGTAAATTCAAACTGCTCGTCTGGTTCACTCCCTTACTGACAACCGAAGGCCTGAAAATGGCGCAGGCGCTCGCCTGCAGTCTTTACGCCTTGAAGCGCAGCGCTATCGAGCAACACCCGAGCCTGATCACAATTCTTGGAAACTCCATCGCCTTTCAGATATAGGTCCGACAACAGAAGAGTTGCGTCGGGATTGTGCTTCGCAATTGACTTCCATAGCCACTTGGCGGCCTCTGCACTGTCACGTCCCCGGCCGCTAGTGCCGTTGAGGTAGCCTTGGGCAATGGCCAACTCCTCGCCGCCGCCCGTTCCGGTAGATGCTTCAGACGGGGCCGGCCTGGGAGGCCTGGAAACACCGTGAGGCAGAGAGGGGGGCGCGGTGTCAGCTTCTTTGCCGGCAGCATTGACAACTGGTTTTGCCGGGCCGCGGGAAGGTGCCGAGGGCTTGTTTGCGGGCACGGCTGCTGCGTCTGGCTCTTCAGTTTTCGTCGGAGGAGGGGGCTCCGGAGCAGTTGCATCTGTTGCTGCGGGTGAAGCAGCAATCGGCGAGCGCAAAGCTTGAAATTTGGCCTGCAGCGTGGGCCATGACAGGTAGGCTCCGACGCCGATCATGAGTACAAGGACAAGTCCTACAAAAATGCGCGGGGAGCCGGACTGCGGGGTAGAAAAAATCTCGGCGTCCTCGTCGTAGTATTCGCGGTCGTAATCATCGCGATCATCGTATGCTTGCTCCCCACCGCCCTGGAACAGCGACAATTCGTTGCGATCCAGTCTTGAGGCGGTCAGCGGATGATCGCGCGGAGGATCGCGCCGATAGTCGGAGGTCGCGAAATGCGAATTGGTAACCGGAGGCGCCGGAGTAGTGAGTTCCTCACGCAGGTCGACCGGCTGATTTACGATCTCATCGCGATCATTGAACACAGCGGCGGCCGCGGCAGCTTCTTCTCCCAGACGCGTTCCGCACATGCCGCAAAACTTTTGGGTTGTGAGATTCTTGCGTCCGCATGCGTGGCAGCGAATGAGGGTGGGCTGAACCGCAGCAGGCTGAGAAATGGCGCGAGTTTCACGGCTTGATTCCTGGTTCATCGGCGAAGAAGCATCCGCTTTCTGCATGCTTTTTGAGTTTTCCCCTTCCAACTCGCGTACAAGCTCTTGAACCGCCTCGTCACGCTTTTCCGGGGGACTGGTGAAGTACACCTGAGCCCATCGGCCCATGTTTTGTGCCAGAAGAGGATTCAACAAAGGATTCAATTCGGGTGGCGGCAAAGTACTAGCGCCCCCAGATTTCTCGGTTTGAGGCGACAATCGGTTCTCCCTTTTCCAAAGACTGGACTGAAGTGGGCAAGTGGAACCTATAGGTATGATTGCACTCCCGGGTCTCAGGGTTGTCAAATTAAACCGTTGGAATGGCCGAAGAAGGAACGCGAAAGGGCCTTAATCGCACGCCTTGCGATAGGCGGGCTCAAATGAGTCTAACTGAGCGTCCCGTTGCGTGCTAAACCTACCCTTAGGGGTTTTCCCGTAGAGATCTGCGCCGGGGCAATAATAGAGAGCGGTATGCAGATCCACCCACACCTGCGTCTTGGGGTTCCCTTTATTTTCAGGTTGTTCGGGAGGTTCTGCCAGACCCAGCCTGATAAGAGTGCGATCAAAAAGCGAAAGGTCAGCCTCGGGATTCGCCTTGCGGTGCGCCGTCGCAGTAACAGGATTGGCGGTCGCCGCGACGGAATGATTAGACCAGATTGCCCACCGGATTACGCCTAACACAAAAACCACGGCGATCGCCAAATAGATGTCTCCACGGCGAGTATTCCAGAATTGAGCCCAAATGCCTCGATCTTTGGCTGCCGACATTCGCTCCAGAAAGTCGAGTGCAGTCGACGCAGAATTCCATGCAGTCCCGCCTTCAGCCTTTACCAGAGCGGTGGATGGTGGTGCTTGCCCATTTTGTGCCGTCTCGGATGCATCCCCGCCGATCCCGGGCGCAGGAATTTCCAGATCTGCCTGTTCGGGGTTGTCAAAATCTGCGCTTTCGATTTCGTTGTTTTCCGGTGCTTGCGCGAATTCGACTTGCTGAAGCCTTTCCTGCGGCACAGGCTCGGAGGCTAGAAAAAAATCTGGCCGTGGTTCTGCGGGGGAATCGGAAACAGGTTCGTTGGGAAGCAGTTCTGAGTCCGCGCGATGCTCCGCTAGCAGGGCCGCGCCATCGGCCGGATGCGTCGTTGGATCTTGTTGCTTAGCCTGCTGCATCTGCCACATCGCCGACACTTTGCTCTGCAGGCTCGTCGTATCATAATCGCCGCTGCGGGGTGATCCACAGTTGCCGCAGAACTGCTCCTGTCCTACGAGTCGGTGACCGCATTTGCGGCAAAGAAAAGTTGCGGCCGAACCGCCCAATGCAGGGATTGCGATTCTGGGCGCCGCTTCTTGTGCCAGGGGGACTGGCACGGGTTTGTCTGCAAGCGCGGCGAGATTCGGTTTGAGTTTTTCCAGAGCACCGAGCATGACCGCCCGTTCGCTTTCCAGCGATTTCTTCCAGGAAACCTCTTCATTTCTCGCCAGAGCTTCTGTGATCAGGCCAGCCATCAGTTGACCGGTGTGGACGTCTGGATCGGCGAATGCGTGCGCGCGGTCGTAGTAAAGTTCTAACGCACCGGCAACGCGGCCATTGTGAAAGATGGGAACAGCGATTAGGGATCCAATTCCGCGCCGGCGGCACTCTTCCGTGTCGAGGAGCAACTCGGGATTCACATCGTCGCAGCGGAAGACTTTTCCGGAGCGAAGAGCGGCGGAGCACAAAGCTTTCTCTACGGAAATTTTGGTTCCGGCGGGAATCGTGAGCAGGCCGGCACATGCCTGGTAGTTGACGTTGTCGCCGTCCATAATGGCAACGGCCGCACCCGCGGCGCGCGAGATTTGAGTCACACGCTGGCCAATCACATCGAGCGCCTCTTCGAAAGGCAGGTGCTGGGCGCGAATCTGCTGCTGGGTTTCCACGATTTGCGCTAGTGTGAAGGCTTGATCGTCCTTTGGAGGGGGTTTCTGCGGTTGAGGCTTCGCCAGGCCCCGGGGCGGAATCAAAGTCGAGGGAGTCTTAGCGGCAGATGCGTCTTCTTTTCGAGCTCTTTTTTCCTGCAGTTCGCGATTGTGCTCTTGCAGCACATAGGCCGCTTCCAGAATCTTCGCGAGCATTTCCTCGTCGTGAATCGGTTTGTCTGGTTTCTCGGGCACGATGTAGTCTTTCGGGCGAACCGCAAGCCGGCGGCCGATACTCCATCCCATTTTAGTGCACGTTCTACTCCAACCCCACGCCTGAAATTGGTCATGCCGACGGGATGACCACTAGGAAGATTAGATACCATCTCTCCTTATGCAGGCGGAGAGCTTCAGCTGTGCGAATAGTTTACAGGTGCGAGGGTTGGGAAGCGAGAGCTCTCACGAGCCTGGAACAAGGCAAACCGTCCCAGGTAACCTGAAAGTAACTTCGCAGGAATCTGCACGCTGAGCAGGCATTTTTCCTACTCAGAGACTTGAGAAGGCATCGCAAGGTCAGGCTCATGCTTGCCGCCCAAGTAGAAGTGGACCGCGGGAGTGATGATAAGCGAGAGCACCATGGAGATCAGAACGCCACCAATGACCGCAATGGCGAGGGGTTGCAACATTTGCGAACCGGCACCGATGGCGAATGCCAGCGGCAACATCCCGGCCACGGTGGCCAGGGCGGTCATGACGATGGGGCGCAAGCGGCGCCGCGCAGCCTGCAACATTGCTTTTTCCGAGTCCATGCCGAGCACACGCATTTTGTGGTCGGCGTCGAGCAGCAGGATGCCATTTTTGGCCACGATGCCGATCACCATGATCATCCCCATGAACGACGAGATATTAAAAGTAGTGCGCGTGATGATCAAGGCAATGAAAACACCGGAGGTGGAGAGCAATGCCGACGACAGGATGGCGATTGGTGCAGCGAAGGTCCCAAACTCGAACAGCAACACGATGAACAGCAGGAGGACTGCGAGGATCAGCACGATCACCAGGTCGTGGAAAGACTGCTGTTGCTCCTGGTAGGTCCCGCCGTATTCCACGCGAATGTTGGATGGAATGTGCAATCCAGCGACAGCTTTTTGTACGTCGGCCATACCGCTGCCGAGGCTTCGGCCTTCCAGGCGTGCGGTCACGGCGACGTCGCGCTGCAGATTTTCGCGGCGCACTTCGGTCTGACCGGGATTCTCGACCACCGTCGACAGCGCGCCCAACGTCGCCGTGTGTCCGGTACTGCTGACCAGCAAGGTGTCGCGCATGGCTTCCAGCGACGCGCGATTGGCGGCAGGGAAGCGCACGCGGAGGGTATAGGCGCGGTCGTTGGCCACGACCGGTGTGGGCGCGGGCTCGCCTTCGAGAATTGCCGATGCGTCGAGCGCAACTTCCTCGGCCGTGAATCCCGCTCTGGCGGCCACGCTGGGATCGACCTGGAACGTGACAGCCGGTCCGCTGATCGTGTTTTCAATTCCATTCAGGATGTCCACCACGCCCTTGATCTTTCCAATGGCCTCGGCGACTTTCGGCGCCCATTCTTCCAGTTGTTTGGGATCTTGGGAAAAAAGTTTGATCTGGATCGGCTCGGGAGCAGACGTGAGGTCGCCGATCATGTCCTGAAGAACCTGAACGAACTCGATATCGAGCGCGGGTTCTTGTTCCTTGATGTCGGCACGCACGTCGGAGATGATGTCTTCGATATCTCGCTTGCGTTTTGTTTTCAACTTCACGAGGATGTCGCCGCGATTGGCTTCGGTCACTGCGGCCAAACCGAGTTCCAAACCTGTACGCCGCGAGGTGCTCTCGACCTCTGGAACTTCGCGCAACATTTGCTCCACGTGACCGACAATGCGATTCGTTTCCGTCAATGAACTGCCCGCCGGAGTCAGATAGTCGAGAACAAATCCACCTTCGTCCATTTCGGGCAGCAAATCGGAGCCGGAGAAGGTGTAACAGACGTAGGAAGCGACGATCAACGCGACGCTGAAGAGGATGAGAGCGAGAGGCTTTTCCAGCGCACGGCGCAGCCAGCGTTCGTGGAAATTGACGATGCGGAGGAAGAAGCCGCTCAAGTGCTTTTCTTCCGCAGCAAGCATTTGTTGCGCTTCCTCGTTTTTCGATAGGACGCCCGTGTCTGCACGGGCAGAGGAAGGAGGAGTCGCGGGTCCGGCGTCGTGCGCGTCGTCGTGTCCATGCCCCCCCTTGATGAAATATTGGCTGAGCGTCGGAGTCCAGGACACGGCCAGCACCAGCGACGTGAGCAACGATACGGTCATGGTCACGGCGAGGGCGCGAAAGAAGACTCCCGTCACGCCCGTGATCACGATCAGGGGAATAAACACCACGACGGGGGTAATCGTCGATCCAATCAGCGGCACGGTGATTTCTTTGAGCGCGCTGCGGATGGCGTCCAGGCGGTCCTGTCCCATGTCGCGGTGCAGAACAATGTTTTCGACCACCACGATCGCATCGTCAATGACCAGTCCGACCGCGGCAGCGAGACCGCCAAGCGTCATCAGATTGAAGGTTTGGCCCAATACCTTGAGGGCGATGAAGGTGACCATGATGGTCACTGGAATCACCAGGCCGGCGACTAGCGATGTTCCCCAGTCGCGCAGAAAGACGACGAGAATGATCGAAGCCAGAATGAGGCCGAGCAAGATAGCATCGCGAACGCTTTTGATGGACTCATCGACGATGATCGACTGGTCGTAGAAGGGCTCAATGCGAATTCCCGGCGGAAGCGTTTTGCGGATGTTCTCGATTTCGTTGTGAACTTCGGTTGCCACCTGCACGGTGTTTCCGTCGGGCTGACGGTTAATGTTCAGCAATACCGCAGGCTTCCCGTTCGCGGTGACCACGGTGTAGACGGGTTTAACATTCGGAGCGACCTGGGCCACGTCGCCGATTCGCACCGGGATTCCGGCGGCCGTACTCTTCACCACGGCATTGGCGATTTCTTCGGGCGTGCGGACTTGCCCATTGACGAGGGCGAGGTCGAGTTGATGATTGCGTTCGAGCAGGCCCGGCGAATCGATAAGGTTAGTGCGCCGGATTGCGTCTAAAATGTCCGCTACGGTCACGCCTGCTGTCAGCAACTTAGCGGGATCCGGCGTAACGTAAAATTCCGGCTCCTGCCCGCCTTGCACGATCACGGTGGAAACGCCTTCCAGACGGTTGAGGCGCGGCTTCATTTCGTAGGTTGCCATCTCCCATAACTTCGTTTGCGGCATCGTGTCGGAAGAAAGGCTATAGCCCATAATCGGAAAGGCGGCAAAGGTGAGGCGGTGGGCCTCGATCTTCGCGGTGGAGGGCAGTTCGGGCTGCACTCTGGAGATTGCAGCGTTTACATATTGCAGCGTCTGGAACATGTCGATGTTCCAGGTGAAATAGAGGTCCACTTCGGCGGAGCCGCGGCTGGTGATGGAACGTACGGTCAGCAATCCGGGCACGCTGTTCACGGCCTCTTCGATCGGGCGGGTCACGGTGACGGTCATCTGGTCGATGGGCATGACGCCGTTATCGACTGCAATCAGCACGCGGGGGAAATCGGTGTTGGGAAACACCGACACCGGAATTGTGAAGGCGAGGTAGGCCCCCAGCAGGCCCATTGTCAGGATGACGAAGATGACCGGCCTGGAGTGTTGCGCGATCCAGTATTGGCTAGTGGGTTTTTTCTCGGCCGACTGCGCGTCCACCGAGCGAACGGCGTTCGATGAGTTCACGCACTTGCTCCGCAGCGTTTATTGTTCACTGGATCCCTCACTGGGAGCTTTGGCACCTTCCTTGGAGCCCTCCTTGGATCCTTGAGACGGTGCTTCGGCGGCTTCGATTTTGATCTTGGTATTGTCGGGCAGTCCGTAAGCGCCTGAGGCCACGACCTTGTCGGCCGGAGCAACACCGTCGACAATCTGGACGTCATCTCCATTGCGGATTCCGAGCTTAACGATCTTCTGATGAGCGCGGCCGTCGGCGCCCGCCAGCATTACCGCAGGACTGCCGTCTGGAGTGTTGATGACCGCGCTTGTGGGAACAACCAGCGCATCTTTTATGGTCTGGGCGGTGAGGTTGAGTTGCACACTGGTGCCGGGCTTCAAAGCGTGCTTGGGATTCTTGGCCTCAAGCCAGACCTCAACCGTGGTGCTGTTGGGATCGAGCGCCGGACTGACCACGGTGACTTTGCCTTCAATGGGATCGTCGATACCGGGTACAGTCATAGTCCCCTTGTCGCCGACTTTCAAGGCAGCCGCATCGCTCTGCGGGATGTGGGCCTTGGCGATGACGGAAGAGACATCCATCACGGTGAGCAGAGCAGTGCCGGCCGCCGCCATTTCGCCTGGATAGAGCGGGCGATCGGTAATCACGCCGTTGATAGGACTGCGAATTTCGGAGTAGCTGAGCTGCGCCTCCGCTCCCAGATATTTTCCCTTGGCCGACTCCAGCTGGCCCGCGGCCGAGCGCAGCGCCTGCTGCTTGCCGATGGCCATGAGCGCGTCCAGGTGCTTTTTTGCGATCGCGTACTGATTGCTGGCCTGGGTGAAATCGACTCGCGACTGATCAAGTTCTTTTCTGGGCAGTGCGCCCTGCTCGAAGAGTTGCTGGCGACTCTCGTAAACCTTTTGTTGGGCATTGAGCGCGGCCTGGGCCTGCTGGGCGTCGGCTTCCGCCTTCTGGATCTGTTCTGGAAGATCGGCCGCGGTGGTGGTTTCGTAAGTTGCCTGCGCCTGCTCGTAGCTGCCTTTATTTTCCTGGGCGGCAGCGCTTAAGTCGCGATTTTCGAGGACGGCCAGCAGTTGCCCTTCACGAACCGGGCTGCCGCGTTTCACCAGAAACCTTTGTACGGGCGCGCTGATCTTGGGCACAATTGCCGCCTGCTGGCGGGGAAACAGAATGGCCTGGGCGGTGACGGTGTGTTGGATTTCAGTTTTTTCCACCGCAGCGAGCTGCACCGTCACGGTCGGCTCTGTGTCGCCCTTCTCGGAAGAGCAAGCGCTCGCCATGAGCAGGCTGCCGAGCGCAGCCATGGCTGCCGTTGCGACCATGCGATGGGAAAAGAGAAAGAGGTTCCGGCACTTGGCTGCCCGTGCGGTTTGGTGGCTGTTCATTCGGCTAGAAGTTTCCTGTCAGAGTTTGCAGGTTCGCGACAGCGATGCGGAAGCGCGCCTGGCCATCATCGTAAGCGTTGCGAGCCTGGGTCAGGGTATTTTGTGCGTCGACCACCTCCAATACAGTGGATTCCCCTGCCTGATACCGCAAAGTGGTGAGCCGCATGCTATCGGCGGCCAGTTCCGCGGAACTGGCCAGCGATTCCATCTCCGAGCGCGAGGCTTCCGCCTCGCTGTAGAACTGGCGCAAGTGGCTCAACAGTTCCCGTTGCGCGAAGGTAAGTTCGACGTGTGCCTGGTCGCGGCGCAGTTCGGCTTGTTTCAGTTTGCTGCGATCCGCACCCCAGCTGAAGATTGGAATCTGCAAGCTGGCCACTCCGGAATATCCCAGGTTTCGCACGCCGTTGCTTCGAATGGCGAAGAAGTTCGAATCGATGCCGTAAAAATAGTCGACGCTGAGCGAAGGCAGTAAACCGCCCCAGGCCGCGGTAACCTCGTGGTTGGCGACCTGCAGGGCCGCCAGCGCGGCTCGCAGATCGGGATTGTTCTTCTTGCCCGCCGCTTCTATCTCCGCAAAGTTGGGCAAGGGTTCGAGAGTTTGCAGATCGTCGACCACGGCGAAGTTCTGGTTGAAATCGGGAAACAGTAAAACGGCTAGATCAAGGCGACTTTTCTCCATGTCAAGCTGCGCTTCGCGCAGGTCGCGCTGCTGCTGCTTAGCCTGGATTTGAGCCTTGACGACGTCGGCGTGGGCGACTTCGCCGCCGTGCTCCAGTTTCTGGCTGATGTCGAGAAAACGCGAGGCCTCGGCGGCGGCTTTTTGCGCCGTCGAATATTTGCGCTCGGCGACAACGAACCCGTAGTAGGCCTGGGTGACGGTAACAGCAAGGCCGCGTCTGGCGATCTCCGCCTTGGCTCGCGCTTGCGCCAGCGCGGCGGCAGAGCGGCGATAGTCCGCCACATTGGTCAGCGACAACGCCTCATGGACGTCAGCCTGGCTGATGTATTCATGGACGCCATTGTTGGCAATGAACTTCGAAGTCGGGCATCCCAGGGTGCTCGTCGCACAGCTAACCGGAAGGCGGCCGGCCCCCTCGGTATAGATAAATGAATTGTTATAGTTCACGTCGGGCAGCAAGCCGGCGCGGGCTTGCACGCGATCCTCGCGAGCGAGGCCAAGATCGGTGACTGCCGAACGGTATTGCGGATCGTTCTGGCGGGCACGCTGTAGGGCGTCTTGCAAAGTGATAGTAAGCGGAGCGCCGGTGGCGGAATCCGTATTCGGACTCTGCGAATCGAGAGTCACCTGTGCAAAACAAGTGGAGGCGACGATCCAGAGAACCAAAATGAGAAACGGAAACGAGCGGCAGGTTTCATTGTGGGAATGAGGCCGCTTGACCGCAAAAAATGGATTTCGTTGTCTCTTCACAGGTTCACCTCGAAATGAGCCGCGCGATGTATATCCGTGCAAACCCTCGACTAGACGGGCATGGTTGAGCCCATCTCGCAGTCCTGACACGACTGGCCGCCTTAGCGGGCAAAAGCCGGGAACGAATGCGCAGAAAAGAAAGTATTGCGAGCGATCGCCTTAATTCTAAGTTCAGGCCCAATTTCGAACTCGGCTAGCCTACCACGCCCTTCCTGAAATCCACATGAAAACGCTGGTTACCGACCCCAAGTGCCCTCGCCCGAAGGTACTTAGGGGGAGATCGAAGGAGGAACGAAGAATTGGCGAAAGCCGTGCAATAGATTATGCGTACTCGTAATCGCTGCGGAGGAAATTATGATCGATCTCGAACAAGTCAAAGTAACTCCCCGCGACCAGCAAGTTTTGAACTTGCTGGTGCAGGGTTGCAGCAACAAAGAAATCGCCGGTCAACTGAATATCAGTCCGCGTACAGTGAAGCAGCACCTACGGACGTTGTTTTTGCGGGCCGGAATCCGAGAAGGCCGCAAACGCGTGAAACTGGCCATTGCCATCTTCAGCAAGGAGGGAAGCCAGTCATGACCCCCTGCGAACGTCTCACGCCAAAAGAAATCCAAATCGCAATCCTGGTCTGGGAAGGGCTCACAAACCGCGAGATTGGCAAGATCATTGGCACGAGTGAACAGGTGATCAAGAATCATCTGCGCAGCGCCTTTGACAAGATCGGAGTCTGGAGCCGCCTGGAACTTGCCATGTACGTCGCCAGCCACGGCGGTAAGAACTGGCCGCCGGCGCCAGAAAGCTCCCGCATCTCATGCCGGGAAGCTGTCGGGGCTAATCTATAGCGGTCGTTGGGCGGGGAGAAGACAACCACAAGCTTCGTCAAGCTCTGCGGCAGAGGCGGCGCCCACCTCTGCTCAGCAGACTGCCTCGTCAACGGCCAAACTCTGCAAAACGTTTCACGGGGTTACATTTGCCTGAAGGCTAGTTGTTTCGGTAAGTCCATGGCGGGCAATGACTTGAGAGAGTGGCGATTGCGGCAGGAGGATTGCATCACTCAAGCCGATCTGGCCGAGTCCGGGCTCGACAGCAGCCACGAGCCGGCTTCGCGACCCCGGGGCGAACCCTGCGATGGCTTACAAAGAAACTTTCTGGATGACATGCGACTCTACCGAACAGTTACGGGCGGAGTATGGTCCTTTTCACACTCGCACCGAGGCGGAGACTGAAGCCAAGAAGCTCGGGTTTGGATACCTGCTGCGCTACGAACATATCCTCGGCGACGACGAAGAGGTCCAGGAAGTGCGATGCGTCTTCGTGGAATTGCCGGGCGCCCCGATGATTGGTGTGGAGGCAGCAACCATTACGCTTCATACCAGATGCGCCACCTGCGGGGAATCAGCTGCCCACAGCAAGAGCTGGGAGGCTGAAGTCTGGGCCGACATTCACGAATTTGAGCACTCCCGCCACCTCGTGCGGCTCTTCGAACACGCCCGTGGTAAAGGCCTGAAGGAGATCGGCGACTGGCGAGGGTAGAAGCAAGGGACCAGTGGACAGTTGCCAGTGATCTCTGGCCAGTAGAACCCTTCGACTCGGACTCCTCGCAAGTGTCCGACATTTGGGCCTTCGACACTCTTGTTTTTATGTCCGCTAGTGCTTTTCCGGTTTTGTGGTTGGACTATCCGTCAAATGCAGTGAAGGCGGGAACTCCGGCTCAGCCGATCCATCGGTTCTTGCGTCCGAAGCCGCAAAATTCAGGCCGGATTTCGTATTGTGGTCAATCGCCTGTCCGCGTCCCATGTAAAGCGAGAAATCCCCGCGTACATCGAGCTGATGTCCCATGCCTGTGAGCTGCTGCCGCACTTCGGCGGGCACGCGATCTTCAATGAGAATGTTGCACCCGATATTGAAATTCGAGCGTACGGTGAATCGCGCCGTCTCCATGGCGGCCTGCAGGTTCATGCCGTAATCGACCACGTTGGATACGAATTGGGCATGCGCGAGAGGTTGGTTGGCTCCTCCCATAATGCCGAATCCAATGTGATCGTCGCCATGCTCCATGAACGCTGGAATGATGGTGTGGAAAGGTCGCTTGCGCGGAGCAAGAGCGTCCGGCTTGGCAGGATCGAGCATGAACAGCGCACCGCGGTTCTGCAGGGGGAAGCCCATCCCGCGCACCGTGATTCCAGAACCGAAACTTGAGAAGTTACTCTGAATGAGCGAAACGATATTGCCCTCGCGGTCCACAACTGTCAGGTAGGTTGTGTCGCCAGCCGGGGGACGGCCGGCGTTAACTTCGCAATTGGCCTTGGCCGGATCGATCAGTTGGGCGCGCTGTTTGGCATATTCCTTGGAGAGCAGTCCGGCCACGGGCACCTTGGCGAAGCGCGGGTCGGCGTTGTAGCGCGCCAGGTCGGCGTAGGCCAGTTTCATGGCTTCAATTCGCTTGTGCAATTCGTCGGTACTGAGCGGACCCGCCTTTGCGGGGGAGAATTGCTCCAGAATGTTCAACATCTCAAGCGCGGCCATGCCTTGGCCGTTGGGAGGCAATTCGTAGACTTTCCACCCACGATAATTAATTGAAATGGGCTCGACCCACTGGGCTGAGAAATCTTGCAGATCTTCCGCCGTCATGGTACCGCCGACCTGCCGTGACGTAGCAAGAATAGCCTTTGCGATCTCACCCGAGTAGAAGGCGGGTGGACCGCCAGCCGCGAGCAAACGGAAAGCTTTGGCGAGGTCAGGATTTCGAAACACCTCGCCCATGCGAGGGGCCTCGTCGTGGACGAGGAACACGCGCCGGGATTCGTCGTCAGTTTTCAGCTTGGCGCGAGCGGCGACTTGCCAGTCCATGCTGATCATTTCTTGAACGGCGAAGCCGTTCTCTGCGTAGAAAGTCGCGGGCGCAAAGATATCCTTCCAGCCCATTCGCCCAAAGCGCTGATGCAGCTTGTTCCAACCCTCAACTGCGCCCGGCACGGTGACGCTGTCGATTCCGCTATCCGGCATTTGCGCCGCGCCCTTTGATTTCAGGTAATCGATGGTGAGCGCTTTGGGAGCCCAACCGCTGGCGTTGAGTCCGTAAAGTTTTCCGGTCTTGGCCTCCCAGTAAATGGCAAACAAGTCTCCACCGATGCCGTTCATGTCCGGTTCCATCACGCCAAGTAAGGCATTGGTGGCGATGGCGGCGTCCACAGCCGAACCACCGTGCGAGAGGATCTCTGCTCCGGCCTGCGAAGCCTGCACCTGGCTGCTGGCAACGATGCCATAGGGCGAGATGACCATGGACCGCGCGTTGGTGCGATCTTGCGAGAACATCACAGCGCTGAGAGCGATGATGACCACACAGCAAAGCAGGAACCGTCGCATCTAACATCTCCTTTTCAGTGGAAGGGCATTTTTATGGAAGCGAAAGAAGATGTCAAACGGCAGGCCTGCCTGACCGTTCAGCAGGGCCTACGCCGCGCCTATTCTGGATTTAGAATATAGATTAGATGTTGAAGCGGAGAAGAACATTTCGCTGGCTTAACCGGGCGCTTTTCGAAGTATTCGTGGTGGGAATGGCCGCTGCGCAAGGCGTCAACCCCGCAGCCCCCTCTCGCGATCCAGGCCAGGCGGAAGCCAATGCTCCCGCGCACAGCGTTGCCAAATTCGACGCGCTCATCGAGTCTGCCATCCGCCAGGAACACCGGCTGATCGTTTTGATGCACAACTTCACACCGATCGTCGAGACTTACATCCAGGAGGAGAAGCCCGATTCCAATCTTGGAACGTCTCCCCGAACCGACGATTATTTCTTGAGCCGTTTGGATCTGAAGGGCGATGGTATGGCCACTCGGTCGTTTGAAGAGCCCGAGAGCTGGAAGCAGACGTGGGAGAAAAAGCTGCTGAAGAGTCCGGGTCCGTTCACGGCGGCCGGATTCGCGCAGGCGATTTTTCCGGATCTCGACCATTTTGATCGTCACAACTACATTTTCAAATTTGTTCGCTGGGAAGTTCTTGGAGACCTTCATTGTGGGGTAGTGGACGTGAGTCCCCGGGAAAATTCGCAGAACCGTGGTTTCATGGGCAGGATCTGGGTGGAAGATCAAGACTTTAACATTGTGCGATTTACCGGGGCGTACAGTTCGAAACGGCTCTCCCGGCGCGCCTTTCACTTTGACAGTTGGCGGCTGAATACTCTGGGCACCATGTGGATGCCAGCGTATATCTACACCCAGGAATCGACTTCTCAAGACCCCGCGAATCACAATCTGTGGTTTAAGGCTCAAACCCGCATCTGGGGCTACGACCTGCAACATGCGGGCGATCATCGCGAGTTCGCCAAGCCGCTGACCGACACGCCGGTATGGGTCGATCCCAACCGCCATGAGGCATCGCAGGACGTGAATCCGGCGAATACGATCGGGAAGACCACGTATTCGCCGGAAGACAATATTGTGGAGCGTCTGCAAGTCGCCGGACTCATGGCGCCCGACGGCCAGGTCGACCATATTCTGGAAACTGTGGTCAACAATTTATTAGTCACCAACGATCTCGATCTGGCGGGGATCCGCTGCCGGGTGCTGTTGACTACGCCGCTGGAGTCGTTCGTGATGGGCCGAACCATCGTGGTGAGCCGTGGGCTGCTCGATGTTTTGCCGGATGAGGCGACCCTGGCCGCGGTGCTGGCGCACGAACTTGGCCACATCGTTTTGGAGCACTCTGTAGGCGCCGAATCTCTCTCGGGACTGGCTGTACCCTTCTCCGATCTGGAAGTTTTTACCCACTTGAGCTTCCGTTTCGATCCAGCACAGGAAGCTGCTGCCGATGCGAAGGGGATGGAACTTTTATCGAAGTCGCCGTATGAAGGGCAACTGGCCAATGCGGGGCTTTTCCTGGAAGCGCTGCAAGAGCGATCGACGCGACTGCCGAACCTGCTTCACAGCCGACTGGGCAACGATTTTGGGGGTACACACCTGACGCGACTGCAGGCCCCGGGCGATCCCGCTAAACACTTGCAGATGGATCGGCTGGATCAGATCTCCGCCTTGCCGCTGGGGTCGCGCATTACGCTTGACCCCTGGTCGGATCGGATCGCCATGCTTAAGAGTTCGCCGGTGCGGTTACAGTCGGCTTCGGAGAAAATGCCTTTTGAAGTGTCGCCATTTTTTCCCTACCTGAAGCGGCAGGACCAACACGAAAAAGCTCAGGGCGGAACTCAGCCATAGCAGAGTGTATGAAGCGCCAAGAGGGCTAGCTAATTCGTGTTCTTGAGTTGGCTGGCTGCGGCACGATCGATCAGCCAGATAAGGTTCCCATCATTCAGCCGCACCAATTTGGAAGGATATTGGTCGGCGGGCGCATCTTCTTCAAGCACCGTTCGCAATACGGCTGCCTTGTCGGTACCGCTGACCAGAAAGGTCACGCAATGCGCGGCGTTCAGCACAGGCAAGGTCAGCGTGATGCGGTGGGTCTTCAACTTTTCGACCCAGTTGGCGACGACGAGTCGCTTCTTTTCCTGCAATGCCGCGGTCCCGGGGAACAGCGAGGCGGTATGTCCGTCGGGGCCCATGCCGAGAAGAATGAGATCAAAGCGGGGAGGCTGTCCGGGTTGAAGCGCAAAAAACGTTTTCAGGGTCACCTCATACGCCTCGGCGACGGCTTCGGCGTCGGGGTTCTCCGCAGGAATGCGGAACACGTTCGCTGCCGCCACAGGAATCTTGGACAGCATGCTCTCGTCTGCCATGCGGTAGTTGCTGTCGGGATCAGTGGGAGGGACGTGGCGCTCGTCGCCAAAGAAAAAAAACATGCGATCCCATGGCAGATCCACGCGGGCGTTCGTAGCCAGTAAATTATAGAGACTCTTCGGGGTTGATCCGCCGGCCAAGGCGATCGTGAAGCGTCCCCGCTGTTTGACGGCGTCATTCGCCGTGCGTACAACTTCCTCCGCTGCGGCCGAGAACAGCTCCTGCGGAGTGGTCAGAGTTCGAATTTGGCGGGAAGCGCTCACAGCGATCGCTCGCGTTTCGTATTTAGCCTAGTGTTGACTGGCGCGCATAGCAGCACACCGCGCTGCTCCGAGAAGTCCGGCTTTGTCGTTGGTAATGACCTGCACCGGAATCGATTCTACCAGCGGCCGCAAGCGTCCTTTATCCACGAATGCTTTCATAAACGCAGGGCCTTTTAACTTAGCAAGAATCTTTGGCGAGATCCCTCCGCCAAGAAAAAGGCCGCCGGTGGCCATAACTTTCAAAGCCAGGTTCGCCGCTTCTGCGCCGTATACCGAGATCCACAAGTCTAGAGCTTTCTCTGCCAAGGTCTCCGTTCCGTCTAGAGCTGCTCGCGAGATTACCACCGCAGGGTCGCCGTGCTTGAGCGCTGCAGCAAATTCCGCGGATTCTTTCCCGGGTGCAAAGTCGCGCAAAAACTCGTAAACATTCACCAATCCCGGTCCGGAGAGAATTCGCTCGTAACTGACGTGGCCGAAGCGAGCTTTCAAGAATCGCACCAGTTCGATCTGCAAATCGCCCTGAGGACCAAAATCGGTGTGTCCGCCTTCGCAGGCAAAAACGTGATGCCGGTTTCCGTCCCAGAATAGGCCAGCCTCGCCCAATCCCGTTCCCGGAGCGATTACAGCCTGGTTGCCCACCGCCGGCCCGCTCACGCGGTTCAAAGGAACCAGATCACCTTCGTCCAACACTCCAATTCCCCAGGCGCTCGCTTCGAGATCATTGATCAATAAAGTCGCAGGCAGGTGAATTTGTTTTGCGAGCCGCGATTGCTCGATCACCCAAGGCAGGTTCGACGTTTCCACGCGTCCGTTGCGCACGGGGCCGGCGATTCCAAAGCAGGCCGACTCTGGATGTTCTCCAGAATCGCTTAAAAACTGCGTGACAATTTCGCCTAGTTCGCTGTGCTCGCGGCTGGGAAAGACGCGCTCCGACACCAGGCGCAAATGCCCATTCTGGGGTTGAAAGTAGGCCAGCCGAGCATTGGTGCCACCAATATCGCCGGCCAGGATCATTTCTCGAAGTTCCTCCAACGGCGCCCGTCGCGCTCCAGCAGTTCGTCGGCGTCTTTCGGACCCCAGGTGCCTGAAGCGTAATTGGGAAAGTTCCGCGGCGGCAGCGCCTTCCATAAATCGAGTACCGGGTTGACGACAGACCAGCCCGCCTCAACCATGTCGGCACGCTGGAACAACGTCTGGTCGCCGATCATGCAATCGTGCAGCAGGCGTTCGTAGCCGGTGCTCGGCTGCTTGCCGAAGTATTCCTGATATTCGAAATTCATATCCACTGTGCCCAGCCGCATCACCGGACCGGGAACCTTGGCCGCGAATTGCAGCGAAATTCCTTCTTCCGGTTGAATGTGCAGCACCAGTTGGTTGGGCATCAGATGCTCGACGGGCGTGTCACGGAACAGCACGAAGGGCGCCCGTCGAAACTGTATCACGATATGCGTGTTGCGCACCGGCATCCGCTTCCCGGTTCTCAGGTAGAAGGGAACGTCGGCCCAGCGCCAGTTATCGATGAGCAATTTCATCGCGACAAAGGTTTCGGTGCGCGAATCGGGGGGGACATCGGGCTCCGCGCGATAAGCCGTCACTCTTTTGCCATCTTCAGTTCCGTCGCCGTATTGTCCGCGCACGGTTCGGCTCAACACGTCTTCATCGCTCATGGGCTGGATGGCATGCAGAATCTTCGCCTGCTCATCGCGTACGGCGTTGGCGTCGAATGAGATCGGCGGTTCCATGGCGGTGAGGCTGATGAGCTGCATGATGTGGTTGGGCACCATGTCGCGCAAAGAACCGGCCTGATCGAAGTAACTTCCGCGTCCCTCCACTCCGACCGTTTCCGCGACCGAAATCTGCACATGATCGATGTAACGGCGGTTCCAGACAGGTTCGAAAATTCCGTTGGCAAAACGGAACGCCATGATGTTTTGCACCGTTTCTTTGCCGAGATAGTGGTCGATACGGTAAATCTGTTTTTCGTCGACGACTTTCAGCAGTTGCTGGTTCAGGGCCTTTGCCGATTCCAGATCGTGCCCGAAGGGTTTCTCGATGACTGCCCGCCGCCAGTGGTTGTTGCTCTGCTCCATTAGTCCGGCAGCGGAAAGTTGCTCCACGATTGGGCCGAAATACTTTGGCGCGGTGGCCAGGTAATAAAAGAAATTCTGATGGGTGGAGTGTTCCTGATCGATTTTGCTGAGAAAGTCCTTCAGCTGGGGATAAAGATTATTGTCGTTGAAATCACCGGCGAAGTAATAGAAGCGACGGGCGAACCACTCCCACAGATCGTCGTCGACGCATTCTCCACAATAAGCCTTGACGTCATCGTGAACCCGCTTGCGGAATTCGTCATTCGACATATGGGCACGGGCAACGCCCACCACCGCAAATTCGCGCGAAAGTAAACTCGCACGCGCCAGGTTATAGAGCGCCGGAATGAGCATGCGCCCGGTGAGATCGCCAGCCGCCCCAAAGATCACCATGACGCATGGATCGCCCTGCTTGCCAATGCGCGGCGGCGCCGCTGCTGCCTGTTCCGCTAGTTCAGCCATAAATCAATCCCCTATAAAATGTTAGAAAGAAAATCGTGCATCCTGGTTTTTTCTGCGTGCCTTGCGAGCTCTCAGGGAACTCCACGGTCAAAAGCTTTACCGCCCTAAGCGCTCTTTTTCGTTTTGGGCGCGCCCTGCTCCACGTGTCCGCCAAACTTCTGCCGCATGGCGGACAGCATTTTTTCCGCGAATGTATGTTCCTGGCGCGAGCGGAAACGTACGTACAAGGCCGCGGTCAATACCTCCGCCGGCACTGCTTCTTCAAGCGCTGCCTGAATCGTCCAGCGGCCTTCCCCTGAATCCTGCACGTAGCCTTCGTATTCCGACAATGTGGGATTCTCGGTCAGGGCCATCGCCGTCAGGTCAAGCAGCCATGAACTCACCACACTGCCGCGCCGCCACACCTCCGCGATATCGGGCAAGTTCAGATCATAGCGAATGTCTTCCGGCAAATCTTTGCTGGTAGCGTTCTTGAAAATGTCGAAGCCTTCCGCGTAAGCCTGCATAATTCCGTATTCGATTCCGTTGTGCACCATCTTGACGAAGTGTCCGGAGCCCGACGGGCCGCAATGAATGTAGCCGCTTTCGGCGGTGCCTCCAAGCTTCTCGCGTCCCGGAGTCCGGGGGATGTCGCCCTTGCCCGGAGCCAGAGTCTTGAAAATGGGATCGAGTCGCTGCACCGCTTCTTTGGGACCGCCGATCATCATGCAGTACCCGCGATCGAGGCCCCAGACGCCGCCGCTGGTTCCCACGTCGATGTAGTGAATGCCCTTGCCCTTCAGTTGATTCGCGCGCCGCACATCGTCTTTAAAATATGAATTGCCGCCGTCGATGATGGCATCGCCTGCCTGCAAATGTGCGGCCAGGTTCTGCACCGTCGCTTCAGTTGCGCTGCCCGCAGGAACCATGATCCAGATCGCGCGCGGAGGAGTCAGCTTGCTGATCAGATCTTCCAGAGACGCAGATCCGGTCGCGCCTTCACCGGCTAAGTTTTTAACTGAGTCCGGACTCAAATCAGAAACGACAAGGTGATGTCCGCCGCGCATCAGACGTCGCGTCATATTTGCGCCCATCCGTCCCAACCCAACCATTCCCAATTGCATGTGTCTTGCTCCTCGTGGCGCCGGCGTCAGACCGGCTGTAGCGAAGGCGTGACGGTCACGCCGTTGTCGCGGTAACGACTACAAGGTTTTCTGAACGGCTGCCTGCAAGCTGGCCAGCCCGGCTT
>DASSRO010000072.1:0-3008 GCA_035701745.1 Candidatus Sulfotelmatobacter sp. | reverse complement strand
CCCGGCCCCACAAACCGTGAACGGCGGCAAGAACCGCCGCGCCCCTCTCATCGGCGCGCCATACTTCGTGGTCGACATGTTTGAAGCCAAAGAGCCCCTGCAGCTGGCGACCCACGACGATTCGGGAAAGAGTTCGGTGCAGATCCTGGTCGCCGTTGAAGGCTGCGGAGTGATCGAGGCTCCCGGCGCGGATCCCGTCACCCTGGCGAAAGGCGATGCGGTCGTAATTCCTGCCAGCGTCGGCAACTTCGGTGTGCGCCCGCAGTGGGCGTTGGAATGTTTGCGCGCCTATGTGCCCGGAAAGCCGCTGCCCGAACCGGAAACCAGAATGTAAAGAATATTCCAGATTGCTGATTTCCGATCGCTGGCGAGCTCGCTGGTACGTTCAGTTTGACGCGGTAAATCAAGTCTGCAAACAAAAATCCTTACTCATGAAGAACCCCAACTTCTATCCCGTGATTCTGGCTGGCGGCCGCGGCACTCGCTTCTGGCCACTTAGCCGCAAAAAGCGCGCCAAGCAATTGCTGGCGCTCGACGGCAAGCAGACCATGATCCAGCAGACCGTGACGCGACTGTTGCCGCTGGCGCCCGCGAAAAAGTTTTGGATCATCACCAACGAAGACCTGCGTCCCGCCATCGTCAAGCAACTTCCAAAGCTGCCCAAGGATCAAGTCCTCGCCGAGCCCGTGGGACGAAACACCGCTCCGGCAATCGGTCTGGCGGCGTTTCTGCTCTTGCGCGAAGATCCCAATGCCGTCATCGGCCTGTTCCCGTCCGATCACGTGATCGGAGATGAGAAGCGCTATCGCGAAACTCTGGAGCGCGGAATCGAGCTTGCCGCTTCCGGGCCGAACATCGTCGTGCTCGGCGTACGCCCCAATCGCGCCGAAACCGGCTACGGATACATCGAGACCGGAGGCTTGTTTCAGGGCGAAGCCCTGCAAGTGCGCCGCTTTACCGAGAAACCCAACGCCGAGAGAGCAGCTGAGTTCGTATCGGCGGGAAGTTATTTCTGGAACAGCGGAATGTTTTTGTGGAGCGCGCAAACCCTGGTCGACGCGTTGCGGGAGCATCTGCCCAAAACGGCGGCGTTGCTCGAAAGAATCGCGGCGACTTACGGAACACAAAAATTCGCCGCCACCTTCAAACGGCTCTATCCCCAGTCCGAAAACATCAGCGTGGATTACGCTGTGCTTGAGCCGCGTTCAGCCAAGGGCGAGGAAGCGGCCAACATTTACTGCCTGCCCGCCGATTTTGGCTGGAACGATCTGGGCTCCTGGACCGCCTTGCACGAGCACCACACCGCGAAAACCACCCCGCCCGAAGGCAATCTGGTCGAGGGTTCCGCTGTATTTCTTTTAAATGCCCGCGGAAATTATATTCATTCGCCGGGGAAGTTCATCGCGGCCGTCGGCGTCACCGACTTGGTCGTGGTTGAAACCCCCGATGCTTTGCTGGTCACGACCCGGCAGCACGCTCAGGATGTAGGCAAAGTCGTAAAGTATCTAGACGAAAAAAAATTGCATAAGCTAGTGTGAATCGCCAGTGGCCACTGACTTCTATGCCTCAAGAAATTAAATTCGGAACCGACGGCTGGCGAGGCATCATCGCCGATGACTTCACCTTTGACAACGTTCGCCGCGTGGCCGGCGCCATCGCCTCTTACGCGCTCAAATATGAAGACGCGCAACGCGGCATCTTCGTTGGCTATGACGCCCGGTTCGCTTCCCCTCGCGCAGCACAAGTCGTCGCCGAGGTGATTGCCGCCGCCGGAATTCCCGTGAAACTGGCCAACGATTACACTCCCACTCCCGCGGTCTCTTACGCGGTGAAAAAACATGGTGCTGCCGGCGGCGTGATGGTCACCTCCAGCCACAATCCCTGGAACTGGAATGGCGTGAAGTTCAAAGGCAAGTTCGGCGGTTCGGCCACTCCCGCCATCATGAAAAAAATTGAAGAAGAATTGGCCGCCGGTGCCGCTCCCAAAGGGTCCAAGGGATCCATCGAAGAGGTCGATTTCAAGAAGGAATATGTGGCCGCCGTTTGCGCCTTTGCCGACATGGACCTGATCGCGAAGACCAAGTTCAGATTTGCCGTCGACGCCATGTACGGTTCCGGCCGCGGCGTTCTGGGCGGAATTTTCTCCGCACGCGGAGTTCAGTTCGTAGCCATTCGCCAGGAACTCAACCCCCTGTTTCCCGGCATCAATCCCGAGCCCATCGAGCCGCACACTGCCCTGCTGCAGGAAACGGTGGTTCGCGAGAAGTGCGATGCCGGCCTCGCCACCGACGGCGACGCGGACCGCATCGGCGCCGTCGCCGAAGACGGAACGTTTGTCGACTCGCACAAAATCTTCTGCGTCCTGCTACGCTGGCTTCTTGAGCGCAAAAAATGGCCCGGCGACGTCGTCCGCGCCTTCAACACCACGCGCATGCTCGACCGCATCGCCGCGAAGCATGGACGCAAACTGCACGAGACCTCTATCGGTTTCAAATATATTGCCGACCTGATGATGGAGGGCGAAATCCTGATCGGCGGCGAAGAGTCCGGCGGCATCGGCTATTCGCGATTTTTGCCCGAGCGCGACGGCGTGCTCAACTGCCTGCTGCTCGCCAACGTCATGGCCGAAGAAGGCAAGCCGCTGGGGCAACTCGTTGGCGACCTGCAGCGCGACTTTGGGCCGCATTATTACGGCCGCCGCGACTTGCACATTCCCGACCAGATGAAGCAGGCCGCCATCCAGCGCGCTCGCGCCGACAGCACTCAAACCCTCGGCCGTTATAAGGTCATCCGCAAAGAGCATCTCGACGGAGCAAAGTTTTTTCTCGATGCCCCCACCAACGGCAACGGCGCCGAAGCCTGGGTTCTGTTCCGCGCCTCCGGCACCGAGCCCCTGTTGCGCCTTTATACTGAGGCTTCATCGCCGGAGTTGGTCAAAGAGTTACTCGTCACCGGCGAAGACTTCGTGAAAAATAGCGGTTGATGGGGCGACGAACCTGCCTGTCGCG
>DASSRO010000071.1:0-5934 GCA_035701745.1 Candidatus Sulfotelmatobacter sp. | reverse complement strand
CCGAGGCGGGCATGCCGACGCTCTACAGCACGCTGGAAAATGTGGTGATTGATTCCGCCGACCGGCGCGTGGTTTATCTTGCGATGGGACGATTTGAAGCTCCGAACTGGATGCGCGACGGCAGCGCGTTTCTGTTCAATCGCGACGGGCATATTGAGCGCCTTGCGGTTGGAAGCGATAAGCCAATGACGATCGATACCGGGGTTGCGAACCGCTGCAACAACGATCACGGGATTTCGCCCGATGCAACGCAGATTGCCATCAGCGACAATTCGCAGGGCGACCATCAATCGCTTGTGTATGTGGTGCCCATTGGCGGAGGCACGCCGCGGCGCATTACACAGAAATCTCCGTCGTACTGGCATGGGTGGTCGCCGGACGGGAAGACGCTGGCGTTTGTGGGACAGCGCAACGGCGACTTCGATATTTACGCGATTCCGGCGGCGGGAGGCGAAGAGACTCGACTGACGACGGCCAAGGGACTGGATGACGGGCCGGAATATTCGCCCGATGGAAAGTACATTTACTTCAATTCGGAGCGAACGGGACACATGCAGATCTGGCGCATGAAGCCCGACGGAAGCGAACAGGAGCAAGTCTTCTCTGACGAATTGAATAACTGGTTTCCGCACATTTCGCCCGACGGAAAGTGGGTGGTGTTCCTTACCTACGGCGCGGAAGTGACTGGCCACCCAGAAAATAAGGACGTAATGCTGCGGTTAATGTCGCTTGCCGATAAGAAGATCACGGTGCTGGCGAAACTGTTTGGCGGGCAGGGAACAATCAACGTTCCGTCCTGGTCGCCCGACAGCAAGCAGGTTGCGTTCGTAAGTTACATGCTGGTGCCGGAGGAAAAGCCCGAGTCCAAGTAAAAAGTTTCTTCGGTCGTCGCAGAGAACCGATCGCAGCCGGCTTCGGAACTGACGGCGCGCAACTGCTTTCCGAGTTGCGGAAGTGGCAACCGGGAGCGACCGGCCAGCAAGATGACATCACACTGATTGTGGTGGAGGTGGTGTAGGGAGTCACCGGCCTACTCGCTCATCGAAAAAGTTTGCCATCAACTCCAGGGCTTCTTTGGTTTCAGGCAACTGGAAGTGATACCAGAATGCATGAGGGAGCGCCTCGAAGACGACCAGGCGCGCATCAACTCCGGCTTGAAGCAGCGCGCGATGAAACGTGGTGGTGTCGCTCAGTAGAATGTCGCGCGTGCTGGTGACGAGCAGGGTGGACGGCATGCCGTGGAGATCAGCGAAGAACGGCGACAGTGCGGAATCCTTGCGATCAGTCTTGCCGACGTATTGATCGTCGGGGAGATGATTGGGATCGATCGGCCGCATCTCGCCGGGAAGGCCGTTGAGAGTGAACAACTGGCGGGAGTCCCCAACGCGGCTGAAGTCGCCGAGGCCGGAGAAGATTCCGAGCGCAGCGGGAAGCGGCAGGCCTGATTGCCTGAGACGAACCGCAACTTCGGCAGTGAGAATCGCGCCCGCCGAGGTTCCGAAGACGCCGATGCTGCCGGGCTTATAGGTTTTGAGAAGCTCCTTGTAGACGGCTACGACGTCGTCGACTGCGGCGGGAAAAGGGTTTTCGGGCGCGAGTCGGTAGTAGACAGAGACAACTTTCGTCTTCGCCAGGTTCGCGATCGGAACGCCTTCGATCAACGATCCGGAGTCCGAATTGAATCCGCCGCCGTGCAAGTTGATTAGCACACGATTGCGATTGGCGTCGGGCATGGTGAGCGGCGTGATGATGTCGGTGCGAACGCCAGCGGTAGTGGTCTCTTCGACGTTGGCGGGATAATATTTGCGCGCTTCACCGGAGCCGAACTTGCGCCATTCGTCGGTGCGGGCGCGGCGCTCGGCGAGCGTTTGCTCACCACTTTTTTGCTGCGTTAGCGACTGGAGCCACTGCTGCGCCTCGGGGCTGATAGTGTGCGGCATGGGCACTACGCGGCTGATACGGGCTGTGCCGTCCGGATCGAAAGTCGCGGAATCCTGGGGCGCGGGGGAAGTCTGGGCGGCTGCGGCCAGCGCGATGGCGGCGAGGAGAGGCAGGGCTGCGAGTTTCATCGGACAGTTGTATCAGAGCGGTGGGTCGAAAACGAGCCTAACCACAGAGGGCACAGAGCTTCACAGAGGTGGTATCTGTGGGGCTCTGTGCGCAAGTTAGGACTTGAATTAGGCGAGCGTGTACTTTCCGCGCTCGATCATTTTCTGCGCGATCTGCTGGCGGAGGTCAATGGTGTTGAACGGTTCATATTTCGCCAGACGGCGCAGGATTGCAAGCTGAGTCCGCATCATGTCGCCGTCGGCAACCGCGGCAATTACTTTTTTCGCCGCGGATTCGATTTTCTCCATGGCTTGCGAGAGGTAGACGCGGGTCATCGCCACCGGCAATGCCGCGCCGGCCTCCCCTTTGGCCTGCACCATCTTCTGGGCGCGCAGCACGGCCGACTCCATTGCGTACGTCTCAATGGTCATGTCAGCGATGGCGCCCATGATCTCCTGCTGATCCTGGATCGCCTGCATATATTTTTGCGTAGCAGCGCCAGCCGCGAACAGGCCGAGTTTCTTGGCTTGCGCTACCAGTTTGCGTTCTTCGGGAAGAGCGCCTTCGAGATCTTCAGCTGCGGAGGGTCCGGAGAGGACTTCGTCCATCAGCTTTTTGATGGCGGGCATGAGCGGCAACTGCCCGGTCATGGCGCGCTTCAGCAAGAATCCAGTGATGATGAGGCGATTGATTTCGTTGGTGCCTTCGAAGATGCGATTGATGCGGGCATCGCGGTAGGCGCGCTCGGCAGGATACTCTTCGACGAATCCGTAGCCTGCATAAATCTGCACAGTCTCGTCGACGACGTAGTCGATCATCTCCGATCCCCAGACTTTGATGATGGAGCATTCGACGGCGTATTCCTCGATAGCTTTCAGCATCTGCTTGCCGGCGTCGGCGGCAGATTTGTCGACCTCGCCGAGAGCGTTGTCCATCATGCCGACGGTGCGATAGACGAGCGACTCACCGACAAAGAGCAGCGTCGCCATGTTTGCGATTTTCTCGCGCACGAGGCCGAAGTCGGCAATGACTTTATTAAACGCTTTTCGCTGCTTGGCGTAGCCGATGGCGTTTTCGAGAGAGACGCGACCGCCGCCAACGCACATCGCGCCGAGCTTGAAGCGGCCGACGTTCAAAATGTTGAAGGCGATCACGTGCCCTTTGCCGATCTCGCCTAGCAGATTTTCTACCGGAACTTTGCAGTCGTTGAGAATGATGGGGCAGGTGGAGGAGCCGCGAATGCCCATCTTGTGTTCTTCTGCGCCGACGGAGAAGCCGGGAAAAGTTCGCTCGACGAGGAAGGCGCTGAATTTTTCGCCGTTGATTTTGGCGAAAACGGTGAAGAGGTCCGCGAATCCGGCGTTGGTGATCCACATTTTTTCGCCGTTGAGAATGTAGTGCTTGCCGTCGGAAGAAAGCTCGGCGCGGGCGCGGCAGTTCAGAGCGTCGGAGCCGGAAGAGGCTTCCGATAAGGCATAGGCGCCGACGATTTCGCCGGAGGCCAGGCGCGGCAGGTATTTATTTTTCTGTTCTTCGGTGCCGAAGTAGACGATGGGCAGCATGCCGATGCCGCTGTGCGCGCCCCAGGTGGTGGCGAAGCCGGCGTATTTGGCAATGTGATCGGCGATGACGGCCGCAGTGACTTTATCCATTTCGAGGCCGCCGTAGGCTTCGGGAATCTCAACGCCGCTGAGGCCGAGTTCGCCGGCTTTCTTCAGAAGGTTGCGGGAGACGGAGAAATCTTTGTGCTCGATTTTTTCGACGTTGGGAAGGATCTCGTTGACGGCAAATTCTTCGGTGGTCTGCCCAATCAACTGGTGCTGTTCGGTGAAGTCTTCTGGCGTAAAAACTTCTTCAGGTGCTCGCGTCTCGAGCAGAAAGCTGCCGCCGGAAATCTTGTTCTTCGGAACCGCAGTGGTCGTTGCCATTTCTCTCCCCCAGTAAAGAAAACGCATGGCCCCGAGCAGGCCGCTGCGCGAGTCTTAATTCTAATGGCGAAGTGGCTCAGAATGATATACGGGAATCTCCGGCATTTATGGGGGTTTTATGCCTGAATCTTGGGTCGACACATAGCCGGAACCACTGAGGACACGAAGGTTCACGAAGGAACACCGTGAAATACTTCATTGGTCCTCGTGGTCAAACGGGTCAGTGGTGGATGGTTTGCGTTTCCTTCCAGGCGGTGCCATTTACAAAGCGCTTGATTCCGTCTTTCAGGTGCACCACATTGAAGTTGATGAGCAGTCCGAGAGACCGGCCGCTAAGTTTGAGATAGGAGATGATTTGCGCCTGATGAATGGGAGAGATTGCGTCCACGGACTTGATTTCTACAATGACAAGATCTTCAACCAGCAGGTCCATGCGATATCCGATTTCAAGTTTTACGCCGCGATAGACGACGGGAAGCCCGACTTGACACGCGGCGCGAATACCCGCTTGCTGCAGTTCGTGATGCAGGCACGCTTGATAGGCGCTCTCGAGTAATCCTGCGCCCAACTCGGAGTGCACTTTCATCGCCGCCGTAATTACCGCATGGCTGACTTCTTGCGCACTCAATCGATGGATCGGAGATGTGGCCACCTTTGCCTGTATATCCTGAGTTCTCATCGTGGGTCTAGATCGGCGGTCACAATCCGGAGAAAAAAAGAAGAGCAAAACCCAAAGCGGGAACCACGAAGGACACTAAGGTTCACGAAGGAAAACCACAAAACGACGATTTTTAGAGACGCTCGGTTCACGAAGATACCTCTGGGATTTCCTTCGTGAGCCTTCGTGTCCTTCGTGGTTGATGATTCGCAGTTAAAGATTCTCGAAAATTCCCGCGGCACCCATGCCTCCGCCCACGCACATTGTGACCATGCCGTAGCGGGCTTTGCGGCGCTTCAGTTCGCGGATCACCGTGGCAGTTAGCTTGGCTCCCGTGCATCCCAGCGGGTGTCCCAGAGCGATGGCGCCTCCATTGGGATTGACCTTCTCCGGGTCCAAGCCCGCTTCTTTAATCACTGCGAGCGATTGCGCGGCGAAAGCTTCGTTCAACTCAATGACGTCAATGTCAGAGAGCTTCAGTCCGGCCATCTTGAGTGCTTTCGGAATCGCGAATACGGGACCGAGTCCCATTTCTTCGGGCTTGTATCCTGCGGTTGCGAACGAGACATAACGAGCGAGTGGGGTGATGCCCAGAGCCTTTGCGCGCTCGGCAGACATGACTACAGCGGCGGCCGCGCCGTCGGACATCTGCGAGGAATTGCCAGCGGTTACGGTGCCCTTCATGTGAAAAGCGGGCTTGAGCGCCATTAGAGCTTCGAGCGAAGTATCGCCACGCGGACCTTCGTCGGTTTTGAACGTAATTTCCTGCCGCTTCGGTTTTGAGCCGTTGGGCGTGCTGAAACTCACGGGGACGGGCACAACTTCGTCGTCGAATTTTCCGGCCTGAATTGCGGCCAGCGCTTTCTGATGGCTGCGCAGAGAGAATTCGTCAGCCGCCTGACGCGCGATTCCGAAACGTTGGCCGACCCGCTCCGCGGTGAGTCCCATGGAAAGATATGCGTCAGGATAATGATCGACGAGCCAAGGGTTGGGCGAAATCTTGTGACCGCCCATGGGAATCATCGACATCGATTCAGTGCCGCCGGCGACGATTACTTCCGCGCCGCCGCTCATAATTCGTTCGGCGGCCATGGCAATCGACTGCAGTCCGGAAGAGCAGAACCGGTTGATGGTCAGCGCAGAAATTTCGACGGGCAAGCCGGCGCGCAGGGAAGCGATGCGGGCAACGTTCATACCCTGCTCAGCTTCCGGCATGGCGCAGCCCAGAATGACGTCTTCGATTTCCTTGGGGTCAAGTTGTGGGACGTGGTTGAGCGCGCCTTTGATGGCGACGGCCGC
>DASSRO010000070.1:0-5986 GCA_035701745.1 Candidatus Sulfotelmatobacter sp. | reverse complement strand
CCTCCAGACAAATCTTTCCTATTATCTTCAACCCGGAAGACGTGAAAAGTTGCGGGGAAGGTTCAGCGGAAAGGTTCAGCGCGGAGGTTCGGCAAGGCTCGGAGAGGCTACTTTGTATTGACCTTCAAATCGAGATAGACCTGGGACCGGTCATCGAACTGGCTCACAGACTTGGTGTCGCTCTTGAAGTTCTTGTACTGGGCGTAAACCTCATAGTCGATCGCTGTGGAGAGAGCAGGGAAGCGGTAGGTGCCGTCGGTGCCCACGATATAAGTTTTTACCGCTCGAGTCCGCGTGTTGGTCAGGTAAACGATGGCGTCGGGAAGCGGATTGTCCTGCGGATCGAGCACCTTGCCCAACAGCAATCGTCCAGAGCCTTTATCCTTCTTGTCGGGCGTAGCATGCGAGACAGACCCCAGAGCCATCAGAACAGCGCAAGCCATCACCACCGTCCGGATCACCAATTGTTTGCGATTCATGTCGCTGCTATTGTCTCACGGCCCTCAAGCCTGAATCGTTAATGGGTCAGGTGCAAGCCGGTGTCTTCGCGTTCGTCGTTGTAAATGTGAACGGTGACCGGCTGAGCCAGGCGCACCGGCTGGCCGTCGGTGGTTTTCACGCCTTTCAGATCTGCCCAGATAATGTAGTCCGCTTCGCCTGCGGGAACGCGTTGCGCGAACTCGCCCATGTGGTCGGAATAGAGCTGCCAGCGGACCTTCTTGGGTTTGTCGGTGGCCCGGCGGATTTTCACCGTGATGCCGTACACCGGATGATTGTCGGGCCCCCACACAGTGCCTGCTATCAGGGCGTACGGTTTTTCTTTGTCTTTTTCTTTAGAAGAGTGTGGAGCTGCGGCAAGGTTCATCCGAGAACTGAAAACCGGTAACAGAAGCAGGCTTAGCAGAAGACCAGGGTAGACTAACCGTGGAACGGAAGCACCCCTGCGGAGTTCAGGATAAATCACCGTCTTCGCCTTCCTCCGCCTCGTCCTCGTCTTCTTCCAGGTAACCTTCTTCCACCGCCTTCAATTCCAGCGGGCTGGTGGTTACGACTTCAAAGTCGGTGCCACACTCGGGGCACGAAATTACTTCCCCCTCGTCCACCTCTTCCTCTTCCACGTCCAGATTGGTTTCGCATTCAGGACAGAGCACCATAAAGCCTCCCCTCGCCTATTAGAGCCTCCTGTTAATATTTAGATTCTCTCCGGCCATTGGTCAAGGGGCACGGGCTGTAGGGGCGCGATTTTTCCGCGCATCGGGAATTTGTTCTCCCTTAACAAAATTTTTCTGGACGAAGGGCGCCAAGGCATGCTCCATTTCTTTGAAAAGTCGCGCTGGGCTGCGAGTCTCGCCATGCTTGCTTGCATGTCAACAGGCGGCGCGGCGCAATCTGAGAATTCCGAGCCGCGCCTCACCGCCGATCCGGAAATCGCAGCTCAACTGCAGCAGGTCTCCGCGCAACGCATTCAAGCCGACGTCGAAAAGCTGGCGAGCTTTGGAACCCGATTGACGCTGTCCGCGCAGGACCCGGCGGCGATTTCCGCGGGACGGGGGATTGGTGCGGCCCGCGAATGGATCAAGTCGGAATTCGAGCGCTACTCCAAAGATTGTGGCGGGTGCCTCGAGGTAAAGACCGACACATTTACCGAACAGCCGACCGAGCGCATTCCCAAGGCAACCGAAATCGCCAATGTTTATGCGGTTCTGAAAGGTACTGACAACGCGAGCGCCAAGCGCATCGTGCTGGTGACCGGGCACTACGATTCGCGCAACAGCGACATCCTCGACGCCAGTGGCGACGCGCCCGGCGCCAACGACGACGCCAGCGGAACCGCCGTCAGTTTGGAATGCGCGCGCGTGCTCAGCAAGATGAAGTTTCGGGCGACCATTATTTTTCTGGCCGTGGCGGGAGAAGAGCAAGGGCTGAACGGCAGCCGCCATTTCGCCAAGATGGCCAAGGACCAGGGCTGGGATCTGGAGGCAGTCCTCAACAACGACATTGTTGGCGGCGACAAGAGCGCGGAACAGGACCGCTCCGTGGTCCGCGTATTCTCCGAAGGAGTGCCCACGGCCGCAACCGACCAGGAGATCCGGCGGATTCGCGGGCTGGGCGGCGAAAGCGATTCCGGATCGCGCGAGCTGGCGCGCTACATTTTCGACGTCGGCCGCACCTACGATGCCGGCGTGAAGCCGATGCTCGTGTTCCGTCTCGATCGCTTTCTGCGCGGCGGCGATCATTCGTCCTTCAACCAGCAGGGATTTTCGGCGGTGCGCCTCACCGAATTCCGCGAGGACTTCCATCATCAGCACCAGAACGTGCGCACGGAAAACGGCATCGACTATGGCGATCTGCTGAAATTTGTCGACTACGAATATGTGGCACATGTAGCGCGGCTGAACGCAGCCACGCTGGCGTCGTTGGCAGCCGCCCCGGCGCCTCCGGCCAATGTGCACATCTTGACCAAAGATTTGGAAAACGACACGACGCTGACTTGGGATGCATCGCCCAGCGGAGAGCCTGCGGAATATGAAGTAGTCTGGCGGGCAACGACCAGCCCGGAGTGGGAACACGCACAAAGCGTGGGCAGCGCCACTCACGCCTCACTGAAGATTTCCAAGGACAACGTGATCTTCGCGGTGCGGGCGGTCGATCGGGCGGGGCATCGCAGCCTTCCGGTTGTGCCAGTGCCACAGCGGTGAAGGATGGTTGTCGACGACACCGTCGCCGGCAAAAGAAATGTACGCTCCCGGACGAATGCGTCCGGGGCTACGTGACCCACGGTCTTTAATCAGCGAGTAGAATGGACGAGAGGTAACTACGTGCGGCGAACCGGCGAACCGATGACGTTGAGCCTGCCACCGTTCACACGGGCGGTGACGTGGCTGCTGGGCATTAACACGGGCGTATATCTTCTGCTCCTGCTGTTGATGCGGGTGCAGCCCGACGTTCCCCTCTTCGTTCTCGATCACCTCGCGCTGCAACCTCAGGCAGTCGTACACGGCGCTATCTGGCAACTCGTCACCTACGGCTTCCTTCATTTTGAGTTCTGGCACTGGTTCGGCAACATGCTCGGCCTGTGGATGTTTGGCTCGGCCTTTGAGAGCGCATGGGGCACGCGGCGACTCGTCGAACTTTTTTCTTTTGGAATTGTGGGCGCGGCGATCACCACCATGGCCGCCTCTTACGCGCACATTTTGGGTAATCCGGGGACGCGGACTCTGGGCGCTTCGGGCGGCGTGTTTGCCATTCTCGTCGCCTTTGGCATGCTGTTTGGGGACAACGAAATCATGATGATTCCGTTCCCCTTCATGATCAAGGCGAAATATTTTGTCGGCATCCTGATCGTAGTGACGCTCGCCTTCGCCATGTCGGGCAGCGGCGGCGTGGCTTACGTTGCGCACCTCGGCGGCCTGCTCTTTGGCTGGCTGTATGTCAGGCGCGGATTGAAACCCGCCCTGGTGAATGCGGGATTCTCGGAGCGCTACTACGGCATGCGCAACTCTTATTACCGCTGGAAGCGGCGGCGGGCCGCAAAGAAATTCGAAGTTTATATGTCGAAGCACGACCGCCAGGTTCACTTCGACGAGCACGGAAACTACATTCCCGAAGACGATAATCCGCGCAAGGGGAACGGGGGATCGAAGTCGGGGTGGGTGAACTAGGGGCAGGTTTCAAGATTTCGTGTTTCAAGGTGCGAGTGATCCCCGGCTGCACGGTCGGAATGCCAATTCTGAATCGGGCTGGGTTGAACTGATCGGGGTCCTTCGACTTCGCTCACGATGACAAATCAACGAACTGGGTGAATTCAGAATAGATCAGGGTTGACAGGTCTTGCTGCTTGGCTTTGCCTTTGAATCCCAGATCATGACCGGCGCCTTCGATGGGCAGCAGCTTCGTTTTTGCCGGGATCATCTTTAGAGCTTGCTCGATTTCCGTGATGGAGCCGAATGGGTCGCGGGTTCCGGACACGAAAAGAGCGGGCGTGCGCAGGTCGGGCAAGTGCTGCGTGCGCTGCTGTTCAGGCTTGCGCGGCGGATGGAGCGGATAGGAAAGCAGCAGCAGAGCCGAGACGAGCGCAGGTTCTTCGGCACAAAGCATGCTCGACTGTCGTCCGCCATAGGAATGGCCGCCGAGAAAGAGTCGGCCAGAAACCATTTCTCGCACCGCGCCGAGTGCATTCTTCAAGCCAGCGCGGTCGCGCGCGGCATCTCCCGGCCCCGGGGGGCCGAACGATCTCACCTGCCGGTACGGCAGATCACACCGCAGCACCGTGAATCCGCTCGCGCTAAAGGTTTCCGCAAGCGCTACGAGAAGCGGCGCAGTGGCGCTCGATCCTGCCCCGTGTGACAAGACAAAGCCATCGCCGTTGCCAGCGTCGGGCAAATGGAGATATCCGCGAACCTTGGGCTCGACGGCGTTGTCGGCGAATTCGCGGATGGACATGAGATTAATCCGAGAACGATGCGGTTTTGTGCTTTGAGGCCCGAGGCTTGCGGTCCCAAGTCTGGTGTCTGCTCACTTCGCGCCGTCGAACCGCACTTCGGTGAGGGTCTCGTAAACTTTTATGATGCTGATTTCGTTGCCCAGCCGCGCCCAGCAGCGCAGCATGTCGGGATCTTCCTGCGCGGCGCCGCGCGCCTCTTCCGACTTCCAGTGACGCAACAGAACGTAGTGCGATTCGCGATCGCGGTAAAGAAAATCGCGCCCGTATCCCTTGGCGGCGAGAATGGAGCCGAGTTCTCGAAGGGTAGCGAGCGATGCGGCCTCCATGCCGGGCACTGGCTCCCACACAGCCACCGAGAGTATTTCCTGCGGCATAAGGCCGAATTATAGCTTGCTGCGCACGCCGCGGGGCGCTTTCTGTGAGGCCGGGTTCGCGGCGCTCGAATCTTCGCGCTGCGGCTTTCTCGGATGGGCCTCCGGATGAACGATGCGCTCGGCCTCTTCGTCGGTCACCACGTGCAGCCGCATCAGGTTCGTGGAACCCGACGCCTGGCGCGTGCCCGCGACCACTCCCAGCACATCCCGCGGCTTTATCAGGCCGCGCCCGACGAGATCCTGCTCCGCCAGCGTCACCATTTGTTCCCCGGACAGCGCCGGACGGCAGCGCACCGGGTGCACTCCCCAATACAGATTCATGCGCTGCACCACGGACTCCATGTGGGCGAAGGCGTAGATAGCGGCTTTTGGGCGATATTTCGAAATCATGCGGGCGGTGTTGCCGGTCTCGGTAAAGACCGCGATGGCGCCCATAGGCAAATCTTCGGCGGCATGCGCGATCGATTCGCAAATGGTTTCGGCCACCGACAGGCCGTGCTTTTCGCGCCGCCGACGGAACTGCACGAAGTCGGCCATGTTGCATTCGGCCTCCACCACAATGCGCGACATGATGGCCACCGACTCGCGAGGATATTGCCCGCTCGCAGTCTCCGCCGACAGCATGACCGCGTCGGTTCCGTCGAAAACAGCATTGGCCACGTCGCTGGCCTCTGCCCGCGTGGGGCGCGGGTTCTCGATCATCGACTCCAGCATCTGCGTCGCCGTGATGACCGGCTTGCGCCAGTCAGAAGCCCGGCGAATCACGTGCTTCTGGATGACCGGAACTTTTTCGGGCGCGACTTCCACTCCCAAATCGCCGCGCGCCACCATCACACCATCTGCCGCTTCGAGAATTTCTTCCAGATGATCGATGGCCTGGGGCTTTTCCAGCTTGGCAATGACGGGCACGTCGGCGCCGTGCGAGGCAATAATTTCCTTGACCATGTTGACGTCGGCGGCGGTGCGCACAAACGAGAGCGCAACCGCGTCCACTCCATGCTTCAGGCCAAATTCCAGGTCCTTGCGGTCTTTTGCGGTCAGCGCCGGGATGGAAAGCGCAATGCCGGGAAGATTGATGCCCTTGTGCTCTCCCAGCATGCCGCCGTTAAGAACTTCGCAGAGAACGTCGCTCCCGCGCACCTCGCGGACCCGCAACTCGATCAAGCCA
>DASSRO010000069.1:0-9771 GCA_035701745.1 Candidatus Sulfotelmatobacter sp. | reverse complement strand
GGGGTCGTCGTTCAGGTGCAGAGTCTTTTTGCGAACGTTTATCGCGAGCCCGACATCACGCGCCATCAGCCTGTGATTACGATTCCGTTCGAAACGCGGCTGGAAGTGATGTCTGAGGAAAATGCAGGCGGCTCAAAGTCTGCGACAGGCAAGGGAACTCCCGAGGGCTGGTTGCATGTGCGGTTGCCGGACAAGCGCGACGAGTGGATCCAGGCGGGCGATGTAATTTCCGATCCCAAGCCGTTATCGATTCCAGAATCCATTGAGTTGGCCAAGCGTTTTCTGGGATTTCCTTACCTATGGGGAGGGAGTTCGAGCTTTGGCTTTGATTGCTCGGGCTTCACTCAAATGCTGGTGCGCTCTCGCGGCAAGGTCATGCCTCGCGATGCGGATAAGCAGGCCGCCTGGAATGGCGTGAGTGCGGTCGAGCGCAAAGACCTGCAGGCGGGGGACCTTTTATTCTTTGGTTCTTCCGCGAAAAACATTACTCACACCGGGATGTACATTGGCGACGGGCAATTTATTCACGACACCACCAACGGTCATCCGGTCGTGCAGATCAGCCGCCTGGACGATGAACCCTGGACGCACCTTCTGGTTGCAAGCCGCCGAGTGAAATAAAAGTTCAGCATCACTTTTTCGGCGACGCTGGCGCGACGGGAATCGGTTGCGCTGAAATAATTCCTTTGCCTTCCTTCACCGTGATGTACTGATTCGCCTTGACGGCCGAGAGCGTATCTTTCTGGCCGCTGGGCCACACAATCTCCACGCTCACGGTCTTGCCTTCCTCGGGCTTGCCTAGTCCAAAGGTGAGCGGCAACTCACTTTGCGATAAATAACTCGAACCGGTTTTCACCATAGCGAAGAGGCGGGCTCCTTTGCTGGTCTTGACCGTGACCTTTGCGCCGATGCCGTCGCGGTTCGATCGCGTGCCGACGGTCTTGATCCGCAGCGTGTCGTTCTGATTTCCGTTGTCGTTACGGAGAAGACGGGCGGCGCCATTGTTGGCGGTAATCACCAAGTCCAAGTCGCCGTCATTGTCGATGTCGGCGTAGGCCGCGCCCCGGCCTACGATCGGTCGTTGCATTGCGGGGCCGACTTTCGCTGTTACTTCTTCAAACTTGTTCTTTCCCAGGTTGCGGAAAAGATGCGGCGGCTGCGCGTACTTCACGTTGGGTTGCACCACGCTGATGTCATCGGACACGTGGCCGTTGATCGCGAGAATATCCTGCAGGCCGTCAAGATCGTAATCAAAAAAGAAAGTACCGAAGGTGAGCGACTTCGTGGATAGGCGGCTGATGCCGGTTTTCGGGGCTTCGTCGGTAAACAATCCTGAGCCGTCGTTGTGATAGAGAGCCATACCCTCGTTGGTGAAGTTTCCGATCACCAGGCTCTGCCAGCCGGAGTTGTCGTAATCGGCGGCGTCGGTGCCCATGCCGGCGCGGACTGTGCCCGCTTCGCTATAGGCGAGCCCGGCAGCTAAGCCTACATCGCTGAACGTGCCGTTGTGATTGTTGTGGTAGAGCTTGTTGGGTTCGGTGTCGTTCGAAACGAAGAGGTCCGTCCATCCATCGTTGTCATAATCCAGCAATGCGATGCCGAGCGATTTGCTGGTCGGATCGTAAAGGCCGGCGCGTTTGGTGACATTCTCGAACGTCCCATCGCCCTTGTTGCGAAACAGAGACGAGCTCTGGCCCTTGTAGGTTTGCGGAGTGCAGTAGGACTTGTTTTTGTTGTCGAGCGAGCAGTACTGGTCGGTCTGGATGGACCAGTCGATGTAGTGAGCGACGAACAGGTCGAGCTTGCCGTCATTATCGAAATCAAACCAGACGGCGCTGGCAGAAAATCCGGGATCGGCCACGCCTGCCTTGCCGGTGACGTCGGCGAACTTTCCATTCCGCAGATTATGGAAAAGATGGTTGGAGCCGACGGTGGTGATGTAAATGTCGTCAAAGCCATCGTTGTCGTAGTCGCCGACGGTACAACCCAGCCCGTACATCTCGACGGCAAGGCCGGCCTGGCGCGTGACATCGGTGAACGTTCCGTCGTGATTGTTGTGATAGAGCGCAGGGAACGATTTGCTCGACGCGTGCCCCGGCCAGTCCATCGAATTGACCAGCAGAATGTCCTGCCAGCCGTCGTTGTCGTAGTCGATGAAGCAAACGCCGCTGCCCATGGTCTCAGGCAAATACTTCTTTCCGAAGGCGCCGCTGTTGTGCTTGAAGCGAATTCCGGCCTGCGCGGTGATATCGGTGAACTCGATTGGACCGGATGGGCGGGAAGGCTTTTCTGCTGCTTTCTGTTCCGGCTGCGGCGAAGGAGGTTGCGGCGCTGCTGCCATTGCGGCCGGGACCAATCCTGCGGGAGTCGGGGGTTCGCTGGATGATTTTTGCTGACAACTTGCTAACCCCAGAATTCCGCCTAGCAAAAGGCAGACGACTCGGCGTCGCGGCATTAAATATTGAAAGTCCCTTTCACAAACGATCACTGCGCCACCGTCAGTTGGGGAGCGGTGGCACGGCGGGAATCCATCCAAATCTCGACCAGCATGGCGATTGGACCGACGATGAAGAGCGCATAGAACGGCGCGTAGACGATCTGATCCAGGCGCATCACCATTTCTAGCAGCGCGACTAGAAATACGACCAGGCATTGGCCGCGTCTCGATCGCACCGTCGTTTTTGGGTCGGTAATCATAAAGAAAATGAAGAGCTGATACATCGGCCCGGTAATGGGCGCAATCTCAGATTGCCAGGGACTTCCCGTCATCCAGCTTCTTAAAAACGCGAAGGCGATGAAAGACGCGACGTAGATGCCTGTGATGTGAAAACGCCGCAGCCGCCATATGATGACCGAGCCGAGCGCCCAAATCACGAGCATGGGCAAAAGATAATTGCCCCACTGAATACTCAGGCTTGCCACGGTCTCAGGCGCCAAAAAAAGCATGACGGAGATACCGAAGTTCGAGGGATTCCAGATGTGGCGGCCCTTGACGCGTATTACATATTTGGAGGTGATGGAAAGCGCGCTGCACAGCGCGTAGGGCCAGTAGGCGGGCGATCTGACCAGGATGCCAACGCTGATGCCGCTGATGTAAGCGCTCGCAGGATGAATCCATTTACGATAGAAAATCTGCCCCAGCACCAATTCCAGGAAGATGCTGGTGACAATCGCGAGGAGCGTTTTCTGATAGCTCTCAAGAATGCCGAAGGTCAAGTGGCCGGTGAGCAGGATGCAGGTGATGAAGGCGGGCGCGATGTAACGGTTGTCAAGAGTGAACAACCGCTTGCGCCGCGGAGGTTCCGGAGGCACCGAAGCCGCCGCTGGTTCGAGAACAGGCACGCTCAGTTGCTGATTCATGCGGGCTCCTTTACCTTGTGCAATTGATCGGCGGCGGGTTTATCGATTTCCTGCACTTTCCCCGACGGCCAGCGAATCATTATTTTTTCAATCTGGGGATTCGTGCCCAGGCCGAAATGCAGCCGCCGGTCATTTTGTGCGGCGAAACCGCATCCGCCGGAAACTTCCTGCACTTGCTGCTGACCATTCCAGAATAACGTGACTTGGGCGCCGATGGCGCTGCGATTGCTTGTAGTTCCTTCCAATTCAAATTCGATCCATTGGTTCTGGGGCGCTACGGTGTTCTTGTAGAGCAGCAGCGGCCCGTTTTGATTGGCGACAACTACGTCCAGCACTCCGCGATTCCACAAATCCACCAGCGCGACGGAACGCCCGTCATAGGTATCGGTAGCGCCAACGGACTGAGCAACGTCGACGAACTTCCCAGCGCCATCGTTGAGCCAGACACGTTTTGATTGATAGCCTGACAAACTGCGTCCTTCAAATGCGGGCCAATTCTTCGCGTCGCCGATGATGGTGCTGTTTCCACCCGCCACCTTGGAGAAGTCGTACCAGTAACTTCGATTTCGGTCGAGGGAGATGTAGCCGTTGGTCAGATATAAGTCGAGCGTTCCATCATTGTTGAGATCGCCGAATTGCCCGCCGAAACTCCAGCCTCCTAACTCCACGCCGAAGTCCCGCGCGAGATTCTGATATTGAATCGTCTCACCGGCCGTACCCTCTTTCGGCACCCACAGGTTGTTGCCCTGGATGAGAATGCCGTCCTCGGAAATATTGGAGACGTAAACGGTATAGCGGCCCTGGTTGAGGATATCGCCAAACGCGGCATTCATGCCGCTTTTCGGGGCGAAGCCGACGCCGGTCTTTTCGCCAACTTCGCGAAAGCGTTTTCCGTCGTTGAAGTAAAGCTCCGACACTCCGTAATCGTTCGCGACAAACAGATCGGGATGGCCAGTCCCGCGCAGATCGGCCGCCGCTGCGGCCAAGGCCCAGCGCCGGCTGTCGATGCCAACCTTGGCGCTGACTTCTTCAAACTTGCCATTGCCAAGATTATGAAACAAATATTTTCGGCCACCGTTTTTGGCGTATTCAAAACTGTCGGGCATGATGCGCGTAGTCGTAATGTGCCAAAGATCAATGTCTTCGGAATAATATCCGCCGACGAAAAGGTCCAGCAGCCCGTCGCCGTCGTAATCGAACCAGATAGCGGTGTTCGCGTTGATCCAAGTGGGCAATCCCGCCTGCTCGGTGACGCGCGTGAAGCCACGACCCTGATCATTGTGAAATAATTCGGGCCGTCCCCACTTGATCAGGAACAAGTCTTCATAGCCGTCGTTGTCGAAGTCTCCCCAGACTGCGCCCATCGAAACTCCAGTGCCTTGCTGGTTGACGTCGGCGACTCCCATTTCCTGGGCAACATCCCTGAACGTGCCATTGTGCATATTGCGATAGAGGGCGTTCTTGCTGCCAATGGCGCTGTTGGTTACGTAAATATCGGGCCAGCCGTCGCGATCGAAATCGACGATGGAGACCGAAGCGCCCATGGACGCGACTTCGGGCATGATCGGTTCCAGCTTGGCATCGAGTTGCGGGGCGTGGTGCACAAAGTTAATTCCGGCCGGGTGAGAAACTTCTTCGAGGTAGAAACCGTGGCGCGCGAGTGCGGTCTTGGCATCGACCTTAGCCCGATCAGCGCGCCGCGCGCCCGAGATCCGCTTGATGAGGACAGGAGTAATCAAAAGCCCCACGAAGAAGAGAGCGACCAATGTTCTTGCGATCCGATTGCTCTTCATTTCCCCGTGCCATCCCTCAAAGCGTTCTGGAATACTTCCGGCGTAACGTAGCGCGTGTGATAAGTCTCCCAATCCTCCGGGTGATGGCGATAGACCCACTCATCCTCCAGCCTGCCGGGCGGCGTGGTGTATTGATTCTTGGCGTGGTAAGGCAAGGGCAGCACGGTTTTGCCGAAGGTTGAATTGTAATCGCCGTCCTTGATCCATCCATCGCCGGTGATGATGTAATCCCGCACCCAGCCCGCAGGCGGCGGTGCTTGCTCGGCGAAGCGGAACGTCATCTCATCGCCCGAGTTCATGATCACGTAGCGGTCATCCACATGCGCCAGCAGTTCGCGCACGTCGCCATAGCGCGTGTAGTAGCCGACGAGATCGCGCCAGCGCTGTTTCGATCCCTCGATGTGGTTGTAGTCGGGAATTTCCGGCGAAGAGTAGTTCGCCTGATTCATCGCCGAGTATCCGCGAAAGTGAAGGTCAGCCACCGACGGATCGATGTGGGTGACCTTCAGTTGCGTGCCGGGCAAGCCCCGTGCCCACTCGATGGAGTCCCAGTAAATTTCGAGGTTGGTTCGCAGGCGCACCCGGTGCGGCGTTCCGGGACGAAAGAGATTTGTGAGATCGAACAGACAGATCTTCTTGCGGCCAGCCGGAAAACCCAGGTTCGCTTTGGCGACAGCCCAGCCGCCGCGGCCGTCGGGCACTTCCAGCCTCAAACCATGGGCGACGTCGTGATGGCCTTGGCTCATCGCCACATTGACCGACGAGTCTGTAGGATGCATCCAGCCTTTGGCAATCAGATAGAGCGGACCCGTGGTGGGCGCGCCGTCGCCGAGGTCGACTTCGACATAATGATCGCGGGTGACGCCTTGATACTGGCCGCGCCCGAAAGTATCGAGATATCTTCCGTCCAGGTTGCGGACGATGTCGGTTACATCCTGTCCGTTGTCGTCTATGGCGCGCGCGATTTTCTGCGGAGTGGCAACGGTGGTGATCGCCAGTTTCGCGGGCGGAATCACAAATCGTTCGTCGACGAAAATATCCGTTCCTTCCGGATGGTCGACGGTCATCAGGGCCAGAGAGTCGTAATAGTAGGTCTCCCACAGTTCGGCGGTGATGCGAAGATCGTAGAAACCGTCGTGCGGGACGAGTTCATCGCGCCCGATTTTGTACCATTCTTCGGTCGCCTCCACGCGCGCTGTACCGAGAGTATTGATGCGCAACCCAATGGCGGAACTCCAGGGAACGGCATCCTTCACAAAGTCGACTTGCTTGCCGTTATAGGCAAACAGGTAAGGGCAGGAACCCTTGATTCGCTGCAGGGTCACGATCTCCTGGTCGGCGTTCACACCGAATTCAGCGCGGATCGAACCGTTGGGCCAGAGCACGCGCACTACATCCGTGCTGGTTTGCTCGCCCAAACCAAAATGTACCGCAGGGCCGGTGATGGGTTGCATTTGCACCAGCAAGCCCGAGCGGATTTCCATCTCGCCGCCAATGCCGAACGGGTTGATTCGCTGGTCTCCGGTGGCCTGCGCGGCGTGCGGCCGGACCACCTGCCAGTGATAGTTCTTCGAACCTTGATTGATACCCTGTAACGCTTGTCCGTCTGCGGAAACTGCCAGCAGATCGAGTTTGCCGTGACCGGTCAGATCGGCCACGTCAAAGACTGCGGGGAGCGGAATTGGCTGCGTCAGCAGAACCAGCTTGCCTTGCTCGTCGCCCAGCCAGATCAGCGGACTTGCCGCGCTATTGCCCGGGCGTGGCGATGTGGGCGACAGAAGCAAGTCCAGAGCGCCGTTGTTGTCCAAATCGGCTACGCGAAGGCGGATGTCGCCGGCAAGGAAGCTGTTGGGACTCGGGACGCGGGCGAGTTCACTTATTTGCCAGGAGCTTTCGTCCTTCGAGGAAATCTGGACGATCGCGCCATCGGTCTGAACCGCAAGTAGATCAAGGACGCCATTGCCGTTCAGGTCAGCGGCAGCAATCGCTTTCACAGACGGCAGATTAGCGGGGAGAGGTCGCTCGCGAAATTGTCCCGACCGCTCATTCATAAATATGTGGAGCCGCCCGGCTCCATCGACGATTGAGGCCTCGGGATTGCCGTCGCCGTCGAGATCGGCCCAGGCAAATCCGCGAAGGCCGGAAATTCCAGCGAACGGATGTATTCCGGTGAAAGTGCCGTCGCCGTTATTTCTCAGCACGAGTGGCAATCCCTGTTCAGGGCCGAGCACGATGTCGAGATCGCCATCCGCTTCGATGTCGACCGCCCATGCGCCGGTATAACGCCCATCGATTACTGACTTCGGGAGCTTGGTTTGCGCAGTGATATCCGAGAAGGTGCTGGGGCTGTCCTGCCGGAAAAGCCGCACGCCGCCTGCACCTGCGAGGACCAAATCCGTCTTGAAGTCGTAATTAAAATCGATTTGCAGAATGCCTTCGGGCGATGGCGGAGTGGCGGAAGGCCCGCCTGGAAAGGGAAGTGTGGCTCCGCTCGACAAATGCACTTCGTGGCCGTCGGCTTCGGCGACCACGGGAGCGCCTGCGCTGCCGAGTTGAATGGCGCCAATCCAGCTCCAGTGGCGATTGGCAGAATCCGACAACGGCTTAGGATCAAAGCGCAGAGCCATGTCGGGCGGGGCCGGCTTGAAGACTGGCGGTGCCACGCGTAAGAAATGAGTGAAGGGTTGTGCTTCCTCTCCAGCTGGCGCCTTGATCACAGAAAGACTTTGGCGGTACTCGGGAACTCGAACGAGCACGTTGCGCAAAAACGTAGTGCGCGTGGCTGCCGCCCGCAAATCCGTGCCGGCCGCGGCAGCCTGGACCGCTGCGAGTTGCTGCTGCACTTCCGGCGGCCATGCGGAGGATCGTGCGGTGATCTGAGCGACCGCGGATTTCAGAGTGTCGCTATCGCCGCGCTTTGCGGCAACACGGCTCAATTCGAGCAAGGCTGCGAGATTGTCCGGCTGCGCGCTCAGAATCTTCTGCAGCACCTGCTGGACTTCGGCTTCGCTGTTGGTGCCGCCTTGCCGCTCGATTTCCTCCGCGAGTGCATAGGCGGCGCGCAGGTTTTTGGGATTCAACTTTACGGCCTTGCGCAAGTCGTCAATTGCCTGCGAGGAATTGCCGCGCTGGCCTTCCAGAATTCCGAGGAGGTGGTAGATCTGGTCATTCTGGGGAGCAAGATCGCGCGCTTTTTCGAATCGTTGCGCCGCGGTGTCGTAATTGCGCTGGCGCAGCGCCAGCACTCCCCAGTTGCCCCATCCTGCGGGCTCGGCCGGGACCAGCTTTGTGACTTCTGAGAGTTTGCTTTCGGCGTGAACGTCATCCCCTACCTGCAGCGCAGCCAAACCTACATAGAAGGCAGATACAACCTGGGCATAGGCTTCGGTTCCTTTTGCTGGAAGCTTCGCGGTTGAGTTGCAACCGGACAGGACGAACAAGATGCTTCCGAGCAGGGTTAATGCCGTTAAGCTTCGAAAATGCAGTGGCATTCGGGCGCGGGAAAAGAAGGCGAGGGTTCGGCCGCCAAATACGCGCCTGCGCAAACAACCTTCATTCGACTCTGGCGTTTGGAATTGCATCTTCAGTTCGCTTGCTCCACGTTCGTTGTCATCTGGGCGTCTTGCGTTTTCCTAAGCTGCGCGTTCCTGCGCCGCCTGACGCGCGCGATGCCGCGAAACCACAAAAATGCGACCAGGAGGAAGGGCAATAGAAAGAACAAAAGATCCCAGCGCCCGAATCCTGGCGGAGTTACTAATACTTGGGCCGTAGCTTCGCCCTCGCCCTGAGAACTCTGCACGACCAGATGAACTCGCCATAATTCTTGCCGGTCGAATGCCGCCTGTGCATTGAATTCCACTTGCCCGCGGGATTTGACCCGTTGGGCGTCATAAAATGTTTCAGGCAGCCTGCCGGTAAGCGGCTGCACTCCGATTTTTATTTTCAGGTCGCCTGGAATCGTGCTGCCCGGCGCGGGTTCGACAAAGACGTAAAACGCCCCGGTGCCGACGTCGGGATGAGTCCAGAGAGCAACTATACAGGGCCCAACTTTCTGGTTCTCGATGATGGGGAAGGGAGGGCCGTTGTGCGCGCTGGCGGCTGAGGTCAACATCAGCCAGAGCACCACCACAAGCGCAACCGAGAATTCCCGTTCGCGGGTTCCACGATTCAACATTTTGTTCGCACACCCAGAATATGCAATCAAGCGATTATCCACTCATCATCGTGGCGCGCATTTCCATGGGCTGAAACATCAGCCACATCGACGCGCACCAAAGAATAAAACATACCGTCGCCCATGGAAGAAAAGCCCGCAACGGCTGCTGCGGCGAGTCCTCCTCGGCCAGTCCGTAGGTCACGACCAGCGAGCCAGCCAATCCCAGAACCAGAAATCCGATCTCGATGACTTGCACGACATTCGCCGGCAGTCCGGTCAGACTCCAATGAGGCTTGCCCAGCAAAGGCCTGCCTAAACTTGCGACCGCGTTCTGGGTAACCGGTATCACGGTATACAGGCCGGTTAGAAAATGAAAGCCGTAGTGAGCCAGCCACATGCCGAAGCCGAGAGGAACCAGGGCGTAGGAGTAACGCACAGCCAGCGGGAGCAGCGCGCGCTTTT
>DASSRO010000068.1:0-4024 GCA_035701745.1 Candidatus Sulfotelmatobacter sp. | reverse complement strand
TGTGAACCCTGTGACCTCCGTGGTTAAAATTTACTGGATCTGAATCACGCTGGCCGGGGCGTTAGCCTTGATCTCGGTCGTACGCGTTACGACTCGCTGGGCGAATTCGTAGATCGATTTCGCGTGCGGAGAATTTTCGCCCTCCAGAACGACCGGCGTGCCGCCGTCACCAGATTTACGAACTTCGGGGTCGAGCGCAATGTTGCCCAGGAACGACACTCCGAATTGCGCCGCCATTTTTTCCGCGCCCCCGCGGGAGAAGATGTCGACTTCGTGCTGGCAGTGCGGGCAGGTGAAGTAGCTCATGTTCTCGACCACGCCCACGACGTCCACCTTCATCTGCCGGAACATTTCAATGGCCTTGCGCGCGTCCTGGAGCGAAACGTCGGACGGAGTCGAGACCACTACCGCGCCCGTCAGCGGAACCGTCTGCACCAGCGACAGCGCGATGTCGCCCGTGCCCGGCGGCAGGTCAACGATGAGATAGTCGAGCTGTCCCCATTCCACCAATCCCAGAAACTGGCGCATGATCTGGTGCAGCATAGGACCGCGCCAGATGATCGGCTTGTCGCCGGGATTGAGAAATCCGACGGAGATCACTTTCAGGCCGAACGCCTGGATCGGCTCAATGCGGTTCTCGCCGACCATCCGCGGCTGGGTGTTAACGCCGAGCATCAGCGGGACGTTGGGGCCGTAGACGTCGGCGTCGAGCAAACCGACTTTGTGTCCCATCTTGACCAACGAGACGGCGAGGTTCACCGACAGCGTGGTTTTGCCGACGCCGCCCTTTCCCGAACCGACGGCAATGATGGCGTCCACGCCCGGCAGCGGCTGCGGCCCCTGCGGAGTTTGTCCCTGCTGATGCGGCATATGTGCGTTCAAATCAGACTCCCGGTATGCGAAAAATCGGAGGAACTCTACTTTGATTATACAGGCGGGTTGGGCGCCCGGTCTGGGTTCGGTCTCGGTCGGAAAGCGAAGGAAATCTTGGGGGCTCTATTTGACTCGCCCTACTCTACATTCCATGATTTGAGGTGTTGGAAGGCCAAATCAAAGCATCGATCATGACATCATTTGATGCTATAATCCGTGCACGGAGCTTTATGAGAACCACGGTTGCATTGGATGACGATCTTGTGCGAACTGCCCAGGAATTCACCGGCGTGGCGGAAAAAACCGCCTTGCTTCGAGAGGCTCTCAAAGCCCTCATTGAACGCGAGAGCGCCCGCAGGTTGGCGTCGCTGGCAGGCACAATGCCCCGATTGAAGGCGACTCCACGCCGTCGCCCGGGGAAGAATTGATTCTTGCCGACACCTCGATTTGGATCGACCATCTGCGCTCCCGCAACCAGGAAATGCGCAGGCACCTTGAACAAGGACAGATTGTCATCCATCCCTTCATCATCGCGGAACTTGCTCTTGGATCGCTGAAGGACCGCGCCAAAGCACTTGCCCTGCTGGACCTGTTGCCGCAGGTACGCGTGGCGCGCGCAAGCGAACTGCGCTCGATGATCGAGGCCCGCCGCCTATATAACTTGGGCATCGGCCTAACGGACGCGCATTTGATCGCCTCTGTTTTTATCGACACGCCCACACTTTTGTGGACAAGAGACAAGCGACTGCGGAAGGTCGCCGAAGGCCTTGGCATTCACGCCGGTTTGCCCTGAGAATCGGAGCCCTAAGCCGACAAGCGAACACTGGGGCTGACGCCGAAACGAATTGCACATGCTTACGCGGCCCTGGAAGCGCCGCTCTTCCACCCCAGCGCATGCATCCAGCGAGGCCCATACATCCGCTAAATCAATGGCTTGAGTAGCCTTCGCCTTCCGCCTGCACTTTGCCTTTGAACATGCGGAACAGCAGAGTGAAGTAAGCAAGGGCAAGGATCATTCCGATAATCCACCAGGTGACGCCAACGGTCAGGCCATGTTCCCCGGCCGCGGTGTTGTAGATCGTGAGGTTGCGGGCGGGATCGGTGCTGGCGGGCAGAACCACCGGGTACAGCGCGAACGCCGCGCCTACCAGCATGCCGACAATGTAGAGCGCGGAGGCAACGAAAGCCATTTTTTCGCGATGCTTCAAAATTCCATGCATCATGACCGCGAGGCTGCCAAACACGAGACCAGGAATTAGAAATCCGATGGCATGATGCTTATAGTTGTCGAGCACGCCAGGGCGGACCGAGACGGTTGCGACCAATCCAACCACAGTCAGAAGAAGTTGCAGCGGCCACGCCCACTGCGCCGTGAGGCGCGCCCGGCGGTTCAATTCGCCCTCTGTTTTCACGGCAATGTACAGTGAGCCATGGGCGGTCAGCGTGACCAGCGCAATCACGCCCGTAAGGACGGTATACCAGTCGAGGATGCCGTTATTCTGGCCGACACGAAAGTTGGTCCACAGCGGCTCAAAGAAATATTCGTCAGCGCCCAAGGGGACGCCGCGAACCACGTTGCCCAGAGCCGCCCCAAAGAAGATGGCGAGCAGCAGGCTGGAGACGCAGAAGACAACGTCGAAGAATCCCCGCCAGACTGGGTTTTGCATGTGGGCGCGGAGTTCAATCCCAATACCGCGGAGCATGAGCAGCCAAAGCACCATCATCAGCGGCAAATAGAAGCCGCTGAAACTCGACGCATACAGAAGCGGAAAAGCAAAATAAAGAGTGCCTCCGGCGGCCAGCAGCCACACTTCGTTTCCGTCCCAGACCGGGCCGATCGCGCGCATGATGCTTCCGCGCTCCTCGGGCGTGCGCGCGGCGGCTAAATAAATCACGCCAGCGCCGAGATCGAAGCCATCCAGCACGACATAGGCTGCCACCATCACTGCGACGATCATGAACCAAAGCGTTGGCATGCTTACTCCCTCAGGGCTCAAGCCCCGGAATCTTTGTTGTCCTAATGGCGCAGATGAGCCGCGCCCTTGCAGTTCCTCACCTGTGCTGGCGAGTTGTCGCCACCTCATTCTCCGGGACGGCAATGCTCTTCAGAACCGGACCTCTCGCTGCACCCTCGTTATGCGGTCCATCGACTTCGGGGCCTTCCTCGATTTCCCGGCGCACCAGAAACAGGAACAGAATCCCCAGCACCGTGTACATGCCCATGAATCCCAGCAGCGTGAACATACCGTTGCCGGCGGAAACTGTCTTCGAATACCCGTCCGCCGTGCGCATCAGCGAATAGACCAGCCATGGCTGGCGTCCGATCTCCGCCGTCATCCAGCCTGCCGTGTTTGCGATGTAGGGGAACGGCAAGGCCAGCAAGAGAATCCACAGCAGCCACCGGCTGGAAAACAGCTTGCCGCGCCACAAGAGGAACGCCGCGACGACCATGATGGCAATGAAAATGGTGCCCAGCCCCACCATGATGTGATAGCTGAAGTAAAGCAACGCAATGTTCGACGGCCACTGGTCTTCAGGGAAGGCGTTCAGGCCTTTTACTTCCGCCTTCCATGCGCGGTAGGTCAGAAAGCTGAGAGCGTTAGGGATGATCAGCGGATTGTCGATGGTGCGCGTATCCACGTTGGGCTGGCCGATCAGCACCAGCGGCGCGCCTGGCTGGCCGGTAAACAGCCCCTCCATTGCAGCTAACGTGACCGGCTGGTTATGAGCGATCAGTACGCCCTGGCCGTCTCCCGTGGGAAACAGCTGTAAGACGCTGAAGATCAGGCCTGCGACAACTCCCACGCGTACAAAGATTCGGCCCGCAGCCTCAAACTTTCCCCACAGCAGGTAGAACGCGCCAATGGAAGCCATGACGAAGGCTCCCGTGATGACGGCGCCGCTCATGTTGTGGGCATACTGCCACCACGCCCACGGATTCAGAACCAGAGCCCAGAAGCTGCTGAGTTGCACCGAACCGTCCGCAGCCTTGGCGTATCCCACAGGATGCTGCATCCAGGCGTCGGTGGCGACGATGAAAAATCCGCTTAACCAGGACCCCAGAAATACGGCAACCGCCGACCACCAATGGGCGCGCGGGCTCATCCTCTTCTCGCCATAAAGGAAGAGTCCGAGGAACGCCGACTCCAGG
>DASSRO010000067.1:0-9696 GCA_035701745.1 Candidatus Sulfotelmatobacter sp. | reverse complement strand
GCACGCGACCCCCGACAAGAAAGATAAAGGCTCCGGCCGCTTGTTGCTGGGTAAGGTGCTCGATCCCCAGGACAATCCTCTTCCCGAGGCCATCGTTTATTTGACCAATACCCGCACTCGCGCCATCAAGACCTACATCGTAGGCACAGACGGCACCTACCGTTTCCCGGCCCTCTCTACCGCAACCGACTACGAAGTTTATGCCCAGTACAAGACCTTCAAGAGCGACACCAAGTCGGTCAGCCAGTTCGACGACCGGTCCCAGGTTTATCTCGACTTGAAGGTAAATACCAGGTAGCCCCGGCCGAACCTCGCCGCGCCTGGCCTTTCCCGCCGAACCTTCCCCGCAACTTTTCACCTCTTCCGGGTTGAAGATAATAGGAAAGATTTGTCTGGAGGGAACTGTGAACGAAGTGCGTGCTTCTCACAAAGCGAGCCGGATCGCCTTGGCCGCAACCGCCTTTCTGGCGTGCGCAACGCTGCTCGGCGCGGTGTCGGCCTTTGCGCAACGCGGCGCCATGAGCCCCAATCAGGATGAAAGGGACGGAGTCAGCGCGGGCGGCAAGTGGACAATGTTTCAGGCGGACGACAAGATGACCGGCGCCAAGAGAGTCCGCTTCGAGCTTTTGGCCGACCATTCCTTTCGCGAGGACCCCAACTATCCGCCCAGGGTCGAGTTGTTCTGCGAAGCCGGCAAACTCAAGTCGGCCGAATTCAATCCCGGGATGCGGCTGCCTCCTCCGAATCGCCCCGGTTTCTGGGGCCAGCCGCAACTGGAGGTGATGGTGCGCGTCGACGACTGGCATGGATACAAAGGATGGAACTGGGTGCGCGGCAACTTTCTATCGATGGATAAAGGCACCACTCGCGGCCTGATCGGCGGCCAGATATTCAATGTCGAATTGCCGACCAGGAGCGGACGGCAAATAGCGGAGTTCTCGCCGTCAGGGCTGGACGTGGATCAAGTGCGCCGGGCCTGCGATTTGACGCCGAAAAAGCCGAGCAAAGACTAATCGTAGGAATAGTCGCGCAGGGGCAGCCGCCTCGGTTGCCCTCGAATTGAAAACTATTCTCAAAACCCTCCGACGCAACCCTTCTGGCACTTGCTTCCCCGTCCTCCGGCTGGCACCTTAAAGTCTACGAGCGAGGCCGTAATGGACAGCAGCGCGATCACTGGGTTGGCATTTTTCCTGTTTATTGCGGGCGTGCTGACTTATACCGTCATTCTCTACAACGGACTGGTCCGCCTGCGAAATGAGAATGACCGCGCATGGGCGAACATTGACGTCCTCCTGAAGCAGCGCCATGACGAGATTCCTAACCTGGTCGAGACGGTCAAGGGATATATGCAACACGAACAGCAGACCCTGCTGGCCGTGACCCAGGCGCGAACCGCATCGATAAGTGCGGCGAGCGTCGGCCAGAAGGCGGTTGCGGATCTACAGGTGGCGAATGCGCTGCGCGGGCTGTTTGCCGTGGCGGAAAATTATCCGCAGTTGAAGGCCAACGAAAATTTCCTGAAGCTGCAAAACCGCATCAGCGAACTGGAAGAGCGCATTGCCGACCGCCGCGAATTTTTCAACGACGACGTCAACACCTATAACACGCGCATCGGGCAGATTCCCGACGTCTTTGTGGCCAGCTTCATGAGCCTGAAGCCGCGGGAGATGTTCAAGGTCTCTGACGCCGATCGCAAGCTCGTCGAGGTGAAGTTCGCCAGCGGCCAGAGTTCCGGAGCGTAGAGCGGTTAAGATTTCGGCTCTGCTACTGCCGCGGAAGTCACCGAGGGAAATCTGGTTGCCAGCTTTTTCTAAGAGTGCTCGAACCTTCGTAACTAGCCCGGCCCAATCGTGCGCCACTAAGCTTCTACGCGGGGGTTTGCTCAACCATGATCAATACAGCTACGAAGTCCCTGTTAGTTCTGGCGGCGAGTGGTCTGATGTTTGTTGGGGCCGCTGCCGCACAACCTCAAGCCGGTCCGGGGCAAGTCGATCCCGGCCATCCGCGCGTGAACCAGGTCAATGGCCGCGAAACCAACCAGCAGAAGCGCATCGCGAACGGCGTAAAGAACGGCAAGCTGACGCCGGGACAGACCGCGCATCTGGAAAAGCGCGAACAGAGCATTCAGAACCAGCAAAAGCGCGACATGGCCAAGCATGGCGGACATCTGACCAAGGCTGAGCAGAATCATCTCAACCAGCGCCAGAACCGCGTCAGCAAGACCATCTACAAAGACAAGCACTCCAAATAGTTCGAACCTTCCACAGGCCAGAACAAAGCCGCGGAGAGCCGTGGCTTTTTTCATTTGGCAGTTTGCTCGTGGAGAGCGCCTTGTGGGGAGCGGTTTGTGGGGAGCGGTTTGTGTGGAGCGGGCACTCCTGCCCGCTCCCCTTGTTCTTGCAACGCAGACCATCCAGACACGCAGGCAAACAAACTTACCCGAGCAGCCTGGCAGCGTCTTTGGCGTAGTAGGTGAGGATGATGCTTGCTCCGGCGCGGCGGATGCTGAGCAGCGACTCCATCATGACGCGGTCGCGTTCGATCCAGCCATTCTGCGCGGCGGCTTCGATCATGGCGTATTCTCCCGACACTTGATAGGCGGCCAGCGGCAACTCGAAGCGATCGCGCGCGGCGGAGATTATATCGAGATAAGGCAGCGCGGGCTTGACCATGATCATGTCGGCGCCTTCTTCGATGTCGGCTTCGATTTCGCGCATGGCCTCGCGCAGGTTCGCGCCATCCATTTGATAAGACCGGCGGTCGCCGAATTGCGGAGCAGAGTCGGCAGCCTCGCGGAACGGGCCGTAGTAGCCCGATGCGAACTTCGCAGCGTAGGAAAGGATTGGCGTATTAGTGAGGTCGGCCTGGTCGAGCGCGCGCCGGATGGCAGCCACGCGGCCGTCCATCATGTCGGACGGGGCAATGATGTCGATGCCCGCCTTGGCCAGCGAGACCGAAGTGCGAGCCAGAAGCTCGAGCGAAGCGTCATTCAGGATTTCGTAGTCGGTGCCGGGCACAACGGAGCCCGCGAGGTTGGCGGCCTTTGAAGGCGGTTCGGCGACTGCGGCACCGAGCGATTTGGGAGTCGATGTCGCTTTCACAATCCCGCAGTGGCCGTGCGACATGTATTCGCACAGGCAAACATCGCCCATCAGAATCAGGCCGGGGACTTCGCGCTTGATGGCGCGGGCGGCCTGCTGCACGATGCCGTCGTCGGCCCAAGCCCCGGTGGCGACGTCGTCTTTCTTGTCGGGCAGGCCGAACAGAATTACCGACGGCACGCCAAGGGAATGCACTTGCTGCGCCTCGCTCACCGCCTCGTCCACCGACAAATTGAAAACGCCAGGCATAGAGCGGACGGCCTTGCGGACGCCCTCGCCCGGGCACACGAACATGGGATAGACAAATGCGTCGGGAGTGAGCCGGGTTTCAGACACCAGGTTGCGCAGCTCCGCCGTGCGGCGGAGGCGCCGAAGTCGGGTTATGGGGAATGTCATGGCGAGTCACCGGAGGGTCGCTTCCATGCCCTCCCCCCTGATTTTAGACCATTTGGCATGTGTGAGCAGGATTGAATCCAGCTCCGGCTCGGAAGGCGTCAACTTCCCCGGCTGGGGCGTGGCTGCACGGGGTGTCGGGGAGGGGGGGTATGACGAAAGTAACCCACAGTTTCCCGAAGGCACCTCGGAACGATCAATTCGGTGCCATAGAATTAGGGCGGATGAGTGTGCTTCAACCATACCGCTGGTTTGCGCTTGCGGCGGCATTCACGCTGGCTTTTGCAGCCGTGTCGGTGGTTGCTCCCCAGAGCGACGCGCTCACGAAATTCGCCGATCTGGCGGAACTGGCACTCATGTTAGCGGCCATCGGAATCGCAGCCGCCAATGCGTCCGCTCGTCCCGGACAGGAGCGTAGTTTCTGGACGCTCATCGCTCTCGGATTTTCCCTGTGGATTTGCAGTCAGGCGGCTTGGACGTATCGCGATATTTGGCTGCGCCGCAACATTCCCAATACCTCGTTCTTTGACATCATCCTTTTTTTTCATGCCGTACCCATGATTGCCGCCGTAGGTTGGCGTCCCGACCTGGTAAGGAATCAAGGCAAAGCTCATCTCAGCCTGCGAAATTTTTTGATGCTGCTGGGATGGTGGATCTTTCTCTACGCCTTTATCGTTTTCCCTCACCAGTACGTGGCGCTGGATGTTGACCTCTACAACCGCTGCTACATCAGGCTCTATCTGCTGGAAGGCATTCTGCTGCTGGCGGTGCTGGGGCAGGCGGCATGGACCAGTTCGGGCGGGTGGCGGCGGCTGTATCGGCATTTCTTCTTTGCGGCCCTGCTGTACACCCTGGGATCGCAATTGCTCGAGCGCGCAGTCATGGCTCGCAAATATTACTCGGGAAGCCTGTACGATCTCCCGTTCGTTGCGACACTGGCATGGATGGCGGCCGCAGCTTTATCCGCGCGGGAATGGGATCTGGGCAGCCGCCAGGCGACGCTGGACCCGCGCTGGAAGAAAGTGATTCCACGGTTCGTAATGGCGGCTCTGCTTTCCTTGCCGGTTCTCGGCTTGTGGACGGTTTTGCTCGATAAATCGGCAGCGCCTTCCCGAGCCTTCCGGGTTGGTACGGTGCTGGTGGCCATGTTGCTTCTGGGGGCTTTGGTGTTCCTGCGCCAGTATGTACAAGACCAGGCGCTGATGACGCTGCTGCAGGAGTCGCGCCGCGGGTACGAGAACCAGAAGCGTTTGCAGAGCGAACTGGTACAGAAAGAAAAGCTGGCAACACTCGGCCACCTGGTGGCAGGAGCGGCCCATGACATCAATTATCCTTTGGGCGCGATCATGGGATTTTCGGAGCAGCTGTGGGCGAAGGAACACCTGAGCGAAGAACAGAACGCATTACTGCGGAAGATCATGAATCAGGCCCGGCGCACCCGCAATCTGGTCTCGGACCTGTTGAGTTTTGCGCAGCAATCGTCCGCGGAAAAAATTGCGGTGGACGTGGTCGTCTTGCTGCAACGTGCGATCCAGATGTTGGAGTCGCGCCGCCTGCCTGGAAAAATTCGCGTCGATCTCTCGACTGCGCCGGATTTCCCCAAGGTGCATGGCAATGCCAACCAGCTGTTTCAGACATTTGTCGAAATCATCGAAAATGCCATGGACGCGCTGGACGAGGTTGGCGGCGGGTCAGTGGAAATTACCGCAAATCGCGACGGCCGCCATGCCGTGTTGCAGTTTGCCGATTCCGGACCCGGAATTCGCGAGCCCAAGCGCGTTTTCGACCCCTTCTACACCACCAAGCCCGTCGGCAAGGGGACTGGCCTCGGCTTAAGCGCAGTCTACGGCGTGATCCTGGACCATAGCGGCCAAATTAGCTGCGAGAACAGGCCGGAAGGTGGCGCGGTGTTCGTGGTGCGGCTCCCCGCGGAACCGAAGCCGGCGGCGAAAGTCGCCGGTGCTGTGGGAGACTGACCAATCCTACCTCCGGCTTCTGACCTTCGGCTTAGACTCCCGAAATAAACACCCCCCGTCTCCCATTCTGCTGGAGCTCTGCTGCTGTACCATGAAATGCAATGTCGGAGGCGCTCACTCACAGTTCGGCGCGAGTGCTGGAGTTCGATGCGCTCCGGGAAATGCTGCGTGGATACGCGTCTTCTCCCCTGGGGCAGCAGCGGATCGCGGCTCTCACTCCGTCCACGGATCCCCACTGGATTCAGGCTCAACAAGAATTGGCCAGCGAGGTTCGCGAATTCCGGCGCGTGGGCGGCCAGTTCGATTTTTCCGGACTGAGTGAAATCCATCTTCTGGTGGAGAAATCGCGCATCGCGGGCGCAACCCTGGAAACCACTGAAATTCGCGACGTGATTCTCGTCGTCGACCGCGCGGCCGAGTGGCGCGAAATTGCGCTGCATCCACCTGCGACTATGAAGTCCGACTGGGGCGGAGTGCGCGTACTCAACGCGCAGATTGTCGACTTCACGGAATTCCTGCGCTTCTTCCGCAATAAAATCCAGCCGGATGGCACGCTGGAAGACAAGGCTTCGCCAGAGCTGTCGCGCATTCGCCGCGAGATCGAAAAGCAGCGGCGCTCCATTCAGGAATCCCTGGGCGGATATTTGCGCCGGCTGGCTGAGGGCGGCACCGTGCAAGATGAACTCGTGACCATCCGCGGCGAACGCTTCGTAATCCCCGTAAAAGTCGAGCAGAAACGCCGCGTGCAGGGCGTGGTGCACGGCGCGAGTTCGAGCGGGCAGACGGTATTCGTCGAGCCGCTGGAAACCATCGAGCAGAACAATGAACTGGTGAGGCTTCTGGAAGAAGAACTGGCAGAGATTCACCGCATCCTGCTGGAGATGACGCAGCGCATCGGGTCGCAGGCCGGGGCGATCCTGGCCGCCGTTGATGTGCTTGCCGAGCTCGAACTGCAATTTGCCAAAGCGCGCTTCGCCGAAGACTACAACTGCGTAGAAGCAAAGCTCAGAGGGGATGATCTTGATCTATGTGGGGACAGCCGCCTCGGCTGTCCGCCGAGCGCAGCTCGGCTCTTGCTGCACAACGCCCGCCATCCCCTGCTGGAGCGCAATCTGAAACTCAAAAGCATCGCCGTGGTTCCCGTGAGCGTGGAACTGGAAGGCGATCGCCGGCAACTCATCATCACCGGGCCGAACACCGGCGGCAAGACGGTCACCCTGAAAACCGTCGGCCTGCTCGCCTTGATGGCGCAATCGGGACTTCCCGTCCCCGCGGACCGCGCGGAGCTTCCCGTGTTCGACGCCGTGCTCGCCGATATTGGCGACTACCAGTCGATCGAGCAAAATCTTTCTACGTTCTCGGCCCACGTCACCAATATCGATTTCATCTCGCGCACCGCAACTGCGCACTCGCTGGTGCTGCTGGACGAGCTTGGCTCGGCGACCGACCCGGAAGAGGGCGCGGCCCTGGCCGTCGCGATTGCCGGACACTTTGGCAGCATTGGCTGCATGACCGTGATCTCCACCCACCACACCTCGCTCAAGGTCTATGCCGCGAACACGCCCGGCGTCGTGAACGCGTCGGTCGGTTTCGATGAGGCCACTCTGCAGCCGACTTATGAATTGAAAGTCGGCGTGCCCGGCGCGTCGGCGGGCATCAACATCGCGCGGCGGCTGGGCTTGAATCCCACCATTGTCGATAGCGCGCGGGCTCGTCTGGGAACGCAGGCTCGCGACGTCGGCCAATTTCTCGACAAGCTTCACGCGAATTTGCGCGAGGCCGAAAGCGAGCGCCTCCGCCTGAAGACGCGTGAGCAGGAACTGGAGCGCGAGAAAGCGCATCTCGCCGTCGAGGGCCGCAAAGAGCAGCAGGCCAAAGTCCGCGAAATGGAAAAGAAGCTCGACAGCCTGCTGCGCGATTTCGAGTATCACGCGCGCGAGGCAGTAAACGCAGTGCAGGATCGCGTGGCGGCGCAGAAGCTTTCGAAAGATGCGGAACGCCGCATTGCGAAGCTGCGCCGCGAATTCCGCGATCAGTTCGATTCGACTGTCGTGGCCCATTCCACCGGATCCGATCACGGCGATCCGCACGCGCAGCCGCAGATAGTGAAGCACGTCTCCCAGGGCGACACCGTGAAACTGAAATCGACGGGACGTCCGGCGCGCGTGGTGCGCAAGATCGACGACAGCCACTTCGAAGTGGAGATGGGCGCGATGAAGATGAAGATCGCGCGCGACGACATTGCCGAAGTGCTGGCCGGCGCGCAAGGACAGGGGACTGAATCTCCCGTCAAGGCGGCGCGTTCGCGGGGAATTTCCGTCTCGCTGGAAAATGAGGATGCCAGTGTGCCCAGCGAGATCAACGTCATCGGACGGACGGTGGACGACGCCTCGCGCGAAGTCGAAAAGTTCGTGGATCGCGCATTTCTTGCTGGCCTGCCGCGCATCCGCGTGGTTCACGGCAGCGGCATGGGCATCCTGCGAAAAGCCCTGCGGCAGTTGCTGCAACAGCATCCGCACGTCGCTTCGGTGGCCGAGCCTCCGCAGAACGAAGGCGGCGGCGGCGCAACGGTAGTGGAGTTGCGGGTGTGAAGGCAGCGTAGAGGCGAGGCTCAGGCTTTACCAGAGGATCTTCTTCCAGTTCTCGTCGTAGAGCGCGTCGCGCGCGGCTTTGGCGATGGCGCTTTTATCTGCCGCCGAAAGGTCGTTCGACACAATGTTCTCCGAGTTGGCTGGGTCGGCGACTACGGCCTGCTCAAAGCGGCTGGAAAGATGGCGAAACACGGCGAGAACATTGTCGGCCAACTGGTCGAATCGCTCCTGGCCCAAAGCGCGCAGCACCGTGAGTTCGAGATAAAACGATGGGAAATCCAGCGACAGGCGCTCGCGCCAGATTTTTAAGGCGCAGATTTCCTGCTGCCGCCCCGAGTTGCCGACCAGATGAATGTGCCGCGCAATGTCAGTTTGTATCGTCTGTCCGGTTCGCTTGTTCAATAATTCGTTGCCTGCTCCTTCGTGTTCGCGGCAGGAGGGGATGAGATCCACAGACGCTTTCCCCGTCTCCAGCCGGATCGACACGTCGCGCGTGCGGGGACGCAGATCCTGGTCACTCAGAAATTTGAACAGGCTCCAGAAAATGCTTTTCATATCCATGCCGGGAATAGGGCTGAGCGCGATCAGCACGTCCACGTGCGACGACAGGCTGATGGCCGTGTTCTTGGCGTAAGCCCCGGAAAGCGTCAACCCTTGGAGATATTGTTTCGCCCATTGCTTGAGAAGCGGAACAACTTTGTCGGCGGCGTGGTGCGAAGTGGATCTGGTGTCGGGAATGATCCGGTATTTCTCGACGATCGATGCAGCGTATTGATCTACCGTCAGCACGGCGCGGAAAAATTGCCCCCTGGAACTCTATCGGCAGAACCGCGCAGGAGTTGAGAGCCCATGACCGGAGCACGTCCTGCATAACCCTGTCTTGCTGAGCGTAGTCGAAGCATCCCTATAAGCGCCGAAAATGCAGCGTCGATTCAGCAATAACTGCTGCTTTTTGCTCGCATGTTAACGGAATAGTTGCCTATTCCACAGCTTCTCCACAGCAAACCCCTTACGGTATATTTCCCTCAGCACCCTTTCTCCCTGACAATCCATGAGGAGATCTCTGTCCTCGATCAAATATGGCGAACCCCGGCGACTTCGCGTACACGGTCAAGCAGCAGGCCGACATCGTCCGCATCATCGGCGACTACGTCAAGCTGAAAAAGGCCGGGGCGCAGAACTATGCCGGGCTGTGCCCGTTTCATGGAGAGAAGACCGCGTCGTTCTCGGTGCACGCCACGCGGCAGTTCTTCCACTGTTTCGGATGCGGCGTTTCCGGAGATGTCTTCAGCTTCGTGCAGAAGATTGAAAACATCACCTTCCCCGAAGCCGTGCGGGCGGTCGCGCAGAAGCTGGGAATTCCCCTGCCCAAAACGGCTTACTCATCCCCCGGCGAAGCCCAGGAAGCCCGACTGCGGGGGCAGTTGCTCGACGTCCACGAACGGGCGGTCGCCTTCTTTCAGGACTGCCTGCGGCGGCCCGAAGGCGCGCGGGCCCGCGAATACCTTGCCGGGCGCGGCCTCGACCAGGAGATGATTGCGCGATTCCGCATTGGCTATGCCCCCGATTCCGGCTTCCTTCTGCGCGACCGCCTCAAGAACGATTTCCCCGAAGAAGCCCTTCGCGAAAGCGGCC